>CALZGZ010000040.1 GCA_945787105.1 uncultured Gammaproteobacteria bacterium
TCCTTGAATCGGTGGCCAAGGCCGGTAAGCCACTGATGATAATCGCCGAGGATGTCGACGGCGAGGCGCTGGCTACGCTGGTGGTCAACACCATCCGCGGCATCGTAAAGGTGTGCGCCGTAAAGGCCCCTGGCTTCGGCGACCGCCGCAAGGCAATGTTGCAGGACGTCGCGATCCTTACCGGCGGTAATGTGATCAGCGAAGAGGTCGGCATGAGCTTGGAGGCCGCGAGCCTTGACGACCTTGGTCATGCCAAGCGCGTTCAAATAACCAAGGAAAATTCCACCATCATCGATGGCGCCGGCAAGACCGAAGACATCGAGGCACGCGTAAATCAAATTCGCTCCCAGATCGAAGAAGCCACTTCAGATTACGACAAGGAGAAGATGCAAGAGCGAGTCGCCAAGCTCGCCGGTGGTGTGGCGGTAACCAAGGTCGGCGCCGCAACTGAAGTGGAAATGAAGGAGAAAAAGGCCCGCGTCGAGGACGCCCTGCATGCCACCCGTGCAGCAGTGGAAGAGGGTGTGGTGCCGGGCGGCGGCGTGGCGCTGGTTCGCTGCATCGAGAGTGTAGGAAAAGCTAAGGGCGAGAATGCCGACCAAGACACCGGGGTTCGGATTGTGTTGCGCGCGCTGGAAGAACCACTGCGTCTGATCGTCACCAATGCCGGTGAAGACGGTTCGGTTGTTCTCAACAAGGTCCGTGAGAGTAAAGGCAACACCGGTTACAACGCCGCCACGGAAGAGTACGGTGACATGATGGAAATGGGTATCCTGGATCCGACCAAGGTAACCCGCATCGCGTTACAGAACGCGGCCTCCATCGCCGGCTTGATGATCACCACCGAAGCCATGGTGGCAGAAATCCCGGAAGAGAAACCGGATATGCCAATGGGTGGCGGCGGCATGGGTGATATGGGTGGCATGGGTGGCATGATGTAATCTGCCTTACCTCCATTATAATGATCAAAAACCCCGCTCTTCGAGCGGGGTTTTTTTATGGTTCTGCTGACTGCACGATGGGATATACCAAACCCAACTTGCGAACAATCTTATGCCCTGGCGTTGCAAACCGCGGGTGCCGGGCAGGGCAAGGTGGCGCCGGCGCCCGGCGTAATGAGAAATGAGAAATGAGATAAGCCGGGCAATGACCGTGGCGTTGGTGTTGCGGTGTGGTTGTGTTAGCTTTGTCTCCCTCGGATATCAACAACCGCTGTCCGGGCGTGGTGACCGGATAGTCAATACCCCTGGGAGGAAGACACAATGAAGACGTTGAAATCACTCGCGGCAAGCGTTGTGTTACTGACGCTGTCCATTGCCGTTGCGCAAGCGGCAACCCTCGATACGGTCAAACAGCGGGGGCACGTCCAGTGCGGCGTCAATACCGGTCTGCCTGGTTTTTCGTTTCCGGATGACCGCGGGAAATGGAGCGGCCTGGACGTCGACGTGTGTCGGGCGATCGCCGCCGCCGTATTCGGCGACGCCGGCAACGTCAAGTTCACCCCGTTGACCGCCAAGGAGCGGTTCACCGCGCTGCAGTCCGGTGAAATCGACGTATTGTCGCGTAACACCACCTGGACAACGACCCGCGACACCTCACTGGGGCTGAATTTCGCAGGCGTGAACTATTATGACGGCCAAGGCTTCATGGTGAAAAAAAGCCTGGGCGTAAACAGCGCCAAAGACCTCGGCGGCGCCAGTGTTTGCATCCAGGCCGGCACCACCACCGAGCTCAATCTCGCCGATTACTTTCGGTCGAGAAACATGAAATACACGCCCATCACGTACGATAAAGCGGCGGAGACGGTTGCCGGTTTCGACGCTGGCCGCTGTGACGTGTTGACCTCTGATCAGTCCCAACTCTATGCGCTACGCATTCAATTGAAGGATCCCGGTGGCGCCATCGTGCTACCGGAGGTCATTTCTAAAGAACCACTCGGACCCGTGGTACGTCAAGGTGACGATCAGTGGTTCAACGTCGTCAAATGGAGCCTGTTCGCGATGCTGGAAGCCGAGGACATGGGGGTGGACTCGAAGAACGTCGACGACATGAAGGCGAATAGCAAAAACCCCGCCGTGCGCCGGTTGCTGGGGCTCGAGGGAATCGGTGGCAAGGGCCTCGGATTGCCCAATGAGTGGGCTTACAACATTGTCAAAATGGTCGGCAACTACGCCGAGGCGTTTGATCGTAACGTGGGCACGGGCAGTAAGCTCAACATTGCGCGCGGTATCAATGCGCTGTGGAAAGACGGCGGTCTGCAATACGCGCCGCCATTTCGTTAATCAATCGCTAACGACTGCACCGGCGCGCTCCGCGCGCCGGTGCAGTTTTGCGGATACGGATATGGCGGATAGATGACCGAAAAAAAACCAACCGCCGCCGCACCTTCCGCGCCCAAGACGCCAATATGGAATAACCCGACGTTTCGCTCGGTGGCGTTTCAAGCCATCGTTTTGATGTCGGTGGCCGCGTTTTTTGTATACATTGCCAACAACACGCTGACCAATATGGCGCAGCGGGGCATTGCCACCGGTTTCGGGTTTCTGGATTTACAGGCCGGATTTGGCATCCTGATGTCATTGATCGAGTACGATGAAACCCACACCTACGGGCGCACCTTCTTCGTAGGCCTGTTCAACACCCTTCTGGTTTCATTTCTCGGTATCTTCTTCGCCACCCTGCTGGGTTTCATCATCGGTATCGGGCGGCTGTCGCGGAACTGGCTGATTGCCCGGGTCGCAGCGGCCTATATCGAGATTTTCCGCAACATCCCATTGCTGCTGCAGATCCTGTTCTGGTACTTCGCGGTGCTCAGCGCGCTGCCGTCGCCGCGTAACAGCCTGTCGTTGCTCGATCTATTTTTCCTAAATGTGCGCGGGTTGTACTTACCGGCACCGCAACCGGAACCGGCCTTCACCGCCGTGAGCGTGGTCTTCGCGCTCGGCACCATTTCAAGCTTTTTCGTCGCTCGATGGGCGCACAAGAGACAGGACCTTACCGGACAACAATTTCCGGTATTGCTTACCGTCCTCGGCCTCATCATTGGCCTACCGATACTCGTGTTCGCAGTGACCGGCTTTCCGTTGACCTGGGACATGCCGAGACTTCAAGGTTTCAATTTCCGCGGTGGACTGTCGGTGATACCCGAACTCGTGGCCTTGCTGCTCGCGCTGTCGATCTACACCGCCGCGTTTATTGCCGAAATCGTGCGCGCAGGAATTCTCGCTGTCAGTCACGGACAAACTGAGGCATCTTTTGCGCTGGGACTGCGCCCCACTCTGACACTGCGGTTAGTGGTCATTCCCCAGGCGTTTCGCGTCATCATCCCGCCGTTGACCAGCCAATATTTGAACCTCACCAAGAACTCGTCATTGGCGACCGCGGTGGGCTATCCCGATCTGGTGGCGGTATGGGCCGGCACCACGCTGAACCAGACCGGGCAGGCGGTGGAAATCATTCTCATGACGATGGCGGTGTATCTGACAATTAGCCTCGTGATTTCAATGTTCATGAACTGGTACAACAAAAAAACTGCCCTCGTGGAGCGCTGATCCTATGATCCAGTCGACGCCGCGCGATACGTTTAAACGGGTTCGGGATATGCCCCCACCGGTGTTGACCATCGGGGTGCTCGGCTGGCTGCGAACCAACCTGTTTTCATCGGCCGCGAACACGGTGTTGACACTGTTTGCGGTCTATCTGCTCTATGTTGCGATACCGCCGGTGATCAATTGGGCATTCATAGCTGCGGATTGGGTCGGTACGAGCCGCGAGGATTGCACCGGCGGCGGCGCTTGCTGGGTGTTCGTCCTCGCGCGGCTCAATCAGTTTATCTACGGCTTCTATCCCGACGCCCAGCAATGGCGCGTGAATTTGGCTTTCGGTCTATTGATCGCGCTGTTCGTGCCGCTGTTCGTAAGGAGTTTCCCCAATAAAACCTGGCTGGGTTTTTTTCTGTTGTTCGGTTATCCGATCATCGCGTTCGTATTGTTCTACGGCGGCGTACTGGGCTTGCCCTTAATTTCTACTGACCAGTGGGGCGGATTAATGCTGACGCTGATCATCTCTGCGGTGGGGATGGTCGCGTCTTTGCCGCTCGGTGTTTTATTGGCGCTGGGTCGCCGTTCGGAGATGCCCATCGTCCGTGCTTTCAGTGTGGCCTTCATCGAACTTTGGCGAGGCGTACCGCTGATCACTGTGTTGTTCATGTCGTCGGTTATGCTGCCGCTGTTCTTACCCGAAGGCGTAACCTTCGATAAGTTGCTGCGTGCGCTGATCGGAATCACTTTGTTCGAGTCTGCGTATATGGCGGAGGTTGTCCGCGGTGGGCTGCAGGCGATCCCGACCGGACAATATGAGGCGGCCAAAGCGCTGGGCCTCAACTTCTGGAAAAGTATGTTGCTGATTATCCTGCCCCAGGCACTGAAGCTGGTGATTCCGGGAATCGTGAATACTTTAATTGCGCTGTTTAAAGACACGACGTTGGTTATTATCATTGGGCTTTTCGATATTCTTGGGGCAGTAGAATCCGCCATCAAAGATCCCAGTTGGCTGGGATATGCCGTCGAGGGTTATGTGTTCGCGGCGTTCATATTCTGGATTTTCTGCTACGGTATGTCGCGCTACAGTCAGGGGCTGGAACGTAAGTTGAGCACCGGCCACAATCGCTGACATGGTCGTATATAACACCAAGGCGCCCCGCCCCTGTTTGTTGGATATACACCGGGGGGACCCGCAGTGTCTTTTCTAGGAAATAACGACATCGATGCGCCGGATTGCTCGGCAAAGCCAGGGGCGGGACTATCCCGGCGCTGGCTCGGTCTCGAACGCCTGTACTTGCGCTTCACTCAACCCATAGCTACGGCTATGCATTTCGCTCCAACGCGGCGTCCAACCGCCCGATCCCTTCGCCATCATCCGGGATCCTTGGTGCAATACACGACCTGGGAGACAGCATGAACGACATCGAATCACCACAATCCAGCTCCCAGGTCGCCGACGACGTCATCATCCTCATCGAGGCGATGCATAAGTGGTATGGACAGTTTCATGTGCTCAAAGAAATCAACTTGAAGGTAAGAAAAGGCGAGCGCTTCGTGATATGCGGTCCGTCCGGTTCCGGAAAATCAACCTTGATTCGTTGTATCAACCGGCTCGAGGAGCACCAAAAGGGGCGCATCGTGGTTGACGGCACCGAACTCACCGATGACCTCAAGAACATCGAAAGCGTACGCCGTGAAGTTGGAATGGTGTTCCAACATTTCAATTTATTCCCCCACCTGTCCATTCTCGAGAACTTGGCGCTGGCACCGATCTGGGTGCGCAAGCTGCCCCGCGCAGAGGCAGAAGACATCGCTATAAAATATCTCGAACGCGTCAAAATTCCTGAGCAAGCCAGCAAGTATCCGGGCCAACTGTCCGGCGGTCAACAACAGCGGGTGGCCATTGCCCGAGCATTGTGTATGAATCCGAAGGTCATGTTGTTCGATGAGCCGACTTCGGCGCTGGATCCGGAAATGATCAAAGAAGTCCTGGATGTCATGGTCGAACTCGCCGAGGAGGGTATGACCATGCTGTGCGTGACTCACGAAATGGGGTTCGCGAAGACGGTGGCGAATCAGATGATCTTCATGGATGAGGGACAAATCGTCGAACAGAACGAACCCGAAGAGTTCTTTACCAACCCCCAGTCCGAACGCACCGAGCAGTTCCTGAGCCAGATCCTTACCCATTAATATTAGTCGGTTGTGGGCCCAGCTCATGTTCACTAGTAGAAATTGATTAAGTCCGTTTTCGCGCCAGCATCATACCGTCGCGCACGGTGAGCAAGACGTTCTCCACCCGATCGTCTCGCTGTACGCGTTGGTTGAACGCCACCAGCGCGTGATCGGTATCTTTTTTTGGATCCAACACACGACCCGACCACAAGGTGTTATCGGCTACCAACAACCCCTCCGGCCGGAGTAACGACAGGGCCTTCTCATAGTATTGCCGGTAGTTTTCCTTGTCTGCATCGAGAAACACCAGATCGAATGGCCCAATTACCGTGTCCAGGGTTTCCAGCGCCGGTCCCAACACAATGCGGATCTTATCGCCGTGGGGGCTGCGACTAAAAAACGACTTCGCAATTGCGCAGTGCTGGTGGTCGATCTCGCAACTGATCAGTTCCCCATCCACTGGCAGTACCTCGGCCATGGCCAGTGCCGAATAACCGGTAAACAAACCAATCTCCAATACCCTGCGGGCGCCGATGAGCTGGACCAGCATTCGTAAAAATCCCGCCTCGAGCGGCCCAGTCACCATTTGTGGGTTGGCACAGTGTTCGTAGGTATAGGTCTGGAGTTCCTGCAATAAAGGCGAGACACCACGGGAGTGGGCGATGGCGTATTCTTCGAGCCTGGTATCGATGAGCGGTATCATGTTTGTGAGATCATTAGAAAAGCCGTTAGGCTGTCAGATTATAACCAGCAAGGAAAGAGCTTTGTGGCGCCATGAGTAAGACGTTGTCGGCAACAAAAAAACCGCCCTGTTTCGATGGGATTCCCGACTCCCTGCAAGAGCGCCTGGCACAGTATTGGCAAGACTTTCAGGCAGCTTCCCGCGAGCAGATGGGTGCGCTGAAGATAAACGTCCGTCAACAGCGTCAGTTGCTCCAGGTGTGGGCTGGCAGCGATTTCGTTGCCAAAACCTGCCTACAAAAGCCGGCCTTAGTGTCGGACTTGATGCAAAGCGGCGATCTGGACCGTACCTACGACCCAGGTGAGCTGATGCGACGCGCCGCGACGGTGTTCGCAAACGTTGCGGACATGGCCACGTTACAGCGCGTCATGCGCCGGTTTCGGTTACGCGAGTCGGTGCGTATCGCATGGCGGGATCTGGCGGGTATGGCTTGTCTAGACGAGGTCATGGCGCTGATGACGGAACTGGCGGACTGCTGTGTCCAGCAGGCGCTGGATTACGCCTATCGCTGGATGACCGAGTCGATGGGAACGCCCCGTGACAAGTCAGGCGGGCAATCGGTGCCGTTTATTGTCTTGGGGTTGGGCAAGCTTGGCGGCAGGGAACTGAACTTCTCCTCTGATATCGATTTGATCTTTACCTACGGCGCGGATGGCGAAACCGATGCCCAGCGGCCGATTAGTAACCACCAGTTTTTCACCAAGCTTGGGCGGGAACTGATTTCGGCATTGGAGACCAGGACCGAGGACGGCTACGTGTTTCGTGTCGACATGCGGCTACGCCCCAATGGCCGTAGCGGTCCACTGGCCTTGTCGTTTGACGCCACGGAAAACTACTACCAGACCCATGGCCGCGGTTGGGAACGTTATGCGTTAACCAAGGCACGCGTGGTTGCCGGCGACCGACAGGCGGGTGAACGGCTATTGGCGCGTTTACGCCCCTTTGTTTATCGCAAATATCTGGATTATGGCGCGTTCGAATCGATCCGCGAGATGAAGCAACTGATCGAACGCGAACTGGAGCGCAAGGATATCGCGCGAAACATCAAACTGGGTCAAGGAGGCATCCGCGAAATCGAATTCATTGCACAGAGCTTCCAGCTGATTCGCGGCGGTCGCGAACCTGCTTTGCAGTCCAATCGGCTATTCGAGGCACTAGATCAGCTGGATAGTATCGGGGCGCTCGAGACGAAGGTAGTCGCGGAATTGAAACAAGCCTATCTATTTCTGCGCAACTTGGAACATCGGCTACAAATGATGCATGACCAACAAACGCATATGCTGCCGCTGGGCGACGATGAGCAAACACGACTGGCATTCGTAACCGGCTACAGCGACTGGTCCGCCTGTGAACGCCGAATCCATGAAGTGATGCAAACAGTGCACGATCACTTCAAGCAGGTTTTCGTCACCCGTACCGAGTCTCAGCCGGCAGTCATTTCACTGCAAGACGTGTGGTTGGGCGCCGCGGACGAGGATGTCGCGCTGCAGTCTCTGGCGGTAAGTGGATACTCGGATCCCAAGACTGCGCTAGAGCAGTTACAGGCATTTCGACACAGCAAGGCATATCACGCGCATTCAAACTACGGACGTGAGCGCGTCGATCGACTCATGCCGCTGTTAATACATCAAGCCGCATCTACACAAAATCCGAACAACACGCTTCAGCGCCTGCTCCAACTGGTCGAGACCATTGGCCGCCGATCCGCATATCTAATGCTACTGGTTGAAAACCCTTTGGCACTGTCGCAACTGGTCAGACTCAGCGCCGCCAGCGCGTGGATCAGCAGCTGGATTAGCCGCTATCCCTTACTGCTGGACGAATTACTGGATCCGATCTCGACTTCAGTGTCCGTCACCCCTGAATCATTGATAGGTGAAATTCAGCAGCGGTTGGCATCGGTGAGTGGCGATGACCTCGAGGACCAGATGGAGGTTCTGCGGGAGGTTCGTCAAGCCCAGACATTAAAAGTTGCAGCCGCCGATGTGCTTGAATTTGTCACCACTCAAGATGTGGCGCGCCAACTTTGTGTGATCGCCGAGGCGATGCTCGATACGGTGGTGACGCTTGCTGGCAACAGCTTGCGCGCCGCATACGGTGAACCGAGTCCGGTGGATGAACCTAGGCGGCCGGAATTCGGTATCGTCGCCTACGGGAAACTAGGCAGCTTCGAGCTCGGCTACCACTCCGATCTCGATCTCGTGTTTTTGCACCATGGCGCTACGCTCCATGGCATGACTGTAGGCGGCGACCGCAGCCTGCCTAATCAGCAGTACTACGGACGGCTCGGCCAGCGGATTGTCCATATGCTCACTACGCGGACACCGTCGGGGGTAATTTACGAAATCGACACCCGGTTACGGCCCAGCGGCCGGTCCGGGCCGCTGGTCACCGCGTTGGATGCTTACCACAGCTACCAACTGCAGCGCGCCTGGACCTGGGAACATCAGGCCCTGGTGCGGGCGCGGATGGTCAACGGCAGCGAGGCGATGAAGTGCCGCTTCGAGGCGATCCGCTTTGAGGTGTTGACCCAAGCGCGGGACCCCAAAGCGCTGAAGCGTGATATATGCGCGATGCGGCAAAAGATGGTCGATGCGCGCGATCGTTCGAACGACGATTGTTTCGATCTAAAACAGGGAATAGGCGGAATAGTTGACATTGAGTTTATAGTCCAATATTACGTTCTTGGTTGGGCCCACATGCACCCTGAGCTGACCGGTCCGAGAAGCAGTCTCGAAGTACTCGGTGTGCTGGAAGCCACCGGCCTGGTTAGCCATGCCGACTACCAGGTTCTGGCTGACGCTTACCGCCGTTACCTGACAACGGAGCACCGTTTGAAGCTCGCGGAACAGGCACCGCTGGTGAGTGGGGACGATTTGGCCGATACCCGCCGTATGGTGGCCGCTTTGTGGCAAAGATTTTTCGAACAGGAGTCGGCATGACACGGTGTCGGCTCCAACAAGATTCCGATTGGCCGGACGAGGAGTTACGACTATGACATTTGCCGACCGCGAAGGTGTAATCTGGATGGACGGTGAGTTGATACCGTGGCGTGATGCAACCGTCCACGTACTCACCCATACGCTCCATTATGGTCTGGGTGTGTTCGAAGGGGTGCGCGCCTACAAGACAGACAAGGGCACCGCCATCTTCCGACTGCAGCACCATACCGAACGTCTTTTCCGTTCCGCCCACATCATGGGGATGCGTTTGCCGTTCGACAGGGACACGTTGAACGAGGCCCAAAAACTGGTGGTACAAAAAAATGATCTAGCCAGCGCCTATATTCGGCCGATCGTTTTTTATGGCTCGGAGGGTATGGGACTGCATGCGGATAATCTTCGTGTTCATGTGGCCGTGGCCAGCTGGGAGTGGGGGGCGTATCTGGGCGATGAAGGCCTTGCCAACGGAATCCGCGTAAAGACGTCCTCATTTTCACGCCACCATGTCAACAGTACGATGTGCAAGGCTAAAGCCAATGGCCACTACTACAACTCTATTCTCGCCCTGCAAGAAGTTGCCAAAGCAGGTTACGACGAGGCGCTCTTACTGGATCTAGAAGGTTTTGTCGCCGAAGGCAGCGGTGAGAATATCTTTATCGTACGTGACGGAAAGATCTTAACTCCGGACTTAACGTCAGCATTGGAAGGCATTACCCGCGACACTATTTTACAGTTGATTGCCGAGTTGGGCTTGGAAGTAAAAGAGAAACGCATCACCCGGGACGAGATCTATGTGGCCGATGAAGCATTCTTCACCGGGACTGCAGCGGAGGTAACACCGATCCGGGAACTGGACGACCGGGCAATTGGTCGCGGTGAACGAGGACCGATTACCGAGCAACTGCAAACCATGTATTTTGACACCGTGTATGGGCGACGCGATCAGCACCAGGATTGGCTGACCTACTTATAGCCGACCGGCATACCGAGGCTTGTCACGTGCCTCCTTTATCAATATCGCACCCGTTGTGAGCACAGTCTTCGCCAATGATCGCATCCTGGTGGTCGGCCCGTCTTGGGTCGGCGACATGGTGATGGCGCAAAGCCTGTTCAAGACGTTGAAACAACAATGTCCCCAAGCGACCATCGATGTATTGGCGCCGTCTTGGTCGGCGCCGTTGCTGGAACGCATGACCGAGATCAACGAGGTTGTGGTCGCACCGTTCCAACACCGTCGGGCTGACATACGGAAACGCTTGCAATTGGGACGGCGGTTGCGCCGCTCAAGCTATCAGTGGGCGATTCTGTTACCGAATTCCTGGAAATCCGCATTAGTGCCATTCTGGGCGCGGATTCCGCGCCGTACCGGCTATGTCGGCGAGCATCGCTGGGGATTAATCAATGATATCCGGCGGCTGGACCGTGATCGCCTACCCATGACCATGCAACGATTCGTGGCCCTGGCTGGATCCGCCGACCAACCGCCTCCGCCCCGGGCGTCGATGCCGGTCCCCGAGTTGCTGGTCGACCCCGGCCAGGTGAGGACGGCATTGACGGCCACGCAGTTGCCGGCACCGGATCAGCCAATCCTAGTGTTGTGTCCGGGGGCAGAATTTGGTCCCGCCAAGCAATGGCCCGCGGAGCACTATGCTCAAGTTGCGCGTCGATATTTGTCTCAAGGCTGGGGGGTTTGGTTGATGGGATCGCAGCATGACGCGCAAGCGGCGGCGCGCATTGCGGCGTTGTGCGCAGCCGAGTGTGTCAATCTCGCCGGAAGAACCAGCTTGGCACAAGCGATCGATTTGATGTCGCTCGCCAGTTTGGTGATTTCCAACGACTCAGGCTTGATGCATGTTGCCGCTGCCCTTGGCCGTCCCTTAGTCGCCGTGTACGGGTCGTCCGATCCAGCGGTGACGCCACCGTTGACGCCGAATAGCACCGTGGTCACATTGAATCTGAGTTGTAGCCCGTGCTTCAAGCGCCACTGCCCGCTGGGGCATCTGAAATGTTTGCGCGACTTGACGCCCGACCGGGTCGCGACCGCTGCCGATCAGCTCATCACTGACGCATTTCAGGCCGCCACCACCCAGCCCATGGGCCCATGAAGGTTCTCCTCATCAAGACCAGCTCCCTTGGCGACGTGCTGCACACACTGCCTGCGTTGACGGATGCGTTTAATACGCGGCCGGACATTCGTTTTGACTGGGTGGTTGAAGAGTCATTGATGGACATACCCGGATGGCACCCGGCTGTGGATCGGACTATCGTGTTTGCCAACCGGCGCTGGCGCCGCGAACCGTGGGCGATTTTTGGGGGTGGCCGCCGGTTGTGGCGCGAGCTGCGCCGAACACACTACGACTTAGTGATTGATGCCCAAGGATTGATCAAGAGCGCGATGTTGTCAGTCATCGCCCGCGGAAGTCGTTACGGACTGGCGCGGGACAGCGCTCGTGAACCTCTCGCTGCCTGGGTGTATCATCATGGAATCAAAGTCAATCGTCATCAGCACGCCATCGATCGACTCCGGCAGCTGTTCGCTGCTGCTTTGCGGTATCCACCACCAGAATCCGATGTCGATTATGGCATTAGCCATGACCGCTTGGGACCGGCTTCGTATCCCGAGAGTGGGAACTACGTGTTGTTTCTGCATGGTACCACCTGGCCAAGCAAACATTGGCCGGAACCCTACTGGCGCGAGCTGATTCGCCTCGCCAATGATGACGATCTCATGGTTCTATTACCCTCTGGAAACGCTATGGAGAAGGCACGCGCCGAGCGGCTGGCCGCCGACAACGCTCTCGCACGGGCGTTGCCGGTGCTGGATCTGTCCGAACTCGCCAGTCTGCTCGCAGTTGCCGCCGGCGTCGTCGCCGTCGACACGGGCCTTGGCCACCTGGCCGCTGCGGTCGCCGCTCCTTGCGTGTCGATCTACGGTGCCACCGACCCGCGGCTTACCGGAACCCGGGCCTCCGAACAACATCATCTGGTCGCCGAATTTCCGTGCGCCCCGTGTTTACGCCGCCGCTGTAGCTATTCCGGGGAAGCGGCGGTCACGCCGGCATGTTACACCACCGTGCCACCTGCTAAGGTGTGGGGTACACTTCAGACGAGCCTTAAAAAACGCAAATAGATCTATGCAGCACACTGTATTGGTCACCGGGGGAGCCGGTTACATCGGGTCCCACACGACGCGCCAATTGCTCCATACCGGCTATCGGGTCCTGGTGGTCGATAATCTATATTCCGGCAACAAATGGGCGATTCCGGAACAGGCGGTCTTCGTAGAACTCGATGCCGGCAATCGGGAGGCGGTGGGTCGCCTCATACACGAGCACGATGTCACCGCGGTAATCCATTTCGCCGGACATATCGTGGTACCGGAGTCGGTGAGCGATCCGGCTAAGTATTACGCCAACAATGTAGCGAACTCCTTGCACCTGATCGAGGCATGCCGCGATAGCGGCGTACGGCATTTTATCTTTTCATCCAGTGCTGCCGTGTATGGCACACCTGCGAGCATACCCGTCGATGAAGAGGCCGACACCGTACCGATCAATCCATATGGTTTCTCAAAACTGGCTACCGAGTGGATGCTGCAAGATCTTACCAACAGCGACCGCATCAACAATAAGCCGGCCAGTCAATGCTTCAATCACGTGGCGTTACGCTATTTCAATGTTGCTGGCGCAGCATTGGATGGTTCACTCGGTCAGGCGACACCAGATGCCACGCATCTGATCAAGGTGGCCTGTGAGGCCGCTTGTGGCAAGCGCGACCAAATCGCCATTTTCGGCACCGATTATGACACCGAGGACGGGACGTGCATACGCGATTACATTCACGTAGAAGACCTCGCTCGCGCCCATGTGATGGCACTTCGCTATCTGCTTAGTGGCGGTGAATCTCAAACATTGAACTGCGGCTACGGACATGGATTCAGTGTGCGCGAGGTATTGGGTATGGTACAAAAGGTGAGCAAGAAACGATTCGCTGTAGTAGAGGCGAAGCGTCGACCCGGTGATCCGCCGGCACTCGTCGCAGAGAAGACGAAGATACATGAGGTCCTGGGCTGGATTCCCGAGTATGACGATCTCAAAATGATATGCGAGAGCGCATACAAGTGGGAGCACAAGCTGGAGCAGTTGCACCGAAAACCTGGGATGGAAACCAAAGCGGGTTAACGCCATGCGTTTTGCTTTTTGTGCGTACAAAATTTTTCCCTACGGCGGGCTTTCACGGGATATGCTGCGGGTCATAGATGAATGCCAACGTCGGGGACACGAGCTAGTCGTCTACTGTAGTGAATGGCAGGGTCCGCTTCTGAACGAAGTGGAGGTTCGGATTCTCCGCTGTCACGGCTTAACAAATCACACACGGGCGGCAGCATTTCACCGTCGGTTGCAAAAGCATCTCGCGGGCGAACAGTTCGACGCCATAATCGGATTCAACAAGATGCCCGGTTTAGACATTTACTACGCCGCGGATTACTGCTACGTCGGCCGGGCAATATCGCGACATCGCGTAATGTATCTTCTAACCTCACGTTATCGGTACTACGGTAAGTTCGAACGTGCGGTGTTCGGCGTGGACAGCAATACCAAGATCCTGTGTCTTTCAGAGCGCGAAAAATCCATTTATCAACAGTTCTACCAAACCCCCGATAACCGCCTGAGTATGCTGCCCGCAAATTTGGATAAACAGAGACTCACCGAAGGCTGTGCGCGAACGGTAAGTAGAGTCCGTAGTACGCAAGGCGTGCCAGATGGTTCGTGTATGCTGTTATTTGTCGGTTCCGGTTTTAAAACCAAGGGGCTGGATCGCACCATTCGCGCGTTGGCGGCGTTGCCAGAAGAGATGTTGGTGAAAGCATTCTTAATGGTGGTTGGACAGGACAACGCCAAACCGTTCCGACGGCTAGCTCGGCGACTCGGGATATTGGACAGGGTGCATTTCCTGGGCGGCCGCTCCGATGTCCCGGAACTGCTCCACGCCAGTGATCTGCTCATTCATCCAGCTTACAACGAAAACTCCGGGATGATCTTGCTGGAAGCAATCACCGCCGGACTGCCGGTGTTGACCACTGACGCATGCGGTTATGCGTCGCACATCGAGTGCGCCCGGGCCGGTCGGGTTTTGCGGTCACCCTTTGTTCAGGAGGCCCTGAACCGCGAGCTGGCGAGGATGTTAGTCAGCGATGAGCGTGAGAACTGGCGACGGAATGGACTTGCGTATCGAGCCAATCCGAATCTTTACGGCATGCCTACCTACGCAGTAGACAAGATAGAACAATGGGCGCGGGAGAAAAACGTCGCACCCCGACCCCAGCCAACAAGGCGCCCCCGTGGGCCGACTTTGTTGTGGCTCCGGCAGGATTTTCAAGAGGCGTTAGAGCCACATTGCACGTTTGACGATGTAATGACGATTTCCGGTGACGTATATCGCGAGGCACCAGGGCGAAGAACCTTACGCTTCACAAGAAACGGAAAAGCGTACTTCCTAAAAGCCCATAGCGGCGTCGGGTGGCGCGAGATCTCGAAAAACTTGCTTTACCTCCGGACGCCGGTAATCGGGGCACGAAACGAGTGGCACGGGATTCACTTACTGCGCCGACTTGGTATCGATACCCTGTGCGTCGTCGCCTACGGCCTCTCGGGTCGAAATCCCGCCCGGCGGCGCTCATTCATCGTCACCGAGGAAGTCCCTGCAACCATCACTGTGGAGGAATATTGTGGCCAGTGGAACACAAGTCCGCCTACAACACACGCACGTATCCGCTTCAAAAGATGGCTGATTGAAAAAACAGCGGAGATCGCGCGAACCCTACACCGTAACGGTGCCAATCACCGTGATTTCTACCTATGCCATTTCCTGTTGAAAATCGACGGTCCCTTAGATAACCCGGTACCAGAAAAAACCGCCATCTACGTAATCGATTTGCATCGTATGCAGCTGCGACGGCGCACACCGACGCGTTGGTTGGTCAAGGATATTGCCAGTTTGTATTACTCTGGCATGAACATTGGTTTGACACAGAGAGACTTGTTTAGATTCATGAAAGTCTACGACGATAGATCATTGCGCGAAATATTCGCCAATAGATACCAGTTCTGGCGTCGCGTGGCGAATCGGGCTTTACACTTACACAACAGTGAGAGACGCAAGATGCGAATACCAGACTCTTCTGTTGAGAGACAAACTGCGGTATCCACGACAATCCCTCACTGAGTCATGTTTCGGTTACACCGCTTTACAACCGCACGCCTAGAGCTCGACTGTAAAAATATCCAGCCCGCATATTGCACCACGGCGTTCCGCCACCATCATCCGGGATCCTTAGTGCAACACATGCGCTCGCAGTGATGTCGTGATCATAAGAAGTCGCTTCACACAGCTTACGGTCTATCACGAACAGTATGACTCGCCCTTGCTGCAGTCGATACTCATGAGCCCCGACGCCTATCTGGTCGACACGGGTTACCAGAAACTTTATAAGCATGATCGCACAACTAGCGTCGTTCTGGTGGCAGGTGACAATCAGAAGTTCGTCATTAAACGCTATAACACAAAGGATCTATGGCATATTATACGGCGCTCCGTGCGCTCCAGCCGGGCCGCCATATGTTGGCGGCGCGCCTACCGATTTATGGACATTGGTATCACTACCGCCCCTCCAGTAGCGATGATCGAAAAAAGGTTCGGGCCGTTGCGGGGACGTTCTTATTACATCACCGAACACGTCAACGGCACCCTCTGTATCGATTATCTGAGCGACATCGCCGACGCCGATCATGTCATCGGCGGCATCAAAAGGATCTTCTCCAACATGCTGGCGCACCACGTCAGCCACGGTGACATGAAGGCCGCCAACTTACTGGTAACCAACAAGCAGGTTGTCTTATTGGATTTAGATGCAGCTAAGGAACATAAAACAGTGTCCCGGGCCGCGCGTGCCTATCGGCGCGACAGATCACGGTTTCTGCGCAACTGGAACCCACAGTCCAGTCTACACCTACGCCTGGACAAGGAGATTCCGAACCTTGAGGATTAACGTGACGAACATTCACGAAGCGCCGCTGGTAGTTTTGAACACCAGCACGCGATCGCCTTTTCGGTTCTGAAACGTCTTAACCGGACGCAGTCCCAGTTTGCTCACCAACCGCCGCTCATGATCCGATCGTTTGCCGCTGATTTGCACCGCAAGGTAATCGTAATCTTTCCAACCACCGCCCCACACAGTTCGCATGGTCTCGGTCCAATCATATTTAGCGCCATCCCGATACGCTGGCTTTCCTGAGTAGTAAATCAACGCTCGATTATTACTGTAGAGCTTTTCGTTGGTAGTGCTGTGTGCCGCAACCCAGCGGCCGGCAGCTTTAAGGTACCGCTTATCCGTGAACCGGTCCAAGCCTTTTACGCCAACGGCAAGGCAGATCACCGCCAACACGGGAAATACCCAGCGATTTACGGACGTCATGCCAGGCCGTTGCTCGCGCCAACCACGGTAAAAATACGCAAGGCTAAACGGTACGGCAAGCAACACGGTCAACACCAACCCTAAGGTGTAGCGCCCGGTCAAAAATAGCTTAGTCAGCGTGAATATGGTTAGGATCAATAGATTGACTAAAATCAACGCCGCCCACAGCGGGCGCAACGCCATGTTTGGAAAGGCTAAGTTGCGCCACACTGCGTGTACCCCCAAGAACGCATACACAATAACGAGCTTTCGTAAGACTTCAACAACGACAATGGTGATCAGCGTCAACATAAATACGACATAGGCGTACTTACCCGAGAATTCTCCTAGAAACTCTTGCCGCAAAGCGTGCAATTTGAACCACAACTCGGAACCGATCCGCTCCCACGCCAGGGCCACACTAGAAAGCGGATGCGACAAAACTTTGGTTTGTTCGGCACCCAACTCAGAACTCAACGTCCACAACGAGAAAACGCTGAACAACAATATTCCTAGCAAGATCAATATAACTGACGCGCTCAAACGATAAACGGTTGAGTCTCGAAACCGATGAGCCAACATAATAGCGGGCATGAAAAGTAGAAATGCCACACCTTCAATTCGAAACAGGAACGCCGTGAGCGTGCATACCAACCACGCCAAGATTGCCTTGCTCTTGGGGTTTTGCCAGTAGCGAAATAAAAACACTAAAGACCAGATGTAGAATGCCAGATATCCAGTGTCCCGAATGACATAAGATCGGTACTTGTTCAATCCCGGCAACAGCAGTATCAGCAATGCGGCGAACACCACCACGCGGCGATCGCCCCCTAGCTCCACAACGGCGGCCATAAATCCCACCACCAATAACACATACAAGCCGGTGTTCACCGCGTGAGCGGAGATCTCGACATTAAGACCCGTCAACTTGCTGGTTGCGGCAATCAGCATCGAATAAAACGGCCAATGATGAATGGCTATGGCGTCCTGCCATTGTCCATTCAACAGCCGTTCTGCGACTCTGAAGTATTGGATGCCGTCGTTGTTAACGATCGGATCAATATAAACGCACCAAACAGAAAGCAGAACGCTGACCAAAGCGCTCCAAAATACCACTGAGAAATGTTTATGCAAGAATCGAGAAGACATCGATGTGCGTCATCGCTGCCGGTTAATACACCGGCAGCGATCAAAAAGACAAACGTTAACGTAACAGGTCAATTTCCGCGCTTGTATAATAGCGACTATGGATGGTAAATCCCACCGAACTAGGCCACCGACACCAGGCGCATTTGTTGCGTCGCTGTCCTGGCTGGAGGTCGAGAAGCGGGTTGCCAATGGCGCGGCCGGCGTGTTACCGGTCGGAGCAAGTGCCAAGGAACATGGCTATCACCTCCCCATGAATACTGATCAAATACAGGCAGAGTGGCTTGCGCAAAGACTGACCGAAAAGTTCGACATCCTTGTGTGGCCCACCGTCGGCTATGGATATTATCCGGCATTCACCGAATACCCCGGAAGTTGTTCAATCTCGGAGCGCACGTTTACCGCAGTGGTGCGAGAGATCTTATCTGAGCTATTCCGTCATCGAGTGCAGACGGTAATCATCCTAAACACCGGCGTTAGCACCAAAACAGCGTTGCTGCAGGTGAGTGAGGAATTGGCCGGCACGCATTTGATTAACGTATATGAGGGGCCGTCCGTTGTCCAACTAGCACAGACGCTATTGCGGCAATCACATGGCGGTCATGCCGATGAGCGAGAGACCTCCATGATGCTCGCCATCGACGCCGATGTGGTGCGCATGAACAAATCCGTCGTGTGGGATAGACCCATGGGAGCAGGTCCGCTGCGCCGGCACGACGATCATGCACCCAATTATTCCCCGGCCGGCGTCATCGGCGACCCAACATTGGCGAGTCGGGAAAAAGGCCGTATGCTGCTGGCAGCGATGATAAACGACATATCCACGCGTCTTCACCAGATTATTGCCTCAAGGGCGGTACCCTGAACATGAGATTTACAACACGGGCTATTGCCACCGAGAGGCTCGAAGCCCCGTCGGTCGTGCAAATCGCCGGCCGCATATGGCGAAAGGATGCAAGCTTGTGGTCGACTCACGCTGACGTGCAGCGACGCATACTCAATCGCCTGGGGTGGCTCGATGCGGTGAATTGGACACCACCAAGTATCGAGCGGTTGAACCTATTTGCCAACCAGGTACGCGAGGATGGATTCACCAATGCGGTACTGCTAGGCATGGGGGGATCCAGTCTCGCCCCTGAGGTGCTGAGCAGGACCTTCGGTTCAGCACCAGGTTATCTACAGCTCGAAGTCTTGGATACTACGGCTCCCGATGCGATCCATGCGGTTGAAAATAAGGTGTCATTACCGAGTACGCTGTTTATTGTATCCAGCAAGTCGGGCACCACCACCGAAACCATGTCTTTGTTCGAGTATTTTTATCATCGGCTGGAAGCCGAAAAGCCCACACCGGGAGAGCACTTTATCGCCATTACCGATGCGGGAACATCGTTGCAGCAGTTGGCCGAGCAACGGCATTTCCGCGACTGCTTCCTGGCCCCGGCAGACGTCGGCGGGCGGTATTCGGCGCTCACTTATTTCGGCATGCTGCCTGCTGCGTTGCTTGGCATCGATCTCGAGGCCCTGGTGAGCACCGCGGTTAATGCCGCCGATAGCACCAAGCCCACTGCCGATCCCGCTGAGAACATCGCCATTCACTTAGGAGCCACGCTCGCGGACCTGGCGCGCGACGGCCGGGACAAGCTTACCTTGTTGCTGTCACCCTGCCTCGCGCCACTGGGCGCCTGGATCGAGCAGTTGATTGCGGAAAGCACGGGCAAAGAAGGCCAAGGTCTCGTCCCGGTGAACAATCCGATACCGGGATCCAACCACGCTGACCAGGCTTTTGTCTCCATAACCACCGCCGCAGAACAGGACCGCGAGATAGCGCGCGAGTTGGACCGTTTAGGCGAACTCGGTCATCCGGTTATTCATTGGTCAATCAATGACGTGACGGAACTCGGGGGAGAGTTCTTTCGCTGGGAATTTGCCACTGCCGTGGTGGCTTACAAACTGGGTATTAATCCCTTCGACGAACCCGATGTCGCCGATGCCAAAATGGCGACTAACAGTTCCCTCGAGACCCTCAATAGCGGAACCCTGGCAACTGATGCGTCGACCTTGTACCACGACGACGTGTGCGAATGGTTCGGCGACAAACGATATCAGGACACTTCAGGAGATCCAATCGGCCCGCTAAAAAAACTCGCAGCTGAGGTGCGTCCGGGGGATTTTCTGGCGATTCTTGCCTATCTACCGCCGTCGCCAGGAGTCGACTCCAGGCTGTACGTGATTCGTCGGCTGCTACAAGAGCGATTCGGCATCGTAACTTGTCTTGCTTACGGTCCGCGTTACCTGCATTCCAGCGGCCAACTCCATAAGGGAGGACCTAACTCTGGAGTCTACCTGCAATTCACCAGCGAGACCGAACATGACCTGCCGATCCCTGGCCAGGGTTATTCTTTTCAGCAGTTGATCACGGCGCAGGCCGCTGGCGATTTCAATGTGCTAACCCGACGCAGACGACGAATATTACGCGCGCACCTGCGAGGATCCGTAGTCGCCGCCCTGGAGGCCCTGAGCGATGTTCTGTAACGCTTCACTATTGAATATCAATGGTCTGGACATTATCTCTCTGTATGGGTTTAATGGTGATTGAATATGAACCAGCTTCGTAATCTGATGTACCGGCCGTTTTTTCGGCGCCTGCTATGGTTGGTTTTTACGGTATTGTTTTTTTACTCGGGACTGTATTTCACCGAATGGATATTCGAGCCGGACACCTTTGCCGGCGGGCCCCTGAGGTGGGCATTGGTGGCGCTGTTCCCGCTCCTGGTACCGCTGTTCTTTATCGTCAATAGACGCTTCGGATGCGCAAGTGGATCGTGCGGTCTGTCCCCCAGTCCCGATCACGGTACGGATAAACGTGGCACCGGCATGAATATAATGCGCATGCCCGGA
The DNA here is from genome assembly GCA_945787105.1 of uncultured Gammaproteobacteria bacterium. Lineage (GTDB taxonomy): Bacteria > Pseudomonadota > Gammaproteobacteria > Arenicellales > JAANXG01 > CALZGZ01. Next base: position 20,899 of record CALZGZ010000040.1, read on the forward strand.
GCTTAATCGGAAAAAAAGTCACCGATACGAGCACGCCGCCAGGTCGCGTTCGCGACTCGCCACTCACCATCGGATTGTATCCAGCTTAGATCGAACTGAAACACATCAGCACGCAAGTCCCACAGTTGATCCGCTGACTCAATACGACGTCCCGTCATTGCCACCAGCAACGATGTGGATGCACGTGCCGGCTTAATGATCTCGAGATCGGTAATCTTGGACAACAAATGAATATTGCGATGGCGAAGCAAATACCCTTGTAACAGACGAACCACTGAGCGTTTTTCGTAACCCTGCTTGTCCTTGTAGCCTTCAGCCACGAATTCTTTCAATGTTCCAATGTCACGCTGCTGTGCGGCCTGTTCCGCGATGGCAATGACGGCTCTAATTTGCGCCTCGGGTTCCTGCGGGTCGGATTTTTCACACCCCGCCACCAAGCCATACCCCGGCGACAACAACACAGCAAGGATTGCCAACCGCAGGTGCAATTCAATCTTTGTCACCGGTCGGCGGTACATGGGGATTACTTGAGTAAAATGCGTGACACCAAATTAATCTTTATGCCACTTACCGCATTCCTCGCGAGCGATGGATATCGAGCCCATGTAGATGCGTATCACGTGTCAGATGGGCGGTGATATCAAGCACCAAACGCATGTCCGAAGTCTGACCCGCGTTTTGCACCAAAGCAAGCTCAACCTACCGCCGGCTTCTCTTTATCCCTCCGACGTATTTTGACTGGTTTTTTGTTGCCCGTGGGCCTGGCTCTCTTAGTTTTGGTGGCGGCGGTTTTTAAATTTGCTGGTTCGCGCGCCTCGTCGGTCGTCCGTGACTTCTTGTTCCGCTTGTGCCTGTGTTCATCCTCTGTGGACTTAGTACTGCCCACATCCTTATGCGCGGTCTTCACATGACGATGACCATCTGCCTTGGATCTGCGCGTGCGTTTGCCTTGCTCGGCTCGCTTCTTGGTTGGGGCATGTCGAGACTTGCGCTTGGGTCGAACTGGAGGTTTCGGCTGTAATAATGCTTCGTGATCGATGTTGCCGACTGGGATTTTATGACCAATATACTGTTCAATGTCTTCCAGCGAAAACGCGTAGGTTTCGCAAGCGAAACTAATTGCGTCACCACTGGCCCCGGCTCGAGCGGTGCGCCCCACTCGATGCACATAGTCTTCGGCGTCTTGCGGCAAATCAAAGTTAACCACGTGGCTCACGTCAGGGATATGCAGGCCGCGGGCAGCAACGTCGGTGGCTACGAGCACGGGAACGTCGCCGACCTTAAAGCTCTGCAATAACCGCTCGCGCTTACTTTGGGGCACGTTTCCGGATAACACCCCCGTTACGTAGTCGTTGCCTCGCAACCAAGCCTCGACATTTTCCGCGCCGTGTTTGGTGTTCACGAATACTAAAGTGCGCACGGCACCTACCTGTTCGAGCACTCTCAACAGAAGTGGTATTTTTTCCTCATTGCTTGGGAAATACACCATTTCGGTGACCTGATCGACAGTCAAGTGTTCCGACTCGATCTTTATCACCTGTGGATTGTTCATATGCTCGTAAGCAAGCTCGTTTACCCGCATTGAGAGTGTTGCCGAAAACAACATATTTAGTCGCTGCTCAGGGGCCGGCATGTGACGAAACAGATAGCGGATATCGCGGATGAACCCGAGGTCAAACATACGGTCCGCCTCATCCAGTACCACCACCTGCAAGGCGCTCAAATCAAACAGCTTCTGCTTGAAATAATCGATCACGCGCCCGGGCGTGCCGATTAGGACATCTACACCTTCCTCCAGCGTATGGCGTTGTTTTTCGTATCCCGTCCCCCCATATATCAATCCAAGCTTATATGGGGTGTGCCGACCTAACACTTGGGCATCCTTGTGAATTTGGATCGCCAATTCCCGGGTCGGGGCTAACACGAACCCAAGCGGTTGTCTGGCGGTTCGCTCAGCGGCGGCTGGGTGGCGTAATAAATAGGCGAAAAGTGCGAATAAAAACGCGGCAGTTTTGCCGGTTCCCGTCTTTGCCTGCCCCGCCACGTCTTGGCCAGCCAACGCTATCGGAAGTGCTTCCGCCTGAATGGGGGTACAGTATTCGAAACCGGCGTCGCTGGCGCCTTGCAACAAAGGGGAAGGCAGGTCAAGATCTGTAAAAGCTTGGCTGCTAAGATGTTTTTCCGTCATATAATTACAAGGATACCAGGAATCACTGGCTTAGTGGACTTGCAATCCCGATTTGAATGGGCACAAAATTAGATATAACACCAAGCTAAAGAGGCGTATATTTTCGATGTCAACTCCCAATATCGTTCAAGCTACTGACGACAACTTCGATGAAACCGTACTCCACAACGAGCATCCAGTACTGGTTGATTATTGGGCTGAGTGGTGCGGGCCCTGCAAGATGATCGCTCCGGTGTTAGAGGAGGTCGCCGAGGAATACGCCGGTCGTTTGACCATTGCCAAATTCAATATCGACGATAACCCAAACACACCACCAAAGTATGGAATCCGCGGTATCCCCACGTTGATGTTATTCAAGAATGGAAACGTCGAGGCCACCAAGGTTGGCGCTATGTCCAAGTCCCAGCTCACCGCATTTCTTGACGGAAACCTATGAATCAACCGCTGGACCTTGGGTTCAGCCCGTGCTATCTTTTGTATGTAACGATAAAGTTTTCCCTCTAACCCTCTAACTCCACCAGTTTATCCAATTTACCTCCGATTTCAGGTGCCGATAAGGCGCCACCACACTATTTAGTTACTTATGCCACTATCACTGGGAGAATTAAAAAAGAAACCACCTACGGAACTCGCTGATATTGCGCGTTCCATGGACCTCGATGGCCTGGGCCGGATGCGCAAGCAGGATCAGATCTTCGCAATCCTGAAGGCCCAAGCAAAAAAGGGTGAGGACATCACCGGCGAGGGTGTCGTCGAGATACTGCAGGATGGCTTTGGTTTTTTACGCTCGGCGGACAGTTCTTACCTGGCAGGACCGGACGATATCTATGTGTCTCCCAGCCAGATCCGGCGATTCAACTTACGCACCGGGGACACCATCACCGGCCTTATTCGTCCGCCCAAGGAATCCGAGCGCTATTTCGCACTGCTCAAGGTCGAGACCATCAACTTCCAGTCTCCGGACGAGGCCAAGAACAAGATTCTGTTCGAGAACCTCACGCCGTTGCACCCCGATGAGCGTATCCGGCTGGAGCAAGAAAATGGCACCACCGAAGATCTGACAGCGCGGGTGATTGACCTTGTCGCACCGGTCGGAAAGGGCCAGCGGGGCCTTATCGTGTCGTCCCCCAAGAGCGGCAAGACGGTGATCTTGCAGCAGATCGCGCACTCCTTCACGGCCAACGATCCCGACTCTATCTTGATGGTTCTACTGATCGATGAACGCCCAGAGGAGGTGACGGAAATGCAACGGTCGGTCAAGGGTGAGGTCATTGCCTCTACCTTCGACGAACCAGCGGCCCGACACGTGCAGGTGGCGGAGATGGTCATCGAAAAGGCCAAGCGGCTGGTGGAGCACAAAAAGGACGTGGTTATTTTGCTAGATTCCATCACCCGTCTGGCACGGGCCTATAACACGGTGCAACCAGCCTCTGGCAAGGTGCTCACCGGTGGTGTGGATGCGAATGCACTGCAGAAACCAAAAAGGTTCTTCGGCGCCGCACGCAATATCGAAGAGGGCGGCAGCCTAACTATCCTAGCGACCGCACTCATCGATACCGGCTCGAAAATGGACGACGTGATCTACGAGGAGTTCAAAGGTACCGGCAATCTGGAGATTCACCTGGATCGCCGTATATCCGAGAAACGCGTATACCCGGCAATTATCATCAGCAAATCGGGTACGCGCCGCGAGGAATTGTTGACCGATCCCCAGGAGCTCCAAAAAATCTGGCTGCTGCGCAAATTGCTACATCCCATGGATGACGTTGAGGCCATAGAGTTCCTGCTAGATAAGCTCCGTGCCACCAAGAGCAACACGGAATTTTTTCAGTCTATGAAACGCTAGCGGTTGGTGCTGCCGTGTATTGGTGCCGTGTACGGGGTGAACTCGGGGCGGGCAGTCAAGTGGGTTGCAAATGCACGGGGTTTTGCCTATCATCCGCGACCCCTCGGGGACCAACCAGGAATATGAAATGAAAGCCGCTATCCATCCCAAGTATGACGTGATTAAGGTGTCCTGCGCGTGCGGTAACTCGTTCGAGACCCGTTCCACCCTCGGGAAGGATCTCCATGTCGAAATATGCTCCGCTTGTCATCCGTTCTATACCGGCAAGCAAAAAATTGTCGACACTGCGGGCCGGGTCGGTCGTTTCAAACAGAAGTACGGCCGTCCCTCCTGATCTCGCCATCCGGCGCGTCATCCACGCGTCACCGGGCAGCCGTGTCGCCGGTCAGCGCGACCCATCCACCACTGCTGGGAGAGCCTAGCCCGCGCTCCTCACCAAGCGCCCCGCCCCTAGCCCGAATAGTTCACCACGGCTCGCGGAGGATTAGGCGCACACTCGGGCACCCAGCGTCACCGCGGGCATTGACTACATTCCACGCTCCAAACAAAATGTTAGCTCTTCTTTTCAGCGCCGTGGTGCAATAGACGGGCTGCGGTAGAGCGCCTCAGTCGGCGCGTGCGGCGCGGAGAACCGGGTCGCGGCGGGGGGGGAAACAGGGGTTTTCCAGGCATATCACCTAATGCCCCGTGGTTGGCCACCCTGTCTGTTATTGTGGGCGTGCTGGGGACAATCAGTAGACTTAGATTTCTACGAGTTCGAAGTCGGTTTTGCCGGCGCCACAATCTGGACACTGCCAGCTATCGGAGACATCCTCCCACCGCGTACCCGGCCGGATACCCTGTTCCGGTAAACCCTTTTCTTCCTCGTAAACAAACCCACAAATAACGCACATGTACGTCTTGTATTCCACAGCCAGACTCCGAACGTTGATAGTGACCTGGCCCGCATTTTTCACCGGCGGCGCCACACCCCGAGTCCGCGCTAGCGCTTAAGGCATTGAGCCAAACAACGTGTTACCGCAGTCACGCCTATCCCCGCCCCGGGCTGGTTCTCGCGTCCTGCGCCAGCATCCGGGATGCTAATGAAAAATGCGCGCTAGACGCAATGCGCTATTATAGTCGACGATAATCTTTTACTTAAATGCAGGCGCTGGTACGAAGGTATTTTCCCACATGCTCCGCTCCGAGACAGGCCAACCACAACAGATACCGACCGTGCTGGTATTCGGCGGACATGACCCCAGCGGGGGTGCCGGCATCGCCGCCGATATCTCAACGCTACTTGCGTTGGGTTGTCACCCGATGGTGGTCATCACCGCCATTACGGTCCAAAACACAAGCCAACTACTGCGCTATCAGTTGCTGGACCCACAGCTGATTGCGGCGCAAGCCGGAGCGTTGTTGGAAGACGCCCCCATCGCCGCCTGTAAGACTGGCATGTTGGGGTCGGCGGCTATCGTTGCGGCCGTGGCCGAGGCCGTCACGGCGTTGTCGACGGTCCCGCTGGTGGTAGATCCGGTGCTGTACGCGGACCGCGGGGGGCCGCTGGGCGAAGCCGATCTGGTTGCGGCGTTGCAAACCTCATTGCTGCCCCGTGCCGCACTGGCCACCCCTAACGTCAATGAGTGCCGCGCACTAACTTCCACCGCCGAACCGGATCAAGCGGCCAGAGAGCTCATGGCGCGGGGTTGTCGTAATGTCCTCGTGACCGGCACGCACGCACCGACTCCCAAGGTTGTGCACCGCTTGTACCAGGCATCCAACGAGGCGGTAAAGATGTCACAATGGCCGCGACTGAATGGGATCTTTCACGGTTCCGGTTGTACACTTGCCACCGCGGTGGCCGCCCACCTGGCGCATGGGGAGACCATGGCCGATGCGGTCAATCACGCCCTGGAATATACCTGGCAGTCGCTCCGGCGTGCTTATCGGCCTGGATCCGGGCAAAGCATCCCGCAACGATTATGGCGTTTGCATAGGGTCGATCCATGAGTGTCCGGGGGCTTTATGTGATCACTGACCCAGAACTGATTCCGGCGCACCGGTTGCTCGACGACGTTGTTGCGGTAGTCGCTGGCGGTGCGCGTACCGTTCAATACAGAAACAAGACTGCTGATTACCGAGCCCGGCTGCAGCAGGCGCGGGAGATACGACAAATCTGCCGGGATCGCAATGTGACGTTCATTGTCAACGACGATGCGGAATTGGCCGTTGCGCTCGATGCCGATGGAATTCATATCGGCGAACAAGATTCGGCGCTGCCAGATGCGCGTCGCATAGTGGGGCCGACGCGGCTGATTGGGGTCTCATGCTACAACGACCTGAACCGCGCGCGCGAATCATGGGAACGTGGGGCCGATTATGTTGCGTTTGGGAGCTTTTATTCATCCGCCACCAAACCTAAGGCGCGGCGTGCCTCGCTGGCATTATTGCGGCGAGCCCGGCGAGAGCTACCGATACCCATCATTGCGATCGGCGGAATAACGCTGGAAAATGGTGCGTCACTGTTGGAGGCGGGCGCCGATGCGTTAGCAGTTATCCACGCTGTGTTCGGCGCAGCAGACCGGCGCATCGCGGCTGAACAGCTGGCGAAATTATTCTACCAATGAGACGAATACAAGATGAAAGAATCATTGTTTGAGCAAGCCAGACGGTATATCCCCGGTGGCGTTAATTCGCCGGTGCGGGCATTCAAAAGTGTTGGCGGCGAGCCGGTATATATCCATCGCGCTCAAGGCGCATATTTATGGGACGAGGATGACAACCGCTATATCGATTACGTCGGGTCGTGGGGACCAATGATCCTTGGCCATGCCCATCCTGACGTCATCGCCGCAGTCAAGTCGGCAGCGGATAAGGGGTTGAGTTTCGGCGCCCCCACTCAAGTAGAGACCGACATGGCCAAGATGATTTGTGACCAGATACCCTCGGTGGACAAGGTGCGCATGGTCAGTTCCGGTACCGAGGCAACGATGAGCGCAATTCGTTTGGCTCGTGGATACACCGGGCGCGATAAATTGGTGAAATTTGAGGGTTGTTATCATGGGCATGCGGATAGCCTGTTGGTTAAAGCCGGATCCGGGGCGCTAACGCTGGGCGTCCCGACCTCTCCCGGCGTGCCCAAATCGCTGGCGGCATACACCTTGACTCTCGATTACAACAACTTACAAGAAGTACGCGAGGTCTTCGAGGACATCGGTGACCAGATCGCGGCAATCATCGTGGAACCGGTGGCGGGAAATATGAACTGCGTGCCGCCGGTCCCAGGTTTCCTCGAGGGGCTGCGTGAGCTTTGCGATCAACACGAAAGCGTACTCATTCTTGATGAGGTGATGACCGGGTTTCGGGTCGGATTGACCGGGGCACAAGGGCTGTACGACATTGAACCGGATCTGACCACGTTCGGAAAAATTATCGGGGGCGGCATGCCGGTGGGAGCTTTTGGTGGCCGTGCCGAGATCATGGATTTCATCGCACCTGACGGCCCCGTCTATCAAGCGGGGACACTCTCGGGCAACCCGGTGGCGATGGCCGCTGGTTTGGCCACTCTAAAGCTCATCTCAGAGCCGGGATTTTATGAACGCCTGAGCGAACAAACTGCGCGCCTGGTCACCGGCCTGAGCGCCGCTGCCGCGGAAATCGGTATCCCGCTTTGCACGCAAAATGTCGGCGCTATGTTCGGCATATTCTTTACCGAAGATGACGAGGTCACCCGTTTCCAGCAGGTCACCGCGTGCGACCTCGCGCGGTTCAAGCGCTTCTTTCACGGCATGCTGACCCGGGGTATTTATCTAGCACCTTCAGCATTTGAGGCCGGTTTTGTCTCCGCGGCCCATACCGAGCAGGACATCGACGCCACCTTGGAGGCGGCGCGTCAAGTGTTTCATCAGATCGCCTAGACGATCCAAGCGTCGCACGTAGTGAGTAGCGACTAGGTGCCGATTACGCCGCCATCTTCCTTGGTCACCGCAACCACTGCCGGTCGTGGCGGATGATCCGGGCGGAAATCGGGCCAGCGCGTGGCGGGGTTTTTATAGGTCGACCCTTCGCCGGGATGTTGAATCGCACAAAAGAAGGTCGTGTTATCGGGGGTGAAAAACGGTCCGCAGACCTCCGCCCCCACGGGCGCGCGTAGGAAATGCCGTGTTAACGCCCGCCCCGGACCGCTGACATCAGAGGCCCAAACCCCATCGGCAAGACCGTGCCGATTCGCGCCATCGGTGGCTATCCACAACCGGCCGTCACGGTCAAAAGTGCAATTATCTGGACTAATCAGCCATCCGTTCTCGGAAACGTGATCGTGATAACGGGCGCCGTGGGCAGGATTTTCGGGATCACCCGCGAGCAGGAACAACTCCCAATGAAATTTCGGTGCACCGTGATCGCCGTCCGGGGGTATCAGCTCCAGGATATGGCCAAACCTATTGTGGGCACGTGGATTTGCGGCGTCCACTTCGGTGCGTATTCGAAGTTCGTTGGCGGCCAGCACCACGAACACCGAACCGGTCACGGGATTGACCGTCACGCTCTCCGGCCGATCCATCCGCGTGGCACCGACCAGATCAGCGGCTTTGCGCACATCGATAACGACGTCGGCCTGACTGTGGAATCCGTTACGCTTGGTGAACGGCTCGTGACCGAAAACCAACGGATGCCAAATCACCTTGCCCTCGGCGTCAAATTCGGCGACAGACAAGATCCCATCATCGAGCAAATCAAGGTTCGCCGGCTGACCCTTCGGGTCATACCGATCGCGGCTCACGAATCGGTAGACATACTCGTACTCCTGATCATCGCCCGTGTAGCAGACAACACGGCCATCGTTATTGATATGCACGCTGCAGCCTTCGTGTTTGCAACGACCCAACGCGGTGCGCTTTTTTGGTATTGAGTGCGGATCAAAGGGGTCGACCTCGACTATCCACCCGGCGTGCAGTGGTTCGTTAGGATTTACTTCCAGGTTCCATCGCCGATAATGACGGCCCCAGGGCAAAATGAGCGGCGTATTGGACAGACCGAAACGCCGGTAGTTTTCCGCCTCCGGCAACCCATCAATGTCTCCGGCGAAATAAAACTGTACGTTTTCCTCGGCGGTGAGCACCGTCCCCCAAGGGGTAACGCCACCGGAACAGTTTGCGTAGGTCCCCCAGGTAGTCACCCCGTCCGGCGAGAACCGCGTTTTCATCCGGCGGTGTCCCGCCGCAGGGCCGGAAAGACGCGTCTGGGTGACTGGGGTAATACGGCGGTTGAAGCCGGAATCGGTGATCAGGCGCCAGTCGCTTGCGGCACGTCGCAGCTCCACGATCGACATACCGTGAGCCATGATCTCCACTGCAACTTGCGGTGCTGAGCGCGAAAGTCGTCGGGGTGTGCCTGGAAACATCAAGCTGCCAAGTGTGTATTCGTGATTGACCGCCAACAGGCCGTGATCTGACGTTGAACCGCCGCGAGGAAGCGGCAGATAGGCGACAAAATCATTGTTGTACCCGAACTGCAATCGCTGGGACTGCGCCGACTGTCGATAGGGATCGAAGGCCGGCGCGTTGGGGAACAACGGCTCTCCCCAGCGCAACAGGACCTGCGCGTGGTAACCCACCGGCACATGTAACCGGTCGTCGCGGCCACGGGGTACCTCGGCAAAGCGCAAACTTGACCCACCGCGCCCGGATGTGTCCCGCGCCCACCCTGTATGGCTGGCGACCAGTCCCAGGACCGCGGCACCGGCCCCAAGTGTCTTTAGCGTCTGTCTTCGCGACAAACGTAATGTCAGGATATCGTAAAAGGTTGGTGCGGTATCAGGGCTGACGGGCCCATCGTCTGGGTCAAGTGGATGTCGGTAGGGAGCGGTCATAACTGCGTGGTCGGGCCCCACCCAGCGAGTCCCCGATACTGTTCGCTGGCAAGCGCGGCGACCAACGACAGGAACTTGCGCTCGGGAAATTTGCCACTCTTGTTCAGCTTCATTTGTGCCGCCGCGTGTATCACCGCTGGATGAATGTCCTGGGCAGTCGCATTGTTTGCACTGGTTCGCACCCACTGCTCAAGCCGGTTGTGGCTAAACAAGTGCATCAAAGCCACAAACCGCGCCATCGCGCTCTCGAATCGACGCTTGTCATCACCGAAATGATCCCGCAACGCCACCGCGGCCTTGACGTAGGGGCCATTGACCGCGGCCGAGTCAGTGTTCGCAATCAACGGCTCGCGGTGTTGGCCGGCGTGAATTGCGGTCTCCACCAGCAACCCGAACTCATCCGGCGCAAAGATAGATTCGTCGGCGGCGGCCATCATTAACTGTGATATTAACCGAGTTGCGGGAGGCCTGTCGGCACCCCCCAATCTGGCAGTATCCCCTGACCGGCACGGGCTGGGCACTGGTGCTGCCGGTCCGGTATTACTGCAAAGTCATTTCATGGCGTGCATATAGGCGGACACGTCTTTGATTTGCTGGTCGGACAACAAGAATGCGATGCGGGTCATGATGTCACCATAGCTAAAACGTGCCCCGGCCTCAGGCGTTTCGTAGCTGGCCTTGAATGTCAACAACTGGTCCTCCAGGTATTTCCGATGTTGACCGGCGACCCGGGGATAACGTACGGGTACACCATGGCCCTGAGGTCCGTGACAGCTGATACATGGCGCAACTTGCAACGGGGCATAACCACCGCGATACAAGCGCTCGCCACGAAGCACCGCGTCTTTTTCTTCCTCTGTCACCAGGCCTGGTTTTATTTCCTGGTTGGAGTAGTAGGCATCGAGATCGGCAAGGTCTTGTTCCGACAGGCCGGCGGCCATCCCCATCATGATATCATTCTTGCGCTGGCCGGATTTAAACAGCGACAACTGAGCCGCGATATACCCGGACACTTGTCCAGCGAGGCTGGGATAGGCGGGATTGGCACTGTTGCCGTCCGCGCCGTGACAGCTTGCACACACCTTTGCCTTTTGCTTTCCGGCCTCAGCGTCGGCGGCGGGCAAGTCGAGGGGCGGTTCCAGGTGGCTGGCGTTACCCGCAAAGGAAAAGGACGCTAATACTGCAACAAAAGCTACTTGCTTGATCATAGACTACTCCACGTGAGGGACTCGAATACATACGCTCGGATCGACAACACTCGAGGAGATCGATACACAGCGCTCTAGGTCCGACCAACGCGGCGACCCATTGAGGCCCATAGATTGCTGGGGTTTTTATATCATGTCACCGAGAGGGTCTCAATACCGCGAACCACCGCCGATATCATGACTGACGAACCTATTCTGCCACCATTATTACGCCACCCACAGTTCTTGATCAGCGCCCACAATGCTGATCAATGGCCGCCGGACCACGGCGCGGAAGTTGCGTTTGCGGGGCGATCAAATGTTGGGAAATCCAGCGCTATCAATACCATTACCAGCCGGCGGGGCCTGGCGCGTACCAGCAAGATCCCAGGACGGACGCAGCAAATCGTTTTCTTCCGCCTCGACGACGACCGTCGTTTGGTGGACTTGCCTGGGTATGGCTATGCGAAGGTGCCAGAATCACTGAGGCGGCATTGGGGTCACATGATCGAGCGATTTCTTGCCACGCGGTTGAGTCTTCGTGGCTTGATACTGCTCATGGACATTCGCCACCCGTTAACGGTGCTCGACCGTCAGATGTTGGGGTGGACTGAGAGCGCCGACTTGACAGTACACGTATTGGTGACCAAATCCGACAAACTCAGCCGTAGCAAGGCGCAGCAGTGCCTGCGGGAAGTAACGATACAACTCGGTGGTTTTTCTAACGCGGTTTCGGTGCAACTTTTCTCCTCACTAACACGAAGCGGTTGCACAACAGCGCGTGAAGTGTTATCGAAATGGCTGACGTGCACAGAAAGAAAAATGCCCCGGACGCAAGGGGAGGACATTCCGGGGCCATAAATGCTTCGATTCCGCGATGAACAGAATCTACCCGCTTAGGGAGGGCAAGCGGGAGGACAACTTCCACGTTATCCTGATTAATGAGACCAATCCTTCGAGAATAAGTTCCAAACCCAGTCGAGATTGTAAATAATCGCAACAAATCCAGCGGCCCTGCTGACGGCATGCTTCGAGTGGGGTTAATATGTCGTCGCGCAGAGCTGATTTCGATGGACGGTCGTCCGGGGTGGGGCGTCCCCCCAACAACATCCCCGAGCATCAGTATGATGCAAGTCCCGCCCCGGACTACCTATTTACAAACAATGGGTAGCACGGCATAGTTCTAGTCACAGCAAAAGCATATGTCTGCTATCCTTAAAACGTGAAGTTCCCACCAATTGCTTATATAGTCATTGTCGCGCCACTGCTCTTGGTGGAGGCTTGCGCTACGTGGTCCCCGTCGGTTTCACCCCCGCCCGAAACGAAATCATCGGATTCGACCACCCAACCGGATCGCTCGCCCAGCAGTGCGCCAGCGACCCCACAGACACCGAAACCTCGGCGGGTTGAAAAAGCGACTGCAACAACCGTTGAAAAAGCGGCGACGAAGACTCCTGAGCACATGCCCCAGGAGCGGAAACTCGAAACACCCACATTAACCGCCAAGGCAGATCCACGTATCCCCCAACCGACACCATTGTCACCAGATCAGCAACAACAGGTGTCCCAACTCTGCCATCGGGTCGCCAACAAACTCGCGAGCGTAAGTCTCAATGACTGCCTGTCAATGGATCTAAGACCGACGCAATACCATTCGGCAAACGAACTGCCTATATTGGTCCGCGAGTTTCCACCGATGTCCAATCGCGAGCCACTGGGGCGGGTACTTTTGATTGGCGGCACTCATGCTGACGAGTTGACTTCGATCAGCTCGGTATTCAAATGGATGCACAAATTGCACCGCTATCACACCGGACTGTTTCATTGGTACATCACGCCGTTGCTCAATCCCGACGGGCTGCTGGTGAATAAATCGACGCGAACCAATGCTAACGGCATAGATTTGAATCGCAATCTTCCGACGCCGGAGTGGCAGCGGTTAAGTAGGGATTACTGGGTGAAAACCACCGGGCGTGATCCCCGCCGCTATCCTGGTGACACACCAGGCAGCGAACCGGAAACTCAATGGCTGGTCGAGGCAATCGACCGTTTCAGGCCGGACATAATTGTGAGTGTGCACGCGCCTCACGGTATCGTCGATTACGATGCGCTTGATCGCCGTTCAGCACCTCGCCGTATCGGCATTTTGCATCGAGACTTCCTCGGCACATTCCCCGGATCCCTGGGTAACTACGCGGGCGTCCACAAGGGTATTCCAGTGGTCACGCTGGAAATGCCGCACGCCTACGTGATGCCCAGTTCACAGCAAATCACCCATATGTGGGTTGATTTAGTGTATTGGCTGCAACGAAACGTGCCGAAGATCAGAATGGCGAAAACCGGGCTAAACGGCCAGGCGCTATTGCCCCCAAGAGTGGGCAAGTGATCTTTCCCTGACGAACCGCGACCCACGTATGTAACACGCCACCGTCCGGTGCGGTCCTGGCGCCAGTATTGCTGTTTTTGTCCCCGCGCCTGATAGTTATTGCTCAACTAGCCCGCATATTGCACCAAGGATCGCGGATAATGGCGAAGGGATCGGGGCGACTGGTTTCCCCTGCTGCGCGGGGACGAGCGCCGCGCTGGAGCGAAATACATAGCCGTAGCTATGGGTTGAGTGAAGCGCAAATCCAGGCGTTCGAGACCGAGCCAGGGCCGGGATAGGCGTAACTTCGAATACAAAACGTCGCACCGAACATTTATCGACTTCATTGTCGCCAACAAACTGTTAGGCCCTCTTTTCGCCGACTTGGTGCAATATGCGGGCTAGCACCGATCCAATTCCGCCGCCAGCATGCCGGTTCACCAGGCGCTGCTGATACCCGTTATCGGCATGCACCAACAACGCCCAGCTTAGAAAAACGGGCAACAGGCCCCAAACATGTCAACGGAAACTATCAGCTCGTGCTGGTTTCACGAATGATCTTCCAGCCCTCTGCACCACGCTCCAGCACGAGCTTTTTGCGAGTGACATCGCTGAATGTATCGGATTGATAGGCCTGCAGGAACAAAACCGTAGCGGTGCGTCCATTTACTGATGTATTGAAATCGGACAGCTCGATGTGGATTTGTTTCTTAGCGGTGATACGCAGTTTGCGATGCTGTTTCCATTGGTTTCGAGATAGACCGGCATTGGGACGAAATCGGGCACTGTAGAATGATAGGTATCGTCCAACTTCCCGGCGCGACCAGGCGGCGGCCCAGTTTTTGATGGTTGTTTCTAGTTCCCCGCGATCATCGCGGGCCGGTTTTGACCGTAATGCCACCCGCTTCGAATCAGGTGTGGCCGGGTTAATCGGCTTCCCGTTATTGGCTGCAATCGAGGGACGACTGGCTACCTTGACGGGCTCGGTAATCGGTGGCGCCGGCTTGACTTTTGCGTCATCCGCGGACTCGCTGCCACCCGTTGACAAACTTGCCGGTGGCGACGCCTCGCCCCGGGCAACCACAGTTTTGGGAAGTGCCTCGGCAGACCAGGAAATCAACGTGCTCACCGTGCGGGGGTTGGGTTTTACCAACTCGCCATCCAACAACAGCGCGTTCTTATAGGCCTGGCTCGCCATAGTTGCATGGAGATTATTCAGGCTTTCATAGACCTTGGCATAGATCGAGTGGGTGTTCAGTGCCGCTACCAGCAGCTGCCGCGCCTTCTCGTACTGCTTACCGTTAACGTAGATGGCCGCGAGATTGACAAATGGTTCCGGCAGGTGAGGGTGCTCGCGAATCAGCCGCTCATAGATCTTGGCCGCCTCTCCCGGGCGGCCTGCCTTCTCCTGGGCGCGGGCCATTAAAAAAACCGCCCTGGGGTCCCCCGGCTTCCTAGTAACGTAGCGGTCGACATAGTTCAAAGCCAAACGGGTCTTGCCGGCATCGATCAGAACCTCGATATTATGCAGCTCCTGGTCGTCATCCACCGCTGCGGACGCGGTGATCGTCACCAAACTAAGCAGGAGCAATGGAAGTCTAAACCATGTGGCTGTGGACATTGGTCGTCGATTTACCGTTTCTCGATTGCAGTCATGATCTGTTTGATATGCGTCGGTACTTTCCGTACGACGCGAACGCTCTACGACTCACGGTTGTCCCCGGCAACCACGTCCGCCGCTTTGACCCAGGCACCCAAGCGCTCCGGGGCGCGAACCTTTTTCCATTTGCCTTGCACTTCGAGCACCTCGACCGATTCCCCCTTGTTGAATGTGCCTAATGGATAAGAGTTGCGAGCGGTTGATGGTACCGGCCGGGCGCGTACGTCTGCAGCATTGACCGTTCCTTGTCCACTATCACCGTCCACGTAGCGGCCGTACACCCATACCTCGAGTCCCCCAGGAACCTGTACATAGACCCAGTCTCCTTCGCGAAGTACCAACCGCACGGTGGTATTCGGCAACAATTCACCGATCTCGGCAAGGGTTTCGCGATGAAACGGGTAGATCTTGGCGCCTCCCTGTGCCACTCGCATTACCGCGGCGGCCTCCATCTCGGCGGTTGTTGCCGGGGTCGCAGCCGCGGATTCGGCACCCATATCGGGTTCCGCCGCCGATGTCGCGTCCTGCGCCTGGGTGACCGGTCCCAGCTCCACGTCGCGCGCCTTGACCCACGCTCCTAATCGCTGCGGGCCACGCACCCTTTTCCAGTCACCTTGCACCGCCACGACTTCAACCGATTCGCCATTATTGAACGTCCCCAGCGGGTAGGAGTCGCTTGCGGTCGAGGGCAGCGGCCGCGCCCGGACGTTCGGATTATTGACTATCCCCGACCCGCTTTCACCGGTTACATAACGGCCGTATACCCACATCTCAAACCCGCCGGGCACCTGAACATACAGCCAGTCCTGGTGCCGGAGCAAGACCCGAATCGCACTGCCAGGCGCCAATTCGCCAAGCGTTGGGAGTGACTCGCGATAGAACGGGTAAACCTTCGCCCCCTGCGCCCCGATGCGCGCGACGTTTTGCCCGCTCATTGGCGCTTCGGTTTCCATCGTGCGGGGCTCAGTTTCGGCCGGCATTGTCGTTTCCGGCACCGGCGCTGCGCGCGCGGTTTGCTGCGATGACAAGGGCTCTTCAGACGCTGCCGCCGTATCAGCAGACATGACCGTGGCAGGCATAGCCGCGGTGGCTGCGGCGTCTTCCGGCGCGGACGCGGCGCTAACAGCTTGCTCGGTGACATCGGCACCTATCGGGGACGTTGCCTTGGCAAACAACTGCGGATATTTGTTCTCGATGACGTTCAGCGCCTTGTCTGCCCGCGTGTAGCCGTTGTCAGAGGCCTTGCGAAACCATTTTATCGCCTCTTCGACGTTCTTTTCGGTGCCCTGCCCGAGGTAATAGGCCGTTGCCAGATTGTGTTGCGCGGCCCCGTACTCGCGTTCCGCGGCGCGGCGCCACCACTGCACCGCGTCCTGCAAATTACGCGCGACGCCGCGCCCTTCCCAATAGGCGACGCCGAGATTGAAAAGTGAATTGACGTGATCTTGCTCTGCCGCCTTCCGGTACCAGTCCAGCGCCTTACCGAAATCAGCAGGGCGACCTTGGCCCTTGTGGTACAACACCGCCATCGAATACTGGGCCTGGGCGTCACCCTGGTTCGCCAACGGTTCCCAAAACTGGCCGGCCTTAACAAATTCACCTGCCTCATAGGCGGTAATCGCCTGCTGCATCGGGTCATCTTGGGCAAATGTTGGGCCGCATAGCAGCCACCCGGCTAGGATTACGGAATGTATATTCGCTCGAACGCTACGGAGCATCGTCTTACCTCGCTTTATGCCAGTGTCTATACCTTGGACAGACCGGGCCACCTTGTACCGCCGACCCCTTTGTTAACATCGGATATCTATCCATGACAGTCAAGCTATTGTATGACATTTTTCGGATAACGTCCTGAATTTGCAGTGCTTCAGCGCCGGCTCCCGGGTTATTCAAGCGTGGGCCAGCGCCCAATTGGCGCCGCTACCGACATCCACCTCAAGTGGGACTGTCAGCTGCGCGACGCCACTCATCAACTCTGCAATCGCAATGCCGGCATGTTCTAGCTCGGATACGGGGACCTCGAACACCAATTCATCATGCACTTGCATAATCATCCGCAAGGCTTTGCTATCTTCGCGGATCCAGTCGTCGATCACCAGCATCGCCATCTTAATCAAATCCGCGGCGGTACCCTGCATCGGCGCGTTTATCGCGGTGCGTTCCGCATACTGACGCCGTGCGTGATTACCGGCGTTAATCTCCGGCAAATAAAGGCGTCTACCGAATAGGGTCTCGACATAACCTCGTTCGTGGGCACGTGCGCGGGTTTCGTCCATGAAACGCTTCACCCCGGGATAACGCGCAAAATACAGCTCGACATATTCCTGGGCAGCGGCGCGATCGATACGCAATTGGCGAGCCAAGCCGAACGCCGACATGCCATAGATTAGGCCGAAGTTAATAGCTTTCGCATGCCGGCGCTGTTCGTCGGTGACGTCTTGAGGGGGTAATCCGAACACCTCTGCGGCCGTCGCTCGATGGATATCTGCACCCGCAGCGAATGCCTGCAACAGGCCAGGATCCTGCGATAAATGCGCCATGATACGTAACTCTATTTGCGAATAGTCCGCCGACAGGATGACATCGCCGGGCTCCGCTACAAACGCCTCCCGGATGCGCCGGCCTTCTGCGGTGCGTACTGGAATATTTTGCAGATTGGGATCCGCCGACGACAAACGTCCGGTAGCCGCCACCGCTTGATGGTAAGAGGTGTGTACGCGTCCGGTTTTCGGGTTCACCATATCCGGCAGTTTGTCGGTGTAAGTTGACTTCAACTTGCTGAGCGCACGGTATTCAAGAATGAGTTGTGGCAAATCATAATCAACCGCGAGTTCTTGGAGCACGTTTTCGGCGGTGGATGGCTGTCCCTTTGGGGTCTTGCGCAACACCGGCAACTTAAGGCGATCGTACAATACTTCTTGGATCTGCTTGGGAGACGCGATGTTGAACGGGCCGCCGGCGGCTTCATGGATTTGTTTCTCCAATGTTGCGATTCTATTCTTTAGCTCGTCACTTTGTTTAGCAAGCATCTCGGAATCAATGTTTACGCCGCGACGCTCGATACGAGACAGTACCGGAACCAACGGTATCTCTATCTTCGCGAACAGATCCCGCAGCGTCGGCTCCGCCTCGAGTCTCGGCCACAACGCGTGATGGAGACGCAAAGTAATATCCGCATCCTCCGCGGCATACTGTGCCGCCTCATCAATGTCGATTTGATTGAACGTCAGCTGCGATTTTCCTTTGCCGGCGATCTCCTCGAAGCTGACTGTCTTGTGGCCGAGGTGCTTCAACGCCAAGGTGTCCATATCGTGACGATTGGCCACGCTATCCAGCACATAAGATTCCAACATAGTGTCAAATGCAATACCGCGCAGCTCTATATCGTAGCCGGCGAGCACACAGTGATCGTATTTCAAGTTCTGTCCGACTTTGGACCGTGCCGGGTCTTCCAGCAACGCGGACAACTTTGCCAGAACCAACTCCCGCGTAAGCTGTTGCGGCGCATTGGTATAATCGTGTCCGAACGGCACATAAGCAGCCTCGCCGGGTTGCACCGCAAATGATACCCCCACTAATTCCGCAGACACGGCATCCAGCGACGTGGTCTCGGTGTCAAACGCAAATAACGGCGCATCGACAAGACGCTTGAGCCATGCATCCAACGCCGACTCATCAGTGATCACGATGTAATCCCGCTTGATCTCATCGTTCCTAGGCCCACCGCTGAGCCCGCCCAACTCCGCCAACCAACCTTGAAATTCCAGGCGCGCATATAATTCTTTCAGCTTCTCTTCGTCCGCCGGATCAACACGAAGATCGGTGGGATCAACATCGAGCTTTACGTCGCGTTTCACAGTCACTAACTGCCGGGATAACGGCAGTAAATCTACGCTGTCGCGCAGGTTGGCGCCGACCTTACCCGCGACCTCATCCGCGTTTTTGATAATCGCGTCCAGCGAGCCGTATCGACGCAACCATTTCCGGGCCGTTTTTGGGCCAACCTTCGCGACACCGGGAACATTGTCTGATGCATCACCAATCAGCGCGAGATAGTCGACAATTCGCTCCGGTGGCACACCGTATTTCTGTTCTACAGCATCTCGATCGTAGACTGCGTGGCGCATGGTATCCACCAGGCTCACGTGATCATTCACGATCTGGGCGAGATCCTTGTCGCCGGTCGATACAATGGTATCCATTCCGTGTGCCCCGGCCTGTGATGCTAAAGTAGCGATCACGTCATCCGCTTCCACGCCATCAATGGTGAGCAATGGTAGCCCCATCGCCCGTATTAATTCGTGCAATACCGGAACCTGTTGACGGAGCTCGTCGGGCATCGGTGGTCGCGTGGCCTTGTACTTCGGATACATGTCGTGGCGAAATGTTTTACCCTTGGCATCGAACACAATCGCTACGTAGCCGGGATCATAATCGGCCAGTAACCGCCGGATCATGTTGATAACACCGTACACCGCTCCCGTGGGCTCGCCAGAGGAGCTTGCGAGCTTGGGCAGGGCATGAAACGCCCGGTACAAGTAAGAGGATCCGTCGACGAGAATGAGTTTGTTAGCTTTGTTCATGCGTCGTTAATTGTAAACACTGGCGAACTCTCTGATCCATTCCCGGTCTATTTCATGTACCCAGCTTTGGATCGCGGTGGTTGGGTGTTAATCTAGGTCTGAGCTCCGGGAGACATATCATCCATGCGTTATTTTGCCAGCCTTATTACTATCGTTTTTTGCGCTGTCGGCCAATTCGTCGAGGCGCAAACGCCTCCCGATGAACCGGCAACCACCGATAAACAGGCCGTTGAACGAGGCGCCGGAGAAGACTCCGGTACCGCGGATATACGTGAATACAAGGAAGGTAGCCAAGCGATTACCGAGTACCGCCGATTCGGCCAGCTGTACATGCTGAAGATCAAACCTAAAGGCGCGGCGCCATTATACATGATCGATCAATATGGCGACGGCGAATTGAACACGCGGCCGGCGGACTCCATCGAGGACGACGTCAACCTGCCCAAGTGGCGTTTAGGCAGTTTTTGACGCTCGAGTTTCGGCCGTGGGTACGTTGCGCTGGTACGACATCTGACCCTGCGCATTGCCGACAAACCCGATTGCGGTTGACAGGCCCCCAACCTTATTTAGCGAGGCCCATCGAATCCCTGTTGTGAGATCGGCTAGGACAAATCAGCATGCAACCGCAACAGGTTGAACTTGGCGAAGGACTGAGTTGGTACACCTGCGGTTGGCAACTGTTCCAACGCTATCCAGTCCTATGGATCTTAATATTCTTGATCCTGGCCTTACTCAACCTCATGCTTGCGCTCATACCGGTGGTGGGTCAATTGGCGCTGGTGCTGGTGGGGCCTGTGTTTTTAGGCGGTCTGTACCATGCCGCGAAAACCGTGGAAGACGGTGGACGGCTTGCCATCAAGATGCTGTTTAGCGGCTTTGGCGACAAGCCCAAGACTTCGTCACTGTTAATACTTGGCGCGATGATGTTGGCCGCCACTATCGTACTCACCCTGATCGCGGCAAGCCTGCTTGGTGGTTCATTGATGACCGGTTATGTTAGCGGTAGCGATGTCGCCGCGAAAATCTCCGCTGGTGTGGGCACCATCCTCGGATTGTTAGTACTTTTGTCGTTGGAGGGCTTGTTCATTATGGTGATGGTTTATGCTGTTCCCCTGGTCATGCTGGATGACGTGACGCCAATTGACGCTGTTAAGTCGAGTTTCAATGCTTGCTTAATCAACATTGTGCCGTTTCTGCTTTTTGGCGTGATCTACCTAGTGCTTGCGTTCTTGGCGGCGATTCCGTTCTTTCTTGGTTATCTGGTTCTGATCCCGGTGACGCTATGTGCCGCCTATTGCAGTTACAAGAGCGTATTTCACTCATGAAATGTTTCCGCGTCGCTGCCGTTGTTGTCCTGTTGTTCAGCAGTGCCGCATGGGCCGCCGAAATTCGCTTTTACACAGCCAATAGCAGACAACAACAAAGCCTGATCACGCTGGTCACCGGCACCGGCAAGCCGGGTTGCCACAACTTTTTGACCAAACGCCGCGTCTACCGCATTTCACAGGTTGGATTTGAATACTGCCGCATTTTCGCCGAGAAGAACTGTAATGCTGAAGCGGTTGTAACTGCCCGTTGGAAAAATAAGAAACCACCCACCGACAAGTTGAAACCAGGGGCACGCTGGTTCTTGGCGGGTGAGCGAGGCGCAAAGATCGCCTCTTGGGCGTGTCATAAAACGCCATGACCGTACCGGTACAGGTCTACTACGGCGATGATCTCGGGCGTTACGCCTTTGGTAACGGCCATCCGTTTGGTCCTGATCGCATTCAGGCCTTTTGGGAGGAGACGGTCAAACAAGGCCTCGACAAGCTGGTGGACGTCGCCGCACCGGTGCGCTGCAACGAGCAGGCATTAACCCGGTTTCACGATCCAGCATACGTCGCGCGGGTCAAGAGACAATCACGTTCGGGTCGAGGATATCTCGATTATGGCGATACCCCGGCATTCCCGGGCATGTTCGAAGCCACCTGCTATGTTGTCGGCAGCGACCTCGAGGGGTTGACGCATGCCATGAACGGAAGTTATCCGCGAATCTTCGTTCCCATTGCCGGACTGCATCACGCGCGCCGTGACAACGCCGCCGGCTTTTGCGTTTTCAACGATGCCGGTATCTTGATTGAGACACTGAGACAAGTCTTCGCCGTCAAAAAGGTTGCCTATGTAGACATCGATGCCCATCACGGCGATGGCGTATTTTATGCGTTTGAGTCCGACCCCGACTTGATTATTGTCGACATTCACGAAGACGGTCGTTTTTTATATCCCGGCACCGGGTTTGCGAACGAAACCGGCACCGGCGTGGCGCAGGGCACCAAGCTGAACATACCACTACCTCCCGGAGCTGACGATGCCGTATTTTTCAGAATCTGGCCGGAGGCGGAGGAATTCCTGCGCCAGGGCAAACCGGAGTTTATCCTGTTACAAGCCGGGGCCGACAGCATCAAAGGAGACCCGATTACAGACATGGCGTTTTCTCCTCAGGCCCACGGTCATACCGCCAACCGCCTGTGCACTCTCGCGGATGAATTTTGCCAAGGCCGAATAGTTGCTATGGGCGGTGGCGGATATAACCGAACCAACCTCGCCTTGGGATGGAATGAAGTGCTCAAAGCGATGATTGCTTAGTAGCCGCTGTCGTGCCCCTGCAGCGCGTATATTGCTCCAACGCGCTCCACCCCGATTCATAGTTTATACACCGGGGAGGCGCGCAGGGTCGGTTCCAGGAAAGGGCGCTATTCGATGCTCTACGTCGCTTGGCAAGCATCGGGTCGGGACGATCCCGGCGCTGGTGCGACCACGAACACCTGCACTGGCGCTTTATGCAATCCCTAGCTACGGCTATGTATTGCGCCCCAGCGCGGCGTCTCGCCGCCCGCGTCTTGCGCCAGCTTCCGGGATCCGTGTTGCAATATGTCGGTTGAGCACCGCCATGTTGCGAAGATGCCGATCACGATCTGGATCTGTTACCGCCGGGACCATTGATATGGTACGCACGTAATGTGCTGGTAGCGCAAACTCCTTGGCACCGGCGATGACAAACTGTCTGTACCAGTGATAAGGCGCTAGATCAGGATTAACGTAATTGGGGTCTGCGACATACATATATGCCGCAGTGCGGTCAGAATTCACGTTTACCGGAATCTCGAGTTTCAAATAACCCCTGCCTTCGAAGCTATCGAGTAAGATTTGCTGTGCCGCGGAGATATGATAGACCACGCCATGTATGACATCATCGGGGTTGTTCGTGTGGTAAGCGTCACATTTCGCCGAACCGTCACCACTGCGCTTGTGAAACCGCAGCTGATGGCCCGCTATATGGCCTGCGACGCCAGCCGCAAACTCCCCTACACGAGCTCGCAATCTCGCGCTCAACATGTTCGAGCCAAAGGCAAAATAGCGCATCACGACATTCTATCTGCACAACGGGCGTGCGTTGCTAGTGATTTTCCCGGGACGCCGTTCAGGCGGCGAGATCGGTCAGCACTCGATTGCGCCCCTGAGTCTTGGCTTGCGCAAGAATCCGGGTTGCTCGAGCTAGCAATTGATTTAGATCTTCGCCACGCCGGAAGACTGTGACCCCTATACTCACGGTGAGCCTCGCCTTGCGGCGGGTGGTGATCCCAATGTCTGTCTTGTAAACGGCAGATCGTATGCGTTCGGCGATTTGACAAGCGCCGCTCATATTGGTCTCCGGCAAGATTGTCAAAAACTTGTCTTCGTCGTAGCGCCCGATACGATCAGGCATTCTAATCGTTTCAGTCAATACCTCGGTGATGGTCTGCAGGGCGGAGTCGCGCGCCGTGTCACCGTACTCGCTGATAAGATCCTGCAGGTGGTCGATGCCGACTACTGCCACGGAGAGTCGGTTACCATATCGATCGGCCAGCGCCATGAACTCGAAAAGCTTGACCGTGATGCCGTGCCGGCTCAGGGTTTGAGTAAGCTCGTCCAGCTCGTCAACACGGCTAGTTTCAACGGTGTGTCTCATTAGCGGCTTCACCACCGACGCGTAGATCAGTGCTGTCAGACCGACGGCGACCAAGGCCGTATAGGCCGCCGGCACCCACCATGAAGGCAGGCCCACCCCCCACATCCCGATGCCGAGAGCGGTAAATAATCCCGCACAGCTCGCTACCCCTAACCGCGTCAAGAGCGTAACCCGATTACGGTACGAGAAGTTGGACATCTTTGCTTGGGCCCGCCTGATCTAATGTTAAGAAGTTACTTTAACAATATATACCAACCTGGGCTATGCCGTGCAATTCCGGGGGTCACAACAACTGGAGATTGGCGTAGGCCAACACCAACCACTTGCTGCCCACGGCCTCAAAATTGACTTGCACGCGGGTGTATTGTCCTCGACCTTCGATACTCAGCACCACACCATCGCCAAACTTCTGGTGGCGGACGTGGTCTCCCAGCCGCATACCGTTTTCAGTTTCGCCGTCAGTTGCGCGCACATCCGTGTCTAGTGAGGGTCGCATGGTAAAACCGCCGCGTACCTCTTCAATCAATTCGCGCGGGATCTCCCCGAGGAATCGAGACGGACTAGTATAGGCCTCGCGGCCGTGTAAACGACGTACCTCTGCATAGGTGATATACAGCTGGCGCATTGCGCGGGTCATGCCCACGTAACACAAGCGCCGTTCTTCCTCCAGACGTCCGGGCTCCTGTAACGAACGTTGGTGCGGAAACAGTCCCTCCTCCAAGCCGGTTAGGAACACAGATGAAAATTCCAGGCCTTTCGCCGAATGTAAGCTCATGAGTTGTACGCAGTCCTCCCATTCCTTGGCTTGGGTATCACCGGCCTCGAGTGCTGCGTGGGTAAGAAAGGCCGTCAGCGCGTCCATGTCATCCTCCGGATCGTGCTCAAAATTTCGCGCTGCGTTCACGAGTTCTTCCAGGTTCTCAACACGGGTCTCAGCCTTTTCGCCTTTTGCTTTACGGTAGTGATCAGTGAGTCCGCTTTGCTGCAGCATGATGTCCGTCTGGTCCACCAACGGTAGTCCATTGACCTGCGTGTTGATATCGTTAATCAGCGTTACGAAACGGGACAGCGCCTGCGTGCTGCGCGCCGTTAATTGGTGGCTATGGATCAAAGCCAACGCCGCATCCCACATTGCCACCTGATTGGTGCGGGCGTATTCGCGTACGAGCTCCAGGGTCTTATTACCAATACCGCGGGTGGGGACATTGACTACACGCTCGAATGATGGGTCGTCCTGGCGGCTGGCCACCAAACGCAGATAGGCAAGGGCATCTTTGATCTCAGCGCGCTCGAAAAAGCGCAATCCACCATAGACCCGATAGGGCATGCCGACGTCCAGCAATATTTCTTCGAACACCCGCGACTGGGCATTGGAACGATACAAGATTGCCGCCTCAGACCTACGCTGGCCAGTGTCTACCCAGGACTGGATCCGGTCCACCACGAACCGCGCTTCGTCGACTTCGTTGAACGCCGCATACAGCCGCACCGGTTCGCCATCATCGCCTTCTGTCCACAGGCTTTTGCCCAACCGTCCTTTGTTGTGATCAATCACCGCATTGGCCGCGGTGAGGATTGTGCTGGTAGAACGGTAGTTCTGTTCCAGCCGGAAAACCGTGGTTCCTGGAAAGTCCTTTTCGAACTGCAATATGTTTTCGATACGCGCCCCCCGCCACGCGTAGATGGACTGGTCATCGTCGCCGACCACAAAAATATTGCGGTGGTGCTGTGCCAACAATTTCAACCATTCGTACTGAATGGCGTTGGTGTCTTGGAACTCGTCCACGAGTATATGCTGAAAACGTTGCTGATAACGTGCCCGCAACAATTCGTTGTTGTGCAACAGTTCAAACGCTCGTAACAACAGTTCGGCAAAATCAACCAGCCCGAAGCGTTGGCACAATTCTTCGTAGGTCTGGTATATCTGCAATAGCTGACGCTGTTGCGTATCGTGGGTCTCGGGGATGTGTTGTGGCCGACGGCCTTCTTCTTTGTGCCCGTTGATGAACCACTGGATCGATTTTGGCGGCCAATATCCTTCGTCCAAGTTCAGTTGTTTGAGCGTCCGGCGAATCATCCTCAGCTGATCATCAGTATCGAGTATTTGAAAACCCTGGGGCAACCCGGCGTCTCGCCAGTGGGCGCGCAGCAACCTATGGGCGATGCCGTGAAATGTCCCCATCCACATTCCGCTAACCGGATAGCCGAGGATTTCCTCGATGCGCCCGCGCATCTCCTGGGCTGCTTTGTTGGTAAAAGTTACCGCCATGATCGACAGCGGCGATACCTGATGGACTTGAACCAGCCACGCCACACGATAGGTCAGTACCCGGGTTTTACCGCTCCCGGCACCTGCCAGTATCAGCAATGGCCCCGGCGATGAAGATACTGCGTCGCGCTGTGCCTCATTTAGCTGTTTAAAGATATGGGAGACATCCATGGCTAGCAACAATGTGTGCTCAACATAGCCGTCTACGGCGGTTGTATAGTGAAACGGGATGCCTACTCAACAGTCACTGATTTGGCCAGGTTCCGCGGTTTGTCGACATCGGTTCCTTTGATAACCGCGACATGATAGGCGAGCAGTTGCAGGGGAATGGTGTAGATAATCGGAGAAATGCAGTCGTCCACCGGGGCAACTTCAAAAACGTGGCTGTCCTCGTCGCTGAGGATGCCGGACTGGGGGTCGGCAAAAACAAATAGTTTACCGCCCCGGGCGCGGACCTCTTGAATATTCGACTTCAGTTTCTCCAGCAACTGGTTGTTCGGCGCCACCGCCACCACCGGCATATTACCGTCGACCAGGGCCAGGGGGCCATGTTTGAGTTCACCTGCAGCATACCCTTCGGCGTGAATGTACGAGATTTCTTTGAGTTTTAAGGCCCCCTCCAGGGCCACCGGATAATGGGCGCCGCGGCCCAGAAACAGCACATGTTGTTTATCGGCAAACTGCCCGGCAATGCCGCGGATTTGTTCATCGAGCGCCAGCGCTTGATCGATCTTTGCCGGCAACGTGCGCAACTTACCAATCAGCCGTGCCTCATGCTCCGCGCGCAGCCCGTGGCGACGCGCTAACGCAATCGTTAACAGAATCAATGCGGTAAGTTGGGCGGTAAACGCCTTGGTGGAAGCGACACCGATTTCGGGCCCGGCATGGGTCATGAACGCAATATCCGATGCGCGCACCAAAGAACTCTCAGGGACATTACAAATCGTGAGTGAATGTTGATAACCATTTTTTCGCGCGTATTCCAAAGCCGCCAAGGTATCCGCGGTCTCTCCGGATTGGGAGATCGTGACGAACAGCGTGTTGGGTCGCACGACCTGGGGGCGGTAACGAAACTCGCTGGCGATCTCGGCATCACACGCGACCCCCTGCCACGCCAGCCAGTACTTGGCGACCAACGCAGCATGATAACTGGTGCCACAGGCGACGATTTGCACTGAATCGGTGGCGTCGAATATATCAGTTGCTCGATGTCCAAACGACGCATCCAATAATCGTCCGCCGGTGATACGACCCTCCAGGGTGTCGGCCACCGCGCTGGGTTGTTCAAAAATCTCTTTGAGCATGAAGTGCCGGTATTCACCTAAGTTAACCGCATCCACGGTCAAGGCGGACTTGCGCACGCTACGTTCTACGCGCTTGCCACCGCGATCGTAGATCTGGACCCCGCCGCGGGTAATATCTGCCACGTCCCCATCTTCGAGCACAATGTAGTCCTGAGTCTCTGCCAGCAGGGCCGCGATGTCAGAGGCGATAAATGATTCTCCATCGCGTATACCGATCAGCAATGGCGGACCGTTGCGCGCCGCCAGTAGCCGCCCCGGTTCACGCGTGCTGATGACGCCTAAGCTGTATGCCCCCTCGAGCTGCGCGATGGCGGCCTGTACCGCCTGCAATAGATCTTTCCCCTGGTCCAGGTGACCGTAGATCTGGTGTACGACCACCTCGGTGTCGGTATCCGAGGTGAATTCAAAGCCGACTTCGCGTTGCTGTTGGCGTAATGTTTCGTGATTTTCGATAATGCCGTTGCACACGACGGCCACGGTCCCCCGACAGATATGCGGATGGGCGTTGCTCTCGGTGACGCCTCCATGTGTCGCCCAACGCGTATGCGCAATACCGGTCACCCCCGCGATCTGGTCGTGACTCAATGCGGGTGCCAATTCTTTAACCCGGCCGACCTTGCGTGTTCTTGCGAGATGCCCGCGGTCATCGATGACCGCGACACCGGCGGAATCGTAGCCCCGGTATTCGAGCCGCCGCAGTCCTTCGAGTAGAACCGGCACCACATCACGACCCGCCACCGCTCCGACTATTCCGCACATATCGAACACCCCATAGTAGTCAAGTGACGCCCCGGTTATCGCTTCGTGTCCTTGCGGGGGCGTCGCCACCCGGAAACATGCCGCTGCCGAGCCCTTGTTACCGCAAGCGCTCGCTCGGGGACATCGCTGGTTATCGTGGACCCCGCACCTACGGTGGCACCTTGTCCGACTTTCACCGGCGCCACCAGCTGACTGTTGGAGCCTACGAACACATCGTCCCCAATCTCGGTACGGTGTTTACGCGCGCCATCGTAGTTGCATGTAATGACCCCGGCGCCGATGTTGGTATTTCGACCTACGGTAGTGTCACCCACATAACTCAAATGGTTCACCTTTGCGCCTGCGCGAAGCTCACTATTTTTGATTTCGACAAAATTGCCGATGTGCACCCGCTCTTCAATGACGACACCGGGACGAATACGGGCAAATGGGCCGATCCGCGCACCGGCGCCGAGGGTCGCCCGCTCGATGACACAGTTCGCAAGCACCACCACGTCGTCGCCTATTGTTGCGTTCCGGATCACGTTATTGGGGCCAATGCTGACACGATCGCCCAGCGCCACCGCGCCTTCCAGCACTACGTTGATGTCCAACACACAATCACGCCCCGCGGTAACCTGGCCACGAATATCGAGCCGGCTGGGGTCGATGACCGTCACACCATGGTCCATCAGCGCCGCTGCCAAGCGGCGCTGATGGACCCGCTCCAAGAGCGCAAGGTCTTGTCGGCTGTTTACGCCTAGCACTTCTTCCATTGTGGGAGCCGCCAGACCCTGGATCACAACGTTGTCTTGATTGGCTAACGCTGCCACATCAGTTAAATAATATTCCTTCTGGTCATTGTCATTGGTGACCCGCGCCAACCAGCGCCCCAGTGCCTGTACCGGCGCAACCAGGATCCCCGTGTTGACCTCATTGATCGCGCGCTGATCGTCGGTGGCGTCCCGTTCTTCGACGATGCCCTCAATGCGTCCCTCACTGTCGCGCAGAATCCGCCCGTAACCGGTGGGATCCTCCACTATTGCGGTCAACAAAGACACGCCGCTGTGCCCGGCTCTGCTGATCAGGGTGCGCAGTGTTTCGCAACGCACCAGTGGCACGTCCGCATACATCACCAATACCAACGCATCCCCGGATACCCCCGGCAATGCCTGTTGCACTGCGTGACCGGTACCGCGTTGCTCGGCCTGCACCACCCAACGTACCGCGTCGCCGTCGCTCACCGCGCGCACCGACTCGTCGTCGTGGCTGCACACTACATGGACAGCGCGAGGGTTGAGCGCCATCGCCGTTTCGAGTACGTGGTTGATAAGCGGCCTGCCCGCCAAGGTGTGCAATACCTTGGGCAGGTCGGATTGCATCCGCTTGCCCTTGCCGGCAGCGAGAACGATGACTTCGAGGCTCATTGGCGTGTGCGGTGGGTAACTGCTCGTCGCGGGCAAAACACTATACCACTAGGCGGGGATGAGTACAGACGATTTAGCGCCTACTGGACAGCCGACAGATCCGGATCGGCGTGCCCGGTTCTGAGTTCTTCTTCGCCGGCCTTGCGAATACCGACGACCGTGACCTCATAGGTCAGGGCCTTGCCCGCCAACGGATGGTTCGCGTCCACCGTCAACCGGCCATCCTCAATCTTGGTGACGCGGAGCTGGCGCCGATCGCCCTGTTCATTTTCTGCCTCGAACTCAGCACCGACGTAACATAATTCATCTGGCACGTTGTCGAGCACATCGGTAAAGATCAAAGATGGGTCGTGCTCACCGAACGCCTCGTCTGCGCTCAGGTTGACCACCGCCCTATGGCCGACGGTTCGGCCTTCCAGGGCGCGCTCGATTGCCGGGAACAGCGGACTTTGCCCACCGTGAATATAGGCAACGGGCAGGTCACGGTACTCGCAGATCTCACCACTGTCGTCGCGGATCACGTAAGTAAATGACACTACCGTGTCGGTCTTGATGGTTGCTGACATCAGGAGTCTTCCGAGGCCCGTGAGTGCGCGCCGCGCCGGCGAGTCTAGCCCCGTCCTCGTTTGCGAAGTTTTTGAATAGCGCGCAGTTGAGCCGCCGCTTGTACCAGTTCGGCCTTGGCCTTGGCATAATCCATCTCCGATTTACGGTCCTTCATCTCTTGTTCGGCCTGCTTCTGCGCTTCCAGCGCCGCAGCTTCGTCAAGGTCGGTGGCGCGTATCGCGGTATCCGCAAGCACGGTAACAACATGGGGCTGCACCTCCAATAAGCCACCGGAAACAAAAAAGAACAACTCTTCTCCCGCCGGGGTTTCGATTCGAATCTCACCCGGCCTGAGGCGGCTCAACAAAGGCGCATGACGAGGATAGATGCCGACCTCGCCCATTTCTGCAGGCGCATACACCACCGTTGCTGGTCCAGAGTGGATCTCTTCTTCGGCGCTGGCGATGTCTACGTGAATTGTCATTGCCATCTGTTCCTTCCTCTCTCAACTACGCGACGGTCTTGGCCTTTTCCGGCACCTCTTCGATCGCGCCTACCATGTAGAACGCCTGTTCGGGATACTGATCCATTTCCCCGTCTATGATCATCTTGAAAGCGCGAATCGTGTCTTTGAGTGATACATATTTACCAGACTGGCCGGTAAACGTCTCGGCAACAAAAAACGGCTGCGACAAGAATCGTTGTATCTTTCGCGCACGCCCAACGGCGAGCTTATCGTCTTCGGACAGCTCATCCATACCTAAAATGGCAATGATGTCACGCAGCTCCTTATAACGTTGCAGCGTGCCTTGCACGGTGCGTGCGACATCATAATGCTCTTGACCCACGACCAAGGGATCGAGTTGCCGGCTCGTCGAGTCCAGCGGGTCCACAGCGGGATAAATACCGAGCTCGGCGATTTGGCGGGAAAGCACCAGCGTCGCATCCA
>CALZGZ010000041.1 GCA_945787105.1 uncultured Gammaproteobacteria bacterium
ACATTTGCGCGGGGCCGATGCGCGTAACTAATTGATAATAATGTTAGTTTAAAACCCGTAGTCTGGCTTCGAACCAGGTGGTCGGGGGTTCGAGTCCCTCCGGGCGCGCCAATAAATCAATAGCTTACACGCCTTTCAAAAAGGGAGCTGTGCCATAGATTGGGGGTTGTGCCATAGATTAGCGAATTTTCCTGTTTGAACACCCAGTAGAAACAGTTCATTTCCCTCGCACCAACGTGTCGGTGTCTAATTAGCGTTCATGCGGCGATTGCAAGCTGAACCAATCCTCGGCAATGGGTCTGCCATCGGAAGTCATCGATCTTCGCAGGGGACGCCCTGGATTCACCAGCAACTTCGGCCGGTGTATCTCCGTCAAGCGAAGCGTGAACACGTTTGTGGTTGTAGTAGTCCTTAAACTCGTTGAGTTTCCGCTCCAGATCGACCGTATTCCAGAAAAAAATATGATCAAGATACTCTCTTCGAACGGTTCCTATTAAACGCTCCACAAAAGGGTGGGACACAGGAACTTCGGGGACCGCTTTGATTTCGTCAACGTCAAGGACGCGCAGGTTCGCCTGCCACCGGTGATATTCAAACAATGGGTCGTTGTCCGTACTCAAGTATTTCGGCGGTGTGACGCCGGTAATGACTTTGTTGAACATCTGGCAAAGGATGAAGCCATTTACATCACCGGCGTGGACCGCGAAGCCGATAATACGCCGAGTGAACTGATCCATCACCACCAGCACCCAGTGACTCTTGAGCGTAATCGACTCACAGCGGAAAAGATACACGCTCCACAAACTGTCTTTCATGTGCCTAAGGAAGGTCAACCAAGAAGGACCATTCCCGCCATTTTGTGAGTGGTAATGCTTCGCGAGAACACGCCGCACGATGTTTCTGTCAATCTCAATACCAAAGGTTTTCGAGATGATTCGCGCGATGCGGAGACAGCCAAAGCGTGAATTCCGGCGTTTGAGTTCGACAATGGCGAGAATGAGTTCCCGTGACGGGCCTTTGGGCCCGGGTTTGCCCCTGCGGTGCGGTGAGTAAAGCGCCCGATATTTCCGACGCACCAAATAGTCATGAAACCGCAACAGTGTGGAGGGTTGAATACCCACGGCCGTTTTCTCAATGCGGCCGGGGCGAAGAAACAGTGAAAATAAGCCAAGCAGAAATCGGTCGGCCGCCAACAAATTCGGCGCGCGTTGCCGCGGGCGGCAGACGACGAGTAGTTGCTGCTTGAGCAAGAGGTTCTCAGCGATGATGCCCTTAATACCGCCCCGCCCAAGCAGCTTAGCGAAAACCGTCAGTAAATGGATCAGAGGCAGCAAAACGTTTTTCATGATGTCGGCAGGTTACCAGAATTCCTGCTGACAACAAGATTGCGCTCACCATTGATTTAACGCGAAAATTAGGAATTAGACACCGACAGGCTACGTAGCTTGAATGTGCGACACATATATCGCATGATCGAAAACGAATTTGCTACACAAAGCTGACTGTCTATCAGATCTCGAAGCAATGCAAGGGAGGGGTGTCCCCGACAATATCAATTCGCAGGATCCCGTTCACTAAAGACAGGGATGAGATTCAGCGTCATCGATCCTGACCACCGACGCTGATTCTCTGGTACCCAAGAGAAGAAGCGAATTGACCGTAAAGCGTGGCCGCAAACTGACGCGGGTCAGCCAGCATGTTGCGGCTGTATGGGACCGGACGCAGGCTTCGGCCGCTTACCCTGGCTTGACTGACCATTTTTTGCACCCAGGCCGCGGCTCGGGCGTGTCCAGTCGTCTGGCTCATTTGCGTCCAGCTCCCGTCCTTCCATCACCGCGCTGATCTGCTCGCTGTCTAGGGTTTCCCATTCTACTAACGCCTTCGCCATGCGGTGCAAGACGTCGATGTTATCCCGCAATATTTGTCGTGCGCGCTCGTAGTTCTGATCAATTAAAGCGCGCACTTCGGTATCGACCAAGCGTGCCGTGTCATCGGACATATTCTTCCGGCTCGTGACCGCTTGGCCGAGAAACACCTCACCCTCGTCTTCTGAGTACGCGAGCGGTCCCAGCTTTTCCGACAAACCCCATTTGGTGACCATATTTCTCGCAATCTGCGTCGCGCGCTCGATGTCGTTTTGCGCCCCGGTGGTAACCGCGTCGTCACCGAAGATCAATTCCTCGGCAATGCGTCCGCCAAACATGGTTGCAATCTCGCTTTCCAGCCGCCGCTTGCTGGCGCTTAGACGATCTCGTTCGGGCAGGAACATTGTCACACCCAGAGCACGTCCCCGCGGGATGATCGTGACCTTGTGCACGGGATCGTGCTCGGGAACCAGCCGGCCGACGATGGTATGCCCGGCCTCATGATAGGCAGTCAGCAATTTTTCCTCCTCCGACATGGCCAGCGAACGCCGCTCCGCGCCCATCATTATCTTGTCTTTCGCGCGCTCGAAATCTTCCATAGACACCCGTTTTCGATCCTCGCGAGCTGCGAACAGCGCCGCTTCGTTCACCAAATTCGCCAAGTCAGCGCCGGAGAATCCGGGGGTGCCCCGCGCAATGATTTGCGTGTCGACGCTCTCTTCCAGAGGGACCCGGCGCATGTGAACCCGTATGATCGCCTCTCTGCCTCTGACGTCTGGCAGTGGAACGACGACTTGCCGGTCGAATCGGCCTGGTCGGAGCAGCGCGGGATCCAAAACGTCTGGGCGGTTAGTTGCGGCAACGACAATAACGCCCTCGTTTCCTTCGAAGCCGTCCATTTGTACTAACATCGCATTCAGCGTCTGCTCCCTCTCGTCGTGTCCTCCGCCAAGACCGGCGCCGCGGCGTCGCCCGACGGCATCGATCTCGTCGATAAATATGATGCAGGGGGAATTTTTTTTCGCCTGCTCGAACAAATCCCGAACCCGTGAGGCGCCGACGCCGACAAACATCTCCACAAAATCGGAGCCGGAGATGGAGAAAAAGGGCACTGCCGCCTCGCCGGCGATCGCCCGCGCAAGCAGAGTTTTGCCCGTGCCCGGCGGGCCAACCATCAGGACAC
Organism: uncultured Gammaproteobacteria bacterium; assembly: GCA_945787105.1. Classification (GTDB taxonomy): domain Bacteria; phylum Pseudomonadota; class Gammaproteobacteria; order Arenicellales; family JAANXG01; genus CALZGZ01. The sequence continues at coordinate 3,049 of CALZGZ010000041.1, forward strand.
CCCGCGGGATCTTTCCGCCAACGCTCGTGAATCGTTCTGGATCCCTGAGGAAGCTGACCATCTCGCCCACTTCCTCCTTCGCCTCGTCAACACCGGCCACATCCGCGAGCGTGACGCTGACTTCCTCAGCGCCCAGTCGGCGCGCCCGGCTTTTGCCAAAACTAGCGATACCGCCGGGTCCACCGACGCCCTGACGCCGGATCATCCAGAACCAAAAACCAATTAACAAAGCTATCGGTAACAACGACACAACGATGCGGGACAGCGCACTAGGCTGTTCCGGTGGTCGCGCATTGATCTCGACCCCGTGAGCGAGAAGGTCAGCGACCAGTCCCGGATCATTGGGCGCATATGAACTGAAAGCAGTGCCATCCTGCCGCGTCCCTTGTACCGAGGAATCCCGGATCACCACCTCGCGCACCTGTCCCGCCTTGACCTCCTCTAAAAACGCAGAGTAGGGAATTTCTATTGTACCGCCAGCAGGCGGTGAGCCCGTCGTCGATAAAAACGAGAAAAAGGTTACCGTTAAAATCAGTGCGAACAACCAGTTCAGTTTCATAATTTAATGGCGCGTGTGTTGACAGTATGTTCTATAAGTGCCGTCTCGGAATTACGTTTCCAAGAGTATTACGAATTATTAACGCAGTATTAAAAGTCAATCACGGTCGTGATGAGGTGAAGCATTTGTTACCGCATTGTAATCAGAGGAACACGGCCCACCGAGCGCCAGAAGCAACACTCAGGCTAGACCACGAAACCAGCACCCTTATGTGCGATCAGCATATAGTTCACGAGATCTGAGCGCGATAGGGAGAACTGCTTGGTGAACGGATTGACTTTTACTCCTATCTTCTCCACCACTTCGAGCCTGTCCCTCGCCAGCAGACTTTTCAGTTCAGCGGGTTTAGGAAATTGTCTCCATCGGTGCGTTCCTTTAGGTAGCCACCGCAACACATATTCAGCCCCAAGAATGGCAAACAAGTACGAAGCCAGAGTTCTGTTTATCGTAGCGATTACCATCACGCCTCCGGGGCGCACCAAATCGCAACAATCCCTCATGAACGAGGTCAGATCAGCGACATGTTCCACCACCTCCATGTTCAAAACCACGTCAAACCTGTCCCCCGCCGCACGCAACTCCGACGCCGTTGACAGACGGTAGTCAATATCAAGGCCGGTCCCATGGCAATGCTGTCGGGCCACTTGAATGTTTTTATTCACCACGTCTATCGCGGTGACCTCAGCGCCCAGCATAGCCATGGACTCTGATAGAATGCCGCCGCCGCAGCCGATATCTACTATCTGCACGTCCTGAAAAGGCTTCGCACTGCTATGGTCAATACCTAAAACAGTGGTTAATTTTGTCCGCAAGTATTGAACGCGCAACTCATTGAGCTTGTGAAGCGGCCAGAAGGGTCCGGACCGGTCCCACCAAAGGTTGGCGAGATTTCGGTAGTATTCGACCTCCCTGATATCGATTGTGCCGTCAAGTGGCGCGGTGGCGTTAAAATGGTTCATCGAATATCTGCGAGTTGAGTACGCAATCGCTGTTGATCTTTGTAGCGTTCAATTCGCCGCCGTGCGGGTTCCGTGGAGTATCCAACTCCAAACCCATTGGCGTGCCGCTCACCGTAAACATCGGCGTACTCTTCCAAATCATCACTACCGTCCCATGGAAACAAATCCTCATCGAGGTGAATGACATCGTCGGCGGCGGTGACAGCTTGCGTCTCCCCGCTAGGAACAAATTTGGAGCTGTCTGGTACCAGCGCTGTGTCTGTGTGCATAAAACCCTCCTGTTTCAATTCTCGCCTTGCGGCCAAAATGTCAGTTTCTACGCTTTCTTCGATCGTGTGCGAGACATCCAATGGAGCGTACTTATTGATCACTGACAGTGCGCGTATCGGCTTCGTGGCTGTCTTTTGTGCACTTGATGTCGAAATTGTAGAAGTAAGCGCGTCAACTTATCGTAAAAACGATCGCGCCGTTCGTTCACACAGTCTTCACGTATGGCCGTCGCGCGAAAGGGTTTTACCCAAAGTCAAAATAATCTTGGGCCATGAGGTAGGCAGTTCCTGGTCAAATCCCGAGGGTTCTCGCTTGGGAGCATCAGTTGGGAAAGTACCATTTCGCAGGACCGGACTCACACCCGGTTCACGATGTGTGCAGTGATTTTTTGCTTTGATAATCGTTTCTCAACACCATTCATCATTGCGACTGGCCCTTCGTTGTATTAATAATGATAAAGTAGAAATGCGTCGTGGATTCTGAACATTTCTGTTCTAACGGAGGTCAGCTGACACATGGAACCGACCGCATAGCTGAGTTACGGACCCATGAACCCCGTTTGGCAGGTACAATACAGAGTGCTCTGATCGCCAAGTTAACAAGGAAAACACATAGCACAGTGACTCCATCTGATCCGAAACATGGCCGCCGGCGGCATCGGTCAAGGACATGCTGAGCCACGCGTCAATAAGCTCGTCCGATCCAAAAAAATGGCAGACCCACAAGGCGCCAGGTCGCGTCGTTCGAGACCCCTTCCGTATAACGAGGATGCATGATGCCTGAAGGCCCAGAAATCCGGCGGGCCGCGGATCGCATCTCGAAGGTATTGGTCGACAGAGCCATTGTTGACGTTTACTTTTCGTTCCCGCGGCTGAGTAAATACGCGCACAGGCTCAAAGGTAGTATGGTGACGGCAGTGGATAGTCGAGGAAAGGCGATGCTAACGCGCTTCAATAACGGGCTCACGCTGTATAACCACAATCAACTCTACGGCGTTTGGTACACGGTGCCGCGCGATCGCTTGCCAAAGACCGCCCGCAGCCTGCGCGTTGCGCTGCACACCGCGGCACACAGCGCTCTGCTGTATAGCGCGTCCGACATTGATCTTTTGACAGATCAGCAGATCACTGAGCACCCCTTTCTGTCCCGTCTCGGACCGGATATCTTAGATCAGAAAATTGCGGCATCCGATGTTGTAGATCGGTTGAACGATGTCCGATTCAGGGGTCGCACCATTGGCGCGCTCTATCTCGATCAGTCATTTATCGCCGGGGTGGGCAATTATTTGCGCTCCGAAATTCTTTACACCGCAGGGGCGTATCACTTGGATAAACCCAAAGCGCTGGATAAAACCATAGTTACTCGGATCGCCCGCGCCACCTTGCACGTCAGTCGACGTTCCTTTCGCACGCGCGGGGTTACGCTGACCCAAAAGCTGGCAAGCTCGCTTCGCAGTCGCGGTCTGCCGTATCAGCAACGCCGGTTCTGGGTGTATAAGCGCGCAGGCCTGCCATGCTACGCCTGCCGCACTTCGATCGTTAGGGCTTCGGTCACAGGTCGTGCTCTGTTCTTCTGCCCGACCTGTCAGGTCGCAAAAGCCGAGCCACGGACGAACGACCCGCCAGTTCGAAGGATAAATTGAAGCATGCCGACATCGATAATTAGACGAAGGGTTTCGTAGTGCACACCGGCGCTGGGATAAAAATTCGCTTCGCGAAAGATTCTGATCTCGAACAGGCCAATGCCGTAATCGCCAGGGCGATCATGACTTGGGACCTGCCCGCTCGAACAAGGCGCCTCATACGGCCGCTCTATCAGTATGATGAGCACGATTTACGCCATCTGACGATGATGGTCGCCGAGAATGCCTCGGGCGATATCGTGGGCGTTGCGACTTGGGAGCCCGCGAACTCGTCCGACACGCCCGGGGGGCGGAAGGGCCTGTTGCTTCACGGTATCTATGTCAGTCCGGAGTGTCACCGCTTCGGGATCGGTGGCCGCATGATTGAGCGGGCACTCCACACCGCGCGCCGAGCTGCCTGCGCGGGTGTATTGGCAAAGTCGAACCGCAGTGCACGGGAATTTTATCAAGCCACGGGTTGGCAACTCCTGAAGGTGGAAAATCCGGATCGCGATTACCCGTATCGTTTTTGGCTGGATTCCCGGAATGCCTGAATCAACGAGATTGACGCGTGCCTCGGTCGCGATCCCAAGTGCGCTTTGCCGGGACTTAGTAACACTTGGGATCGCGCGATCACGACGCGGCAGCGATATCAGGCGGCCTTGCGACGCGTGGCACGTTCGCGCCCGCTGATCTCCCCCGCGCGCGCGATGCGTTGCGCACGCGGCTCCCCGCGCATGAAGTCCCAAATGGTAAGCCCGAGGCCGATCAACATCATCGTGAAAACAAATATGGCAGCTGAAAATAACATTGTCTCGCTCACGGTTATATCCTCCTCGCGATCAGTGCGGAAAGCTTGAAATAGATCCCGAATGCAAGAATTGACGGTACCCAGATGGCGGTAAACAGTCCCTCAGACGAATACCCGTTGAACCACAGAAAGCCGGACACGGCGAACGGCACCGCGACCGCGAGGAGCATGAATAAATCGGAAAGTCTAAACATGTGTTTACTCCTTTGAAGTTGAATCTCAGTACGGCGCGTGGCGCGAGTTTTGGCTCACAAATCTTGAAACCCTACGGCAGCTAGCAACAATCCTGCGATTGTGATGGCGGCCGGTATGCGAAGACCCTGTATACTGAACACATCGACGATCGAAGGCGTTATCCCGAGCCCACCGAGGAGCAGCCACACGAAAAAAGGCGTGGCCATGACCACACCGCTCCATCCAATGATCCGGAAACGGCGAGTGCTCGTCGCATCGGTCCGAATGCGCATAATCGAGCTCAACTTGTGCGCTCGTTTTCGACATCGACCCGATCGTCGAAATCAGACTGTGTTTGTCTTTGGAGAATCATGGTTCGATAAAGGTCAAGTTGTTAGCCACAAGCGAATGTTTCCGCACGTCGTGTAGTGGCAGCGTGTACGATGTGCAGCGAAACATTCACACAGCTATCACATTTGATAACCGCGTTCTGTCTTGAGGGCGCATACCGCCCACTGGAAAGACGCCGCTGAGGGAGTTAAAAGGCTACACTTTGAATGGCGATCGCGGGCTGGCGCGTGTGGCGCCATACACGATCCGATGCCCGTCGGAAGGCGCTCATGGTCTTTGCCGTGCAGCTCGGTTTGAACCTTGCCTGGTCATTCCTGTTCTTTGGGTTCCGGCAGATTGGCATGGCGTTGCTAGAGATCGTCATCCTGCTCGTCGTCATCACCGCTAACACCATTCTGTTCTGGCGGATCGACCGATTAGCGGGCGCGCTTCTTGTACCGTACGTACTTTGGGTGACCTACGCGATGGTGCTCAACGCTGCAATATGGCTACTCAACTAAACCTAACGGTAGAACCCAAGTTCGAAGACCGCGAGGTCGGCATGAAAGGCACGCCCAATGGCGACTAGCCCGATACGCCGAAGCTGCTTGATATCCAGGGGCGCCTCGAGCCGATACGGTGTAAAAGTTTCGAAGGGAAGATCGATCGTCTCCCAGTCAACCCCTGCGGTGAAATGCGCCCGATACGACTGCCAAGGACGTACATTGTCCGGCGTGCGAAGATGAACCGAGTATTTTTCACTATTGCCCCGAACGCTGAGACGCACCCCAGTATAGTCGCAGGCATTGAGCGTATTGCCCGAGGGCGCGAGGTCGAGCGCTGCTTGGATAAAGCCGCCATCGTTCTCAACACGGACATCGCCCATGAGGTGCAAGCACAGTCGGCCGTCGATGATATCGTGGGTGACGGAGACATCGGAGACCCCACCCATGACTTGGTCGCTCACGGCACGCCATGGCGTACCTAACTTCGAGATTAAATCACCGCTCGAAAAATCGTCGATCAACATGTCAACACATTACGCTCTGACCATAACAGTTGGCAAGACAATCAGTTCAAAAAGACGCTAACAGGCCACACCGTCATGTTTTTCTAAGTGTCTTTGCTTACCACTAATCGTGATCTGATCCCTTTGCGCATTAACGTCAACATCACTCTTGTTGACGCCGGGTAATTCCACCATGATGACGTAGTCATCGCGGTTAGAAATAAAATTTGTTGCGGGAAAACTACCCGTACAGACAGTACTTCCTGCAAACCAGTTGTTCAATCGGACGGACTCTAGGGCTTGCCGAAGATCGCGAAGCGCAGTAACGAGATCGATAATTTGGTAAGGCACCGTGCAGACCACCCATTAAATCCGAGATTAAAGATGGGTTCGAAAACGGATATTATGTTTGCCAAATAGACCTCTAATGCCTAATTTAGTCGCATTTTACTTAAATACATGTATCACAAAAATAGAATTGAAAGCCTCTATGACCTGATCACTGGGGACGAAGATACAAGAGTTTGTAAGGACATCCCGGAAGCGGCTTGTGACGATCAACCTCAAAATTTCTTTACCTATCTCGGTGCCAATCTGTTGAGCAAGGTCGCAGATGAGCTTGCTAGCGCTAAACTTGTCCTTCCGTGGCTACTTGCGTCGTTGGGTACGCCTGCGGCTTTTACAGGATTTTTGGTGCCTATTCGTGAAGCGGGCGTGTTGCTGCCGCAATTATTGGTCGCGGCTTACATTCGTCGATTGGCCTTGCGCAAGTGGATTTGGGTCGGCGGCGCAGGTCTTTCGGCAATCGCACTTTTAACGATAGCCATAGTGGGGATCAGTCTGGATGGTGCCATCGCCGGCGGGGCAATTGTTGCAGCGTTGATCCTCTTCAGTCTAGCGCGGGGCTTGTGCTCAGTGTCCGCCAAAGACGTGTTAGGCAAGACCGTATCAAAAAGCCGCCGAGGCCGACTGATGGGACTTGCTTCCGGTGTGGCTGGGTTGGTGACGCTCGCCATTGGCGTGTACGTTGAGTTCTTTACCGATAATGTTGAAGGGTCGAGCGCAGCCGCAGGGCTTGTATTAGTGGCCGCAATGATCTGGTTGCCAGCGATGGGCTTATTTTCTCTCATTCGAGAAGCGCCCGGCGCAACCTCAGGTGGCGGTAATGCGCTCCATGAAGCGATACATAGTTTGTCGATATTGAAGACGGACCCGGATTTCCGCCGCTACGTCATAGCAAGAATTTGGTTGCTGAGCGTCGCGGTCGCCGCGCCCTTTTATGTTTTACTGGCGCAGGCACGTATGGGCAATGAGTTGACGGGGCTCGGAGTTTTGATTATCGCCGGTGCTGTCGCAGGCAGTATCAGCGCGCCGTTGTGGGGTTGGATGGGCGACCGCTCCAGTCGCTTGGTGGTTGTATCTGGAGCCACGATTGCTGGATTGCTCGGTATCGTGACCTGGTTGTTGGCAGAGTCGCCGGTTCTGGAGCATGGCGTTGCCCATGCGGGGATCTTTTTTGCGCTCAATACTGCGCACGGTGGGGTGCGGCTTGGCCGCAAGATCTATTTGGTGGACCTGGGTTCAGAGCATAACCGTGCCGCAATGGTGGCGGTGAGTAACACGGTGATTGGCGTCGCGATGTTAGTAGTAGGTCTGGCCGGCGTTTTCGCCGATCTCGTGGGGACAGCCGAGCTAATTCTATTGCTTGGGCTGCTGTCTCTGGTAGCAGCGGTGTATGCCTCGCGCATGCCTGAGGTATCCGACTAAACCCAAGATTCGGTGCGGGCTGATCGACAAACGAGTGCGGTAAGCGCAGCGTGCCCTGAAACTAAGCTGAAAAGGTGAACAAATAGCACCGCGGGCGAAGCTCACTGCTGTACTGCTGCGTCAATTGATATTTTCAACCAGCGCGCGAACGCATAACTTGATTCCACAAACGCAACCTCGCAACGCTCAAACCCCTTCCTCTCTTTCCAATGCCTTGAGGAAACGCCGTGCGTCGCTGCGAATCCCCTCGAGTTTCTTATCGCCCCTTTTAGTCAAGGATCTATATACCAAGGAAAGACGCGGATTATTGCAAAGCGTACCTTTGTTGCGGATGAGAAAATCCCAATACAGGAAATTGAACGGACAGGCATCGGCGCCATTCTTTTTGGACACGCTGTAAACGCAGTTGCCACAATATGTCGACATTTTGTTGATATAGTTCCCCCCCGCCGCGTAGGGCTTACTACCCAACAAGCCACCGTCGGCAAACAGGATCATACCCATGACATTCGGCATCTCGACCCACTCAAACGCATCCGCATAGACGCTCAGGTACCATGCATTCACATGTATCGGATCAACACCGGTCAATAGGGCAAAATTTCCCAACACCATGAGCCGCTGGATATGGTGAGCATACGCGTTTTCCTTGGTTTCCTTAACGCACTGACGCAGGCAATTCATTTTTGTCTCGCCACCCCAATACAACCACGGCAGCTTTCGCTTGGCGTTCAAGAAATTCTCGTGCGCGTACTTCGGCATTTTCAACCAGTAAATTCCACGCACGTACTCCCGCCAGCCGATGATCTGCCGGATAAATCCTTCCACGGCATTAAGCGGCGCGCGTCCCTCGTAATACGCGAGCTCGGCCTTGCGAGCGGTCTCTAAGGGGCTGAGCAGTCCGCAATTGAGGTAAAAGCTCAAATGCGAGTGATACATCCAGGGCTCACCCTCCATCATCGCGTCCTGATAATCTCCAAAATGCACCAGACGTTCATCGATGAACTTCCCCAGTGCATATAGCGCCTGGTCCCGTGTTACTGCAAAATAAAACGGTTTCAGATCGCCGAAATGATCGTCGAATTCTTCGGCCACGAGATCCAACACCTTGCGCGTCACGACATCCATCTTTGGCTTGTAGGGTTGCGGTATTTTGAGCCCGTCTTTGGGCGGTTTGCGGTTCTCGGCATCGTAATTCCATTGCCCGCCTTCGGGTTCGCCGTTACGTATGAGAATGTCGTGTTGCTTGCGCATTTCCCGGTAGAAGAATTCCATACGCAGTTGCTTGCGGCCTGCGGCCCAGGTCTCGAACTGCTCCCGCGAGCAGAGAAATCTGTCGTCCGGCCGAATCTCAATCTCGCATTCAAATAACTCTGCCCAGCCTTGAATAGCTTTAAGAACGCGGTATTCGCCAGGAAAGGTCACCACGATCTTCTCGGGGTCGTACTTTATAACTGCGCGCTCGATCTCACCCGTAAACGAACCAGTGTTGTCCTTATCGTCGAATTGGATGTAATCAACTTTATAGCGCTTTTCTTTCAGCTCCGTCGCGAAATGTCGCATCGTTGAAAACAGAAAAGCGATTTTCTTCTTGTGATGTTTAACGTAAGTCGCTTCTTCGCGCACCTCACACAAAAGAATAATGTCTTGATCTGGATCACAGTCTTGAAGGGATGAGATATCGTGACTCAGTTGGTCACCGAGTATCAGCCGCAAAATGCTCATGGCTATGTCATCACCAAGTTTGACCCGTCGTCACAGAGCTGTCCGTGTTCTCCATCTATGTCGTTTTCAGAGCGTCAACCATGCCAATAACTACGCAGTCTTAGATGCGTTCTTGCTGAAATCGTTTCTCTTGAGCTATGCATTTCGTTCAACAATATCGTAACGGCCATCGGGTTTCTTGTCACCGTTCGCGAACAACTAGCTCATGCCATTTACGCATGATTTCACGTAAAGACGGCAGGCAAGGTTATCAGCAATACCAAATCACGTCGCTGTCGGCCTCGGCCGCCGCTTCCAACAACTGGGTCATTGGGACGGCCCGCGGTGAACGTTGCGAATTTGGCTGAGTTGGCAGCTGGTCAGACGCGGCTTCGATGGCGCGGCCCAAAATAAAGAGATACAAAGGAAGTAACCACGATTCTGGTCGCATTTCGGTTTTCTCAATGAGCCCGCCATTGGATGCCGGACCGGTGGACTACACCACTGACAAGCAAAGCGTATAATCGATAACTGTTCGTAAAAACCTAATGCGCTGTTTCCGTGGGACGACACGGTTTGAATATAATCCGGTTTTTGTGTTAACACACACCGACGAACCGGTTTGTAATCGAATATGCGAGACAAAATCTACCGTACATCGCTTTTTATCTTTCGGCGGGATTTACGGCTCGAAGATAATCTCGGGTTGCTACGTGCGCTCGAAGAGAGTGCGCTTGTCGTGCCGTTTTTCATATTGGACCCAAGGCAGATCGACAAGTCAAAGAACGAATATTTTTCCCGTAATGCTTTCCAATTCATGGTCGAGTCTCTGGAGGAGCTCGATGAGGCACTTAAGAATCGCAGGTCACAACTGTATTGCGCTCGCGGGGAGGCGGCCCAAGTCTTGGATCGCTTGCTTTCATCTGGCCGCTTTGAGGCCGTCTTTTACAATCAAGACTATACGCCGTTTGCTGCAACGCGTGACCGTGACATGAAATTGATATGTGACAAAAAAGAAGTCGCTTGCCACGCAACACACGACGCACTACTTGCGTGTCCTGAGGCCGTCCACAAGGAAGACGGCGAGCCATACAAGGTTTATACCGCTTTTATGAGAAAAACACGCACGGTCGCCAACTTAACGGAACCTGAGACAAACAACTTCTCGAATTTCTACAAAAGCACGATTGAGGGTTGCAGTGGTATTAGCCTAGTCAAGAAACTCCTGCCTTCTACGAACAGGCGAAAGCTGGCGCAGCGGGGTGGTCGTAGCAAGGCGCTTAGGCGCATGCGCTCATTTGATTTCTCGCGGTATGGGATTGATCGTAATCGGCCCGACGTCGATGGCACAAGCCGCCTTTCTGCACATCTAAAATTCGGCACAATTTCTGTGCGCGAGCTCTATCTGCGTGTCGTCAGTTCAGTCGGCAAAGAAAAGGCCGGACCCTACATCAACGAGCTTTATTGGCGAGATTTCTACACGCACTTACTAAATTGGTATCCGGAACTCCTCGGTACCGCCATGCAAGAAAAATATCGCACCAAAACCGGGGCGAGCAAACTACGATGGAGCCGGTCAAAGAAAGATTTTGAAACGTGGTGCCATGGCCAGACCGGCTTTCCCATCGTCGATGCCGGCATGCGACAGCTCAATCAAACCGGCTGGATGCACAACCGTGTACGCATGATCGTGGGCAGCTTCCTCACCAAAGATCTCCATATTGACTGGCGATGGGGTGAAAAACACTTCGCGCAAAATCTAGTTGACTACGACCCGGCGAGTAACAACGGCGGCTGGCAGTGGGTGGCGTCGACCGGCGCGGATGCGCAACCTTACTTCCGCATCTTTAATCCATGGAGCCAACAGCGAAAATTCGATCCAGACTGCCAGTACATAAAGCGTTATATATCCGAAGTCCGTGATCTAACGCCCGCGGAGATTCACGGTATAGAAAAACACGGAGTGCCGACGGGGATTAACTATCCGAAGGCGATGGTCGACCACCAAATACAGCGTACGGAAACGCTCGAGCTGTATAGGCGAGTCCGCTAAGCTTCGCACATCGGTCCAACTCTTCTTTTGAATTTTCAACCGCGGGTCTTCATTACATCGTTTCTCCGAGCGCAGAACCGTTTAAGCGCCAGTAAGCGGCTGTGGTTCGTCATTTTCTGGGCTATGGGCGCATTGACGGTCGCCACCCTCAGGTAACTAATCCGGTTGGTCCTGGTGTTCTAATGCCACCGGTTATTCGGCGTGTAAGGAGCGGCTCCCTACCAAGTCGCTAACGGTCTTGGATTCAAGCAGCCGGTTCGGGAACACGTTCCTATTCCGTCGTCGCCTACACTTCATCGATGAAATGCACAGCCTAGGTTCATGGGTGGTTGTAACTCCTGTCGTGATCTCATACAGGCCGGGTCAAATTACTTAAAAACACTTACGTCATTGCAATGAAATATTCACATGATACTCACACCGATTTTATAACCTTTGCATCGAACACTTAGAACCGTCTCATGACTTGAACATTATGCTTGATTACGAACACAGCGGCGCTGCATCTGCCGATGCGGGACACTCTGCGAGCGACTGGCGTGCGCCGTTGGAACTCAAATGCGCTCAGGTTGATTGCGGCATACGTTCGTGCATGCGGAATATCGCCTTCCGCGCCATCGACGAGGCAATGCTGAAGCGGTCCATGCGTGTCCTAGATTATGATCGAGGCGATCACATCTTCTCTGCGGGGGACGCCTCTTCAGGACTCTATTGTGTCCGTAGCGGATTGGTACTGCTGAGTTACAAGGATGCACTCCGATCAAATAGGGCAGTGCGGGTAGTAAGACACGGAGATCTCATGGGATACAGAAGCATGTTTGCGGAAGAGCACCACGTTACAACCGCGGAGGCTTTGACTGCTTGCCACATCTGTTTCTTCCCGAAGATGCTAATTACGCGTCTCACTGATACATACCCGCTCTTCTCCCGCATGTTATTTCGGACTCTCGCGAGTGACAGTGGGTCGCGAAATGCTTTGTTCATGCGCGACCAACACCTGCCTGTCAAGCTGCGCTTTATCCAATTTCTTCGGATGATGGAAAAGCAATACGGAAAAACCAGTCAAGGAGGCACCGTGCGCATACAACTACCAATCATGCGCCGCCAGATTGCCTCACTTCTTTCTGCGCGACCAGAGTCGGTGGCGCGGGCTATCACCGAACTCGAACGTGAAGGCTTGACGGTGTTTGATAGGCGCAAGGTCACAATTCCAAACCCCGGCGCCCTTTACCGCATCCTTGACAGTGCTGATGAGAGGGATCGGCGGAAATAAGATTTTCTAGATCTAATACTGCGCGGTAGCGGCCGCTGGTGGCGGGGAAATGGGCGGCAATGACGTTGTAAAATGCCGCATTCGTTATTAGAACCCATCGATTAGGCAGACAAAACTCATGAGTTGGCATCCTTGTAACGAACCAGTTTGCGAAATTGAAACCGAAACCGTCAACATCGTTATCGATGCGAAACCACGGGACCTCGGCGGATTTACTGTGCGTCGCTTTCTACCCTCTGGCCGGCGGCAGATGGTCGGACCTTTCATTTTCTTCGACCATGTTGGACCCGCACAATTCGAGCCAGGAACTGGTATGGACGTCCGGCCGCACCCGCATATTGGTATTTCAACGCTCACGTATCTGTTTGAAGGACAGATCATGCACCGGGACAGCCTCGGTTGTGTGCAGCGGATCGAAGCCGGGGCGGTAAACTGGATGACCGCGGGCCGGGGAATCGTTCATTCGGAACGTACGGCCCCTGAGGAGCGCGCCAAAGGCCCCCGGTTACACGGTATTCAATCGTGGCTGGCCCTTCCTCTGGAGCACGAAAAGACTGAGCCTGCGTTCAACCACTACCCGGCGAGCAGCCTGCCGGTCATCGAATCGGACGGCGCGGTCCTGGTGTTGATCGCGGGCGAGGCATACGGCGCGCGGGCACCCACGGCGACGTTTTCCCCGATGTTCTATGTTGATGCCAAGCTTATCGCGTCGAGCAAGATCCTACTGCCGAACGACTACTTGGATCGCGCTGTTTATGTGGTCGATGGTGAATTGTCTGTCGGAGCGAAGCGTGTCCAATCGGGAAATATGGCCATCGTTGATGGAACAATGGAAGTGGCCGTTCACGCGCACAGCGCGAGCCGGGCGCTGCTCTTGGGCGGCGAGCCCTTAGAGGGCCAACGGCACATCTGGTGGAATTTCGTATCCTGCTCGCAGCAGCGAATCGAACAAGCGAAAAAGGACTGGGAAAACGGTGGTTTCGGAACGGTGCCGGGAGACGACAAGCGCATGCCCCTGCCCAAGGAGTAAGCGCTACCGGGAACAGATTACGGCACCCGCTTACCGCGCACACAGGGCTTCTCGAGCTCCCGGCTCGAGATCCCTAGCAAGCAAAAATCATCGGAATACCGGTGTTTAAACACAATATCTGATATATACATAACGACGTCGCGGCGCGACTCTTCGGCGCACATTCGAAACAAGTTGGGAGCGGTCTCGGTTAGAGATGCTGCTCTTGATTGCAAAGTGGTTTGTCGATAGCTGCCTGGTGCCGAGGGCACGAAAAAACACATAGTCCGGGGCGATTTTTACAGCCGGCCCTAATTTCTTCAGGGCACACAGCCCTACCAGGAGACAAATCCGGGTTGATTGGTGCAGTGCGAAGTTGGATGATTACGTTCCCTGGATCGAAGCTGCCCATTTATCACGGTACTACACAAAGAATTTTCGAGTACTCTGCGCCGCCATCCCATCCCCGATGGCAGGTGGCAAGAATCGGCGTGCTCCTTGTCCAGCGCAAGGTGATGGGAGCATCGCTTTCACACTGTCTTCACAATTTTCAAATTATTGTTAATCGGCAAATTCGAGTAAAGGTCCACATGACATCAACACAAACCGGCGCACTGCTGCTTATCGAAGACCACCAAGACATCGCGGAAATGGTGTACGCGTATTTTGAGCACCGCGACTACATTTTGGACTATGCGGCCGATGGCGTCACCGGGCTCCACTTGGCGGTCACCAATGACTACGATGCCATCATTTTAGACCTCATGTTGCCTGGCATGGACGGCCTGAAACTTTGCCAGAAACTCCGCAACGAGGGCCGTCGGTCCACGCCGATACTGATGTTGACGGCCCGGGATACGCTGGAAGATAAAGTTGCGGGCCTCGATGTCGGTGCCGACGACTACCTGGTCAAACCGTTCGACATGGCAGAGTTGGAGGCTAGGATCAAGGCTTTGATACGACGTAAACGGGGTCAAGTAAGTCCTGAGACCCTGTCCGTCGGTGACCTGGTGCTGGATACCGGCACCCTGCGGGTGCAACGGGCAGGCAAAGACATCAATTTGTCTCCGATCGGACTCAAGATTCTAACAATACTCATGCGTTCTTCGCCTAAGGTCGTCAGCCGCGGGGAGGTGGAACGGGAGATTTGGGGCGATATCCTTCCGGATAGCGACACTCTGCGAAGTCACCTGTACAACCTGCGCAAACAGATCGACCGACCCTTTAGCAAATCGCTGCTGCACACAGTCCAAGGTGCGGGATATCGCATCGCTGATATGGATGGCTGATGCTGGATTAAGCCGTAAGCTGGGTAAGGCCTTTCTCCTACAAGCTGGCCTGATCAGCGTGGTAGCCGCCCTGGGCGTATATGTCGCCGGGTTGGTGCTGGAAGGAAGTGTTGGTTAAGCAGGCTTTGCGGGACGAGGCGGCGTACTTCTGGCGCATGCATGAAGCCAAACAGAAGTTCCCGTCACCGGACACGCTCAATCTTACTGGGTACCTCGGCTCAATCGAAGGCGACGAGGAGATTCCATCCGAGCTTCGCGGCCTAAAACCAGGCTTCCACCACCCACCCTCGACGACAGATTATACCGTCGTGTATGTCACGGAGCGTGCGGGCCAACGTCTCGTATTGGTGTTCGACGGTGAAAACGTCAACGAACTGGCCTTTTACTTTGGACTGGTGCCGCTCGCCGGCGTGCTGGTGATGCTGTACCTCGTCGCGTGGATCGCGTACCGGCAATCCAGGTGGGCCGTGTCGCCGATCATCAAGTTGTCGCGGGCAGTACACGCCCTTGATTTAGAAAATCCTGATGCCGCTATATTCGACCCAAACGCATACCGAGATCATCCGAACCAAGAAGTCTCCGCGTTGGCGGATGCTTTATACCGCTTTGCGCAGCGGATCAATGAGTTCGTTAACCGGGAGCGGGTCTTCACCCGCGACGCCAGCCATGAGCTGCGCAGCCCACTGACGGTGATCAAGATCGCCGCCAACATGCTGTTGAGCGAGCAGGAACTCAGTATTCCGATGAAAAGGTCCGTGGAGCGGATCAAACGTTCGGCGACCGATATGGAGGAGCTGGTAGGTGCTTTCTTGCTTCTGGCACGAGAGTCCGAACAGGGCCTGTCCCGGGAACCGGTGTGCGTCAATGCGCTCGTGAAGGAGGAGATCGAACGAGCCTCTGTGCTGCTCGCAGGTAAACCCATCGATGTCAAGTCCACCGAGGACGTCCGACTGATTGTCGATACATCCGAGAAAGTGCTATCGATCCTGATCGGCAACCTGATACGCAACGCGTTTTCCTACACTGACGAAGGCCGTGTCACAGTGCACGTCGGCAACAGCTTCGTGCGTATCGAAGACAGCGGCATAGGCATACCTAAACAAGAAGTCGAAAGCGTATTCAAACCGTTTCATCAGGGTCATGCTAAGCGCCGCGGCGGTTTCGGAGTCGGCCTCACGATAGTCCGCCGATTGTCAGAACGGTTCAACTGGCCCGTGCATATCGAAAGTCAACCCGAAATCGGGACCCGGGTCACGGTCACTTTTCCCGTGGCTCAGATTGAACCCATGGCGCATACAGCTTGATCCTTACCTGACTTTCGCACCTGCTGAACTTACAATCAAGCAGTCCAACACATGCTGCAACGCGGTCTACAGCCGGGTGCCACCAATGCACACTCGGCAGCCAAACATCCGTGGGAAATCGAGAGACCATTGAACGCACCGGTGCACACGCCGTCGGTGGTGAACTGGCCACCGGTAATGGGTTCGCCAGCGATTCCCTAACGGTGCGAGCAATCGTTCATTACAATATCAATGGTTATGCCACCGGTCTGAGACAAAAACAATTACACGAGTGGAGTTTTCTGCCGCAAACTCACGCGCAACTCTTCACATTTTGATGACACCGCGAGTACTACCGTTGCTGTTAAATTACCTGAGCTTGTAAGTTAACGATCCACATGAGATACATGAGATGAACAGCGCCGCCCAACTGGCTCTGAATTGGACTGAACAAGGCCGAATGCCAGACGCCTTCATTCGCGCTGGCATCCGGCGGTTGATTCGGGCACGTCTTAACGAAATATCTGCAGACAACTGCGAAGCAATGGCAAGCGCCCACAGGCCCTTCATTGCCGGCATGGACGGCGCGCCGATCGCCCTGGTACCGGACAAGGCCAACGCTCAGCACTACGAAGTGCCTGCGGCGTTCTTCTCGAGTGTGCTCGGCTCACACCGCAAATACAGCAGCTGCCTGTGGCTTCCCAACGTGAATGATCTCTCCCATGCAGAGGCTTTGGCGTTGGAAGCCACCTGTCAGCGAGCGGGGATCCTCGACGGTCAATCGATCCTCGAACTTGGCTGCGGCTGGGGGTCGCTGACCTTGTGGATGGCGCAACATTACCCCACTAGTCACGTCACCGCGGTCTCCAATTCTGCGTCGCAACGCGCATTCATCCATAGCCAGGCAAACCAGCGGGGGCTCAATAACCTCGAGGTGATCACTTGCGATATGAACCAGTTCCAAACGAACCAACGTTTCGACCGCGTTGTATCAGTGGAAATGTTCGAACATATCCGTAACTGGCGCCTGCTCTTGACCCGCATTTACGACTGGTTAGTCCCCGGCGGAAAATTCTTTATGCACATATTCTGTCACCGCACGGTGCCTTACGCTTTCGTCGACAATGGAGCCAACGACTGGATGAGCCGACACTTTTTCAGCGGTGGAATGATGCCCAGCGATGATCTCCCGCTGTGGTTCCAACAGCCGCTTCATCTGACAAACCGCTGGCGCTGGGATGGCACACATTATCAAAAGACCGCCAACGCCTGGCTGGTTAATATGGAAAAGCACCGCGAAGAGATCTGGCCGATCCTCGAGTCGACTTACGGCCACGAACACGCGGGGTTGTGGTGGATGCGCTGGAGAATCTTTTTTATGGCCTGTGCTGAGCTGTTTGGTTACGACGACGGTCAACAGTGGTGGGTCAGTCACTACTTATTTGAACGCCCGGGAACATGAACATTTGGCTCAACATCGCTGCGTTTCAAGTCGGTTGGTTCGCCTGTGTGGTAGGTGCTGCGCACGATATGCCTTGGGCGGGCACCGCTGTTGCCTTGGCGGTGGTCGCTATACATCTATATCTAGCGCCCCAGGTGCGTGTTCAAGCGCGGTTGATTGCATTTGCCGCGGTGTTTGGCTTTCTCGCCGATACTGTTCTGATACGTGGGGGATGGCTCGAATTCAGTTCCGGTATTCTCGTCCCCGACACTGCGCCGCACTGGATCGTTGCGCTGTGGATGATTTTTGCCACCACGCTCAACGTGTCCCTGATCTGGTTGAAAAATCGCTGGCTTCTGGCGGTTGTGTTCGGCGCCGCGGGAGGACCGCTGGCCTATTACGCAGGTTCAGAGCTGGGGGCGGTGACCTTGATCGACCCGGTCAGCGCAATGTTCGCCGTGGGTGTTGCATGGGCGTTCGCCATGCCCCTATTGCTACTGGTTGCGGACCGTTTGAATGGCACACTGACGCCAAAGCAGATACCCGAGGCGGTGGATTATGTTTGATGGGGTCGCATGGTTGTGGGCACTGGCTGCGCTATTGGTGTTTGCTGTGGCCGCCTGGATCATCAGTTTTATCAAGCGCGACGTCAGCATCGTCGATAGTTTATGGTCTTTGATGTTCCTGTTGGCCGCGGTCGTCTACGCTATGCTGTGCTCTGACATTGGTCCGCGGCTTTTACTGATCTTTGTGTTGCTGATGATCTGGGCGCTGCGTTTGAGCATTTACATAACTTGGCGCAACTGGGGCGGGCCGGAGGACCCACGTTATCAGGTGATACGCCGCAACAACGAGCCTTATTTTGAGTACAAAAGCCTGTATGTCGTGTTCGGCTTGCAAGCCGTGCTCGCTTGGATGATTGCGACACCGTTGGCCGCCGCCATCAGCGGATCGAACATACTGGGTCTGTGGGATATTGCCGGTGGGGTACTGTGGCTCGTCGGCATGATCTTTCAGGGGGTCGGCGATTGGCAACTGGCACGCTTCAAGTCGGATGCGCGCAATCATGGAAATGTCATGGACTGGGGTTTGTGGCGGTATACCCGTCACCCAAACTACTTCGGGGAAGCGTGTATTTGGTGGGGATTCTATCTGATCGCGGTCGGCGCCGGCGCTTGGTGGACCATATTCGCTCCAATTCTGATCACCTTCTTGCTGCTCAAAGTTTCCGGTGTAACGTTACTCGAAAAGGATATCCAAGTACGTCGTCCCGCGTACCGGGAGTATCGTGAACGCACCAACGCGTTCATTCCCGGGCCACCCAAATCAACGGCAAAGACCCGTTCGGTGGCCTCCCAATGAAAAGATTAGTTTTTGTTACGCTGGCGGCATTGTTGCTGGGCTCAGCGCATGCTAGTTCTGAACGTGCGCGGGAGTGGCAGTTCACCGGGTACCTGAATGACAACAAGATCGGTTATCACCATTTCAGGGTCGAGGGTCCTGCCGAACAACGATCAGTGGCCATCGATGCGAAATTTGACGTCAAGTTTTTGTTCTTCAACGCCTATCGATACCGACATGACAACCAAGAAGTATGGAGTAACGGCTGCCTACGACGACTCACATCACGCACTGATGATAATGGCGATTTGTTGCAGGTCGAGGCGGAAAAGCGTGGTGAGATGTTTGTCGTCGACTCGAGTAATCAGAAAAGCCAAATTGCGGGTTGCGTGAAAAGCTTTGCGTATTGGGATCCGTCCTTTCTCACCTCCGATAAACTGTTAAATGCGCAAACGGGCGAACACTTGAATGTGAATATAGAACAGCTCGGCACAGATCACATTGATTTCAAAGGCAAAAGCACGCCCGCACTTCGCTATCGCCTCACCGCACGCGACCTGATTATTGATCTTTGGTATTCCCCGCAACGCGAATGGTTAGCATGGGAATCACAAACTAACGGCGGTCGCCTGCGCTACCGTATTCTATAAAAGACGCAACTGCATAATGCTAAACCGCATCACTGTTTTGCTCTTGATCAGCCTGCTGCTCGCCGGTTGCCAGAGTTTGCCGGAACGGCCGCTGCCTACCGTTGACAAAGTCGAACTATCACGCTTTATGGGTGATTGGTATGTCATAGCGGCAATACCAACTTTTTTGGAACGCAATGCATACAACGCCGTAGAGTCTTACCGGTTGTTAGATAACGATACGGTCGAAACCACCTTCAGCTTCCGCGACGGTGGATTCAACGGCAAACCAAAACGTTATCACCCCACCGGATATATAGAAGATCGCGAAAGCAACGCCGTGTGGGGGGTACAGTTTATATGGCCGTTCAAGGCCGACTATCGGGTGATGTACCTGGCAGCCGATTATTCGGTCACGATAATCGGACGACTGCGGCGTGACTACGTTTGGATCATGGCACGCAGCCCAAGCCTTCCAGGTGATGAGTACGAAAGATTGGTTGGTCTGGTTGCTGCGGCAGGCTACGACATCAGCAAACTGCGAAAAGTGCCGCAGCGCCATGAAAAGGTATCACCGTGAGTTTTGCACGCGGCTTAAGGCGCTGGTTTGACAGCCATGCCGTCGACGACCTGCCGTTTAACGAACCTGGAAACCACCAGGTCGATTGGCTACGCGCCGTCCCGTTCGTACTACTGCACGCGGCCGCGGGCCTCGTCTTGTGGGTAGGAGTCAGCCCCATCGCCGTTTTCACCGCTATCGCATTGTATGTGCTGCGCATGTTCGCGATCACCGGGTTTTATCATCGTTATTTTTCTCATCGCGCTTTCAAGACCTCACGTGCCATGCAATTTGTGTTTGCCGTGCTTGGCGCGACCGCCATCCAACGTGGGCCGCTGTGGTGGGCCTCTCATCATCGCCATCATCATCGATATTCTGACAAGGCCGATGATGCGCATTCACCACGACACCACGGTTTTCTTTGGAGCCACACAGGGTGGTTCCTGTCGCGCGAGAACTTTCCCACCAAATTCGGTCTGGTAGAAGACCTGGCGCGTTATCCGGAGCTGCGGTTCCTGGACCGGTTTGACGTTCTGGTGCCAGTCTTGTTCGCAGCGCTGCTCTATACCGCGGGAGAGTGGTTGGCATCCGCATCGCCTGCGTTGGACACGAGTGGTGCGCAACTTTTGGTGTGGGGATTTGTCATTTCCACGCTTGCGGTGTATCACGCTACTTTTTGCGTCAACTCCCTTGCTCATCTCGTTGGCGTACCGCGTTACGCCACCAAAGACGATAGCGGTAACAGTTGGTGGCTGGCGCTGCTGACCTTCGGCGAAGGCTGGCATAACAATCACCATCATTTTCCCGGGTCCGCCCGGCAGGGCTTTCGCTGGTGGGAGTTCGATCTGACTTACTATGGGTTGCGTCTGTTGGCGGCACTGGGACTGATCTGGGATCTCAAGACAGTTCCCCAATGGATCGCGAGGCATGGCGTGATCGTGAAGAAAGCATCCGCAGCGCCGTCATGAAAATCGCCATCATCGGTACCGGTATCGCAGGCAATGTCGTCGCACGGTCCCTATATCGTGAGCATGACATTACCGTCTTCGAAAGCAACGATTATGCCGGTGGGCATACCCATACTCACGACATCGAGATGCAAGGTCGCCACTACGCGGTTGACAGTGGGTTTATCGTTTTTAATCACCGGACTTATCCCAATTTCACCAGACTACTGGCCGATTTAGATGTGTCAGAGCAGGCAAGCGACATGAGCTTTAGCGTCACGTGCGGCCGCACCGGTTTGGAGTATAACGGCACGACATTAAATACCTTATTCGCCCAGCGTAAGAATTTGGTATCGATCCGCTTTTACAGGATGCTACGCGAAATTTTGCGTTTCAATCGCGAGGCACCCGCTGTATTACTGAACAACGATGACACCTTGACCTTGGGTGAGTATCTCCAAAAGCATCGTTACAGCCAGGCCTTTATCAACAAGTATTTGCTGCCTATGGGCGCTGCGATTTGGTCCACCGACCCAGTGAATATGCTGGACTTTCCCGTGCAGTTTTTCGTGCGCTTTTTCGATAACCACGGCATGCTTGCCGTCAATAATCGCCCACAGTGGTACGTGGTCAAAGGTGGATCAAAGAATTACGTGGAGAAACTGATCGCACCGTTTCGGGATCGCATCCGACTGAATACACCAGTGGTCGCGGTGCGCCGCTTAAACAATAAAATCGTTGTCACCACCGCTAGCGGGGATTCCGTAGAGTTCGATTATGTATTTATCGCTACCCATAGTGATCAGGCATTGCGGCTATTGACAGATCCGTCGCCAATGGAGCGCGAAGTGCTGGGGGCAATCCCCTACCAGATGAATGAGGCGGTATTACATACCGACACCTCGATACTACCGCGTAAACGCAGGGCTTGGGCGGCGTGGAATTATCATCTATTAGGTGATGAACAAATCCAGGTATCGGTGACCTACAACATGAACATCCTGCAAGGTATTGACGCACCGGAGACCTTTTGTGTCACCCTCAACAATACCGATAACATCGACCCTGCCCGTGTCATTAAGCGTTTACGTTATACGCATCCCATGTACACCCGCGCCGGTGTCATGGCTCAAGATCGACACGGGGAGATCAATGGTTCTCGGCGCACTTATTATTGTGGCGCCTACTGGAGATTTGGTTTTCACGAAGATGGTGTGGTCAGCGCGTACAGTGCGCTGCGGCACTTTAAAGAGAGTTCAAACGATGCAAAGTCACCTTTACGTCGGGCGGGTTAGACACCGGCGGCAGGACCCAGCACAACATCAGTTCGCGTATCGGCTGTTCATGGTCTATCTCGACCTGGACGAACTTCCGCACATATTCCAACGTTATTGGCTTTGGTCGGCGACGCGCCCCAATGTAGCATGGTTTAAACGTTCCGATCATCTAGGTGACCCCCGGACTTCGCTGAGCGATGCGGTGCGTGATCTGGTCACCGAACACACCGGGCAGCGGCCGGAGGGGCCGATACGCCTGCTTACACAATTGCACTACTTCGGCTATGGGTTCAACCCCGTCAGCTTTTACTATTGTTTTGATGGTGCCGGAGAGCGCGTCGAAACCATCGTAGCGGAAGTCAACAACACGCCGTGGGGCGAACAACATTGTTACGTACTGAGCGCCGACCAAGACCTTGGCAGGCATGGCCATAAGCGTTTTCAAATGCATAAAGCATTTCACGTGTCCCCATTTATGCCAATGGAAATCGATTACGATTGGCGCTTTTCGGAGCCAACTGAAGATCTTTCGGTGCATATGGAAAATTACACAGGTGTGGGTAAGATTTTCGACGCCACCCTGATGCTGCGCCGTCGCCCCATTTCGAGCGCCCACCTGGCAAGTGTTTTAATTCAGTACCCATTGATCACTGTTAAGGTCATTGGCGCCATTTATTTTCAGGCGCTGCGGCTGTGGTTGAAGCGCGTTCCTTTCCATAACCATCCTAACAACTTGGATCCCAGTTCTTCTCCCAAGGAATTGTGCCGTGAAAGCCATTCTCACAAATAAACAAAATATTTTTCCTCGCGATCGACAGACTGGTTTGCTGGATCGCATGACCAAGCATGCGGTAATTAACCGCCTGCGAGGCGTGTCTTATGGATCATTGGTGATTCACGATCATGAGGAAACCCACGAGTTTAGCGCTCCGGAGAATGACGAACTACACGCAACAATCTTCGTTAAAGATCCGTCGTTTTATAGGCAAGTCGCATTTGGCGGAACCATTGGCGCAGGTGAGGCCTACATGGCTGGAGATTTTGAATGCAGCGATCTCACCGCGGCGGTGCAGCTATTGCTGCGTAACCGTCACGTCCTAGATGGCATGGATTGCAGCGCAACCCGGATTACTGCGCCTTTGCACAAGGCGTTTCATTGGTTACATCGTAATACGCGGGGCGGCAGCAAGGGTAATATCGCCGCACACTACGATCTTGGTAATCAACTTTTCGAGCTGTTTCTCGATGAGACCATGATGTATTCCAGCGCAATCTTTCCAAGCCCAGACAACAGCCTGTACGAGG
Source organism: uncultured Gammaproteobacteria bacterium (assembly GCA_945787105.1). Taxonomy (GTDB): domain Bacteria; phylum Pseudomonadota; class Gammaproteobacteria; order Arenicellales; family JAANXG01; genus CALZGZ01. The sequence goes on from CALZGZ010000041.1 coordinate 26,659, forward strand.
CCTCGATAAATAAACTTGATCGAATCTGCCAGAAGCTCAACTTGGAACCTGAAGATCATGTCTTGGAGATTGGTACCGGTTGGGGCGGTTTTGCCATCCATGCCGCGAAACACTACGGATGCCGAGTGACCACTACAACGATCTCTAAAGAACAGTATGTGTTCGCCAAAAACAAGATCAGGGAGGCTGGCTTGTCGGATCGTATTACGGTGCTTTTGAAAGATTATCGCGATCTCACCGGCATCTACGACAAACTAGTATCAATTGAGATGATCGAGGCGATTGGCCACCAGTACCTGGATACCTATTTCAAAAAATGTAGTGATCTTACTAAGCCCAGCGGAATGATGTTGCTGCAGGCCATCACCATTGCCGATCAACGTTACCAGGCCGCTCTACGGTCGGTGGATTTCATTCAAAGATATATTTTTCCCGGCAGCTTCATACCGTCGGTATCGGCCATGACACGGGCCGCCGCCCGCTCCGGAGACATGCGCTTGTTCCACCTCGAGGATATCGGTCCCCACTACGCAACCACTCTGCGTCGCTGGCTTATACGCTTCCGGCGCAACCTTCCCCGTGTGCGCGAGTTAGGTTACCCCGATACGTTCATTCGCATGTGGGAGTTTTATCTATGTTACTGCGAAGGTGGTTTCTTAGAACGCGCCATCGGCGACGCACAGTTGTTATTTACCAAACCTGATTGCCGATGCAGTGCGATCACACCACCCTTGGGCCTTACCGACAGGTCCCGTGCACCCGTTCCACTTCCTTTGGACTGAATCTTGCACACAAAGCTTGGATATCATTGATTTCTTTTTGGGGCTCAATGACCTTCATCCCTTCTTCACTGTGGATTGACATTATCTTCACGACGGTTGTTTACACTAAACGTACTGTAATTAAATCCAACTCACTAGGAGTACATAGATGAAGAACTTGATGTCAAAAAGTCTCGTTACCTTAGCCGCAGTGATCTCATTGACGGGCGTGTCCCTGGTCAATGCGGCGCACCACGCCGAGAAATCCATGACCAAGAACACGATGGACATCGTTGACACTGCAGTGTCTGCAGGATCTTTTAACACTCTCGTGGCGGCCATTAAGGCGGCCGGCCTGGTTGAGACTTTGAAAGGCGACGGACCGTTCACAGTGTTCGCACCGACCGATGAGGCGTTTGCGAAGATCCCACAAGATAAGCTGGACGCGCTGCTGAAAGATAAGCAGGCCCTGGCCAATATTCTGACCTACCATGTGGTCTCCGGAAAAGTTATGGCCAAGGAAGTTGTAAACATCGATTCGGCCAAGACGGTACAGGGTCAAAATATAGCCATCAGCAGCAAGGAGGGCGTGACCGTTGATAACGCAAACGTAGTAAAAACGGACATTTTGACTAGCAACGGCGTGATTCACGTCATCGATACGGTAATGATGCCGAAATCTTAATTTAGCCCGACACTCATTCGACGTGCCAGCAGCGCGGTGATTTATTTCATCGCGCTGTTGGTTGTTTAACACTTATCCACAACCTCAGCAACGATTGTGGTCAAACCTCGTGATCCACTATTGCTGAAACGGCGCCTCGGCGTTTACGGCATCGTGCCATGCCGGACAAAGATGACGCGGGGCGCTGCCGCGAGGGTCCCGCCCGGAAGCCAGGCACCTGAGATCAATTGCTGATGCTGGTGGCGCTTAATGGGTAGAAGATCGGCCGCGGTTTGATAATCTAAAACCGCATTCACTTTTATCAAGAAGGTACGGAAAAATAGGTAGGAGAGGAAATATTGCGAGTACTTATTGTGGGTGCAAACAGTGGCATTGGTAATGCGCTGATCCGCCTGATCCAAGAAAGATACCGCGATGCGCATATCTACGGCACTTGGTACCAGTCCTACCCCACTAATCTGGAAGGTGTTGAGTTAGCGCATATCGATGCGAGCAACGAACTTGATATTCGCGCACTCGCCGAGCAAACCGGCGATCTCGATTGGCTGATCAATACGGTAGGTCTATTACATATCGACCAACTTCGGCCGGAGAAGACTGTGACACAATTTGATGCCGACTTCTTCAACAAAAATATTAAAGTAAATACCTTACCCAGTCTTTTTATCGCAAAGTATTTTAGACCTGCTTTTAAACACAATCGGCCCGCACACTTCGCGACCATTTCCGCAAAGGTGGGAAGTATTAGCGATAATCGGCTGGGCGGTTGGTACTCTTATCGTATTTCCAAGGCGGCACTCAATATGGCGCTTAAGACAATCAGCGTCGAGTGGCAAAGATCCCTCCCTCAGGTTTGTGTTTCCGCGTTACACCCCGGAACTACCGACACGCGACTATCGAAACCGTTTCAATCCAATGTGCCTGAAGGCAAGTTATTTTCGCCGCAAAAAACCGCCGGCTTTATCGTGGACCGTCTCGAGAAAATAACGGCTGAGAATACGGGGAATTTTTGGTCGTGGAATGGCGAGAAAATACCTTGGTAAATCGATCAGTTAAGCGCGCCAAAAATAATTCAATATTGGCAAGACACTGCTGGGGGCTTTTGATAATTGTCTGGACCTCATTCATACAAACAGACCGGACAAATGCGCGCTAAAAGGCCACAGGTTCCTCTTCACACAACCTTGACAATTATTTGAATAAGATTCTCGCACCTATAAAAAATTCACCGCAGCCAAGCGAAGCATCTTCGTGCTAAAGCCAGACAAAACCACTGTTTTTTACGATGGCGGCTGTCCCTTATGCCGTCGGGAAATCGACCATTATCGGCGTATAGATCCGACGGGGCGCATACGTTGGCTGGACGTCACTCATGAACATGAAGCACTTTTTGAGTACGATCTATCCGTGGACACCGCGATGGCACGCCTGCACGTCATGGACCGGGACGGAGTCTGGCACACCGGCGCATATGGTTTTGCGGCAATGTGGGAGGAACTACCGCGTTACCGCTGGCTAGCTCGGTTGTTGCGACGCACCCGGCTGCTTCCTGCGCTCGAAATCATATACAGGCCGTTCGCGCGCTGGCGGCTGAAGCGGCGTTGTACAGAGTCTGCGCGTCCATTGTCCACATAAACACTCGTATACCACGATCGTTATGCGCATTTACACATTGAAACGCGAGCAAGTCGTTCCCAAGCCCCTGGAGACTATCTTTCCTTTCTTTACCAAGGCGGAGAATCTTGCACTCATCACCCCACCGTCCTTGGCGTTCCGGGTGTTGACGCCGAGTCCTGTAATAATGGAGCAGGGAAAAATCATTGATTACACGGTCAAGCTGTCGGGTGTGGAGGTACGTTGGCGCAGTATGATCACTAAGTACGAACCACCGATTTGCTTCGTAGACGAACAGATCAAGGGGCCATATTCGTTCTGGCACCATACGCACACGTTTGAGCGCCGCAATACCTCCACGGTCATCCACGATCTTATACGTTACGCCTTACCGCTACCCCTGCCGAAGGCTCCTGGAGGACTGCTGCACCGCATGTATGTAAGACCGAATCTTGAACAGATTTTCGATTATCGCCGCGACGTCATTGCAAGAATGTTCGGTGGCGGCGGCCGACAGGCATCAACCGACGCGACAGAAACAGAGGTACAAACGATCGGGGGCTTAGCATGAGAGTTACGATTCTTGGCGGTACCGGGTTTGTCGGCAGCTATATAGTCGAACAATTGCTTGCGAACGAACACGAGCCCGTACTGCTGGTACGGCGGGGCAGCGAGAGCAAGGTAGAACAGGCCGAACGCTGTTGGTTGGTGCCTGGGGATATCGATGATCCCGACGCGGTGCACCAGGCTGTGAAAGAGAGCGAAGCAGTGATATACAACATCGGCATCATTCGCGAGTTTCCTCAGGACGGTATCACTTTTCAGGCACTGCATTTCGACGGCGCCAAACTCAGCATGAACATTGCGGAAGCGAACGGAGTCAAACGTTTTCTACTGATGAGCGCGAACGGCGTGAAGGCGGACGGCACCGGTTACCAGCGCACCAAATACATGGCGGAAGAGGTCCTGCGGAGCACCGGCCTCGACTGGACCGTGTTCCGCCCATCATTGATCTTCGGCGACCCCCGCGGAAATGCTGAGTTTGCAACACAGCTCTACCGAGATGTGATTCGTTCACCGCTGCCGGCGCCGCTGTTTTATGAAGGTTTGTTACCGGTGGATGCGGGCAGTTTTCAAATGTCGCCGATTCATGTCCGTGACCTGGCTACCTTCGTGGTCAATGCATTGACCATGCCCGAAACCAGCGGCAAGATCTTTCCATTGTGTGGCCCGCGGACCGTGGACTGGCGGGAAGTGATCCGCATCGTCGCAGGCGCCGCGGGAGTCAGCAAACCGGTGGTGCCGGTGCCGGCGTGGGCCGTGAATACAGTGGCCACGTTCTTCGACCGGTTTGCATTCTTCCCCATCACGCGCGACCAACTCAGCATGCTCATCCAGGGCAACACCTGCGATTCCACGGCAATCTTCGCGGACTTCGGTATTGAGGCCCCCATTACCTTCGACGAGGAATCGC
>CALZGZ010000042.1 GCA_945787105.1 uncultured Gammaproteobacteria bacterium
AATGATCCGGTCGTTCAAACACCGGGGCTTGAAAGAGCTGTTTGAGACCGGCCAAAGTCGCCGGGTCCGTACCGATCTTCAACGGCGCGCGATACGACGACTCGATGCGTTAGATAGTGCGAGTGGGCTGGCTGGGTTGAATATTCCCGGCTTCGATTTTCACAGACTTCACGGCAAACCCACACGTTACTCTCTTCATATTAATGGGCCTTTTTGTATAACGTTCGAGTGGGAAGACGGCGACGCTATTCGAGTTGATCTCGAGCAATATCATTGATGTAGAGAGCGTTAAGAGTATGACTGAATTGAACGCGAGACGACCGCAGCGAGAACCCACGCATCCCGGGGCGATTCTGCGTGAGGACGTGATACCCGAGATGGGGATCTCCGTGAGCGAGTTTGCCCGACGTATCGGTGTGTCGCGGCAGACTCTACATAAAATTCTGGCGGAAACCGATTCCATCACACCCAATACGGCATTACGAATTGGAAAACTGATTGGGAATGGACCAGAGCTCTGGCTCACCATGCAGCAACGTCACGATCTCTGGCGTCTAGAGCGAGAATTACGACACGATTTAGAGCGAATCGAGAAGTATCAGGACGCTTAGATAGAGAGCGTTGCGGCCCTCATGCTGCATAGTTTTACTGTACTATGCAATATGACTTTGGACCGGTGCGATTTTATTGCCGGCTCCGCAACGTAAAAACGCGCTTTTGAACCCTATACTGAACCCTTCCTTGACTTGAGTTCGTCGCTTCTGGGCGATCTCAGGAGGTCAATTTTTATCGCGCGTACATTTTTTTTGTCAAATCCGACAGATGGGGTCCGTCCCCCCAAAGGTACCAACGGTCCCACGGGAATTTCTCTATCTCATTGAATATATTCCGGTAAACCAGAATTCTTGCCCCCCAGAAATTCGTCATTACTCATGGCAAGAAATGGGGGCAATACCGATTTCATCAGAGCGTTCCTGCACGACACATTATTATAGGGATACCGTAGGGGCTTAAGTGGGCAGCAATCGGCGGGAATTAGGCGATCTGACGCGGTGCGTAAGGGACAATAAACGAAATCGTCTTACGCAACGAGCTCCATCACCTGCGTGCAAACGCTATGGGACTTTTTGTACCTTTGGGGGGACGGACCCAACAACTCCGGAAAGACCACCGCCTTATCGGCCTCGCGGCGAAGTTGGGTGAGCAAGACGCGTTGTCGACGTTCTACGTACGATGAAAATCCAAGTTGCTTGGCGGCCCACGACTGATGTTCGAACAACGTCGCTTTCCAGCGATACAAGGCGCGTAACGTCGACAACTCCGGCGCCACAAGATTGAGTTGCTCGCCCACAAAGGACAACACTGATGCCGGAATTCGGTCAAAGGCATCCAGCGTGCGCCCCGTCATCTTGATAAATCCCATGTGGACCGCGGCCGCTATGCGATGCAAATCGCCGCGACGCGTATTTATCGCAGCGAGTTCTTCGCGGTTACAACCGAAAAAGTGATGGATCTCGAACTCTGTGACCTCGGGCGGAAACTGCCTCAGGCCAAGGAAGGGGTATTGCCAGGTATGCATCGACGTGACCGAAGGGACCAAATCCTGTTTGCATGAATCGGTCCCCGTAACCGTACCAAACGGCGATCATTTCCCAAAATCGCAGAAACTCATTGAATCGATTAAACAAAAATCGTTTCCGAATTTTAATTCATTGATTTTATGCGCCTTTCTTATCTGGACTTTCGGCGCAAATATTCAGGAAACCCCTATACGTAATTATGAAAGCGAGAGGTCGTCGCTTAGGAGGATGGACCGCATACGTCGACGGTGATCAGTCACATTAAGCTTTGGGCTTTCACCGGGCCGATAGCCGACTTGCACAACCAAGGCATCCGATCACCACCCCGTGTAACGGAACAGCGCCGGTCGAGGCGCTACGGGCGATGCCTGGCACGCTCATGGAACAAAGGCCTCGTTGAAGAAGCCGTTTATTGAAACGAACTTCACATCCGTGTTTGGTCATCAACCCGAAAACGCTCTTTTACACCTATACCTTAGCCCTTCCTTGACTCGAGATCGTCGCTTATGGCCGATCTCAGGAGGTCGGTTTTTTTTGGTAACGGCTTTTACCGTGAATACCGCGATCGGTCATCCCGACCTCAATCTCGGCCACGCGTCCGTTATCATCACGGAGACCTATCTACACGACGATTAGCGGGCGCTACACCGGCGCTAGAGGGGGCGTAATGCGAACAAGAAAGGCGCACAACGCGATGAATCGGTAGATGAGTAACCTGTTGATTACATGCATTGTTTCTATTGTTACCATCATCTGAAGCTTTACGATCTTTCATATGTTAGAATATGTCGCAATGTAAACTACACTAGATGTAAGAGCCATGGCCAGCACAGCACACCAAATCGTCGACGAAATGGTACGGGAGTTCGAAGAGCTTAAGGCACCGGCGGATAAAGCGCTTATGGCAAGAATCACACGGTTTTTTTTCGATGCGGTCAAGGGACTAACTGCGGAAGATAAAACCGCCGCGCTCCGAGCACCCGATGACATTCTGGCGGTAATAGAGACAGTGGCCAGGCGCCCGGCCGAAGAGTCCCCTAGATATTTGGTGAAATTGCGTGGCGCAATCCAGAAGCAAAAGATGCTGGAGGCGGAAGGGGGTGTCATTGGGCCGATGGAGGTTGGTAAATTGCTCGGCATTAGCAGACAGGCAGTTGGACAGCGACGCGCAGCTGGGAAGCTGCTTGGCGTACCCGCTGCGGGGGGATATGTCTACCCGGTTTGGCAATTCAAGGATGGTTCAACACTTGACGGCTTGCAGGAGGTACTGGAAGTACTGGTGGAGCACGATCCTTGGATGAAGCTCGTGTTCTTCTTAAATCACGATACAGCGTTGAATGAGAGACGCCCGGTGGACGTGTTAAGACGTGGAAAGATCAACCAGGTCGTCCGGGCAGCGCAGATGTATCTTGAGCAGGGCGCTGCGTGAAAAAGAAACGCGCGCCTCCTGGCCCGCACCCTCCCCCACCAGCTAACTTTGATCGGCGAAAGCTTACTCTCCGGCGGATTCCAAAGGACTCCACGTGGCATCGTTTTCATAACGCAGAACGCAGTGCGATGTACTTTGGTACGACGCGCAGGAATCGATTTGATGATCCAAAGGGCCAATATGGCGTGCTCTATGTGGCTCGAACCTTGGATGGTGCATTCGTCGAAGTGTTTCTGCGAAACCCAGGTCCTTTCCGCAGCATCAGCCTACATACGATCGACCAGAAGGTCT
>CALZGZ010000043.1 GCA_945787105.1 uncultured Gammaproteobacteria bacterium
ATAGCTGCTTGGAGATTGCTTGTGTTACCGGATGTAATCTAGTCCCGGCACCGCCGGCAAGAACGATGCCTCTCATTTCGCTGCCTTCAATCCAAGTCTTTGTCCCTGATAATGTTCCAAGGCCGCCCGGCACCAACTTTGGTTATCCAAGTACCAGTTGACAGTCTTTCTCAATCCGCTGGCGAAGCTTTCTACTGGTTTCCAACCTACCTCTCCTGCGATCTTTGAAGCATCGATGGCGTAACGCTGATCGTGTCCCGGACGATCTTCGACAAACGTGATCAGATTTTTGTGCGAATCCTTAGATGGGCGAATCTCGTCTAAGATAGAACAAATTTCACGCACGACTTCGATGTTCTGCTTCTCGTTATAGCCGCCGACATTATAGACTTCACCCGAGGTTCCCCGGGTCGCTATCTCTAGCAATGCTGTTACGTGATCCTCTACATATAACCAGTCACGTACGTTATCACCATTGCCATAAACGGGTATTGGTTCTCCGCGCAGTGCCTTATGAATTACTAATGGAATTAGCTTCTCCGGGTGCTGATAAGGACCATAATTGTTGGAGCAATTTGACATTAACGTGGGCAAACCATATGTCTTGTGCCAGGCCCGCACAAGATGATCCGATGCCGCCTTACTCGCCGAATAGGGTGAGTTGGGACGGTATGGCGTAACCTCTGTGAAATAACCTATTTTCTGCAGGCTTCCGTAGACCTCATCGGTGGATACGTGGTGAAAGCGGAATTTGTCCCGCTTCTCCACCGACAATTGGTTCCAATATTCCCGCGCGACGTCCAGCAGCGTATAAGTACCAATAATGTTAGTGTCAATAAAATCACGTGGTCCATCGATCGATCGATCGACATGTGATTCGGCAGCCAAATGCAAAACTGCGCCTGGGCGATATTGTTTGAAGATATCGCGCATCTTTTCCCGGTCGGCTACATCCGCTTGGCAAAAAATATGCCGTTCGGAATTACGCACGCTGTCCAACGACGCCAAATTTGCGGCATAAGTCAATTTGTCGATGTTGACAACGGTCACATCGGTGTTGGTAATCAAGCGGCGGATAAGCGCCGATCCGATAAATCCAGCACCGCCAGTGACGACAATGACTTTGAACATACCTGATATTCTACTAATCAACCCACCCGTTCGCGCACTGCAAGCTGCAAATCCGCCTTCACCATTTCGGCAACAAGTTCTTCGAAGCTTGTCCGCGGTTTCCAACCTAATTGTTGCTGCGCCGCGATTGCGTTGCCCACCAAACTTTCGACTTCGGTTGGACGAAAATAGCGTGTATCTATGGCCACGATAGTATCACCGATTTTAGGAAGTAATTTGTTATCGATACTAAAACCTTCCAGCCTGCTTTCCAACACTTCGTATTCAAGTTGATCCAAGGAACCTGTCTCTTCCGCTTCGACACCCTCCCAGCGTAAGTGAAATCCTAGGTTCTCCGCTGCCACATTTATGAAGTCCCTGACGCTTCTTTGCTCGCCAGTCGCAATTACGTAATCTCGCGGTTGATCCTGCTGTAGCATCAGCCATTGCATTTCTACATAGTCCCGTGCGTGTCCCCAATCTCTTCGCGCATCTAGATTACCTAGGTATAAACGCTGTTGTAACCCAACCGCGACGCGGGTAAGAGCACGGGTAATCTTACGCGTTACAAATGTTTCTCCCCGTATTGGTGATTCGTGATTGAATAAGATGCCATTACATGCATATAACCCATATGCTTCACGATAGTTGACTGTTATCCAATGCGCATAAAGCTTGGCAACGCCATACGGGGAACGTGGATAAAAAGGTGTGGTTTCGGTCTGCGGGACCTCTTGCACCCGACCAAAGAGTTCGGAAGTAGATGCCTGGTAATAGCGTGTTTTGTCGGCCAAACCCAAGATTCGGATCGCTTCTAAGAGTCTCAATGCACCCACTGCGTCAGCGTTTGCAGTATATTCAGGTTCTTCGAAGGACACTGCTACGTGACTTTGTGCCGCAAGATTATAAATCTCGTCGGGCTGCACTTGCTGGATAACACGAAGCAGGCTGCTCGAGTCCGTCATATCTCCGTGGTGTAGAAAAAATTCCACATCGACTTCGTGTCGATCCTGATATAGATGATCTATGCGTGCTGTATTAAACAATGACGTGCGCCGCTTGATACCGTGCACCTCATAGTCTTTCCGTAGGAGAAACTCCGCGAGATAGGCTCCATCCTGCCCAGTAATACCAGTAATCAATGCTTTCTTTTTCGTCACGTTACACCCGAATTATTATCATGTAGTAAAATAAGATTTTATCCACGCTACCGCCATGCAGTGTATTTCGCCACCGCATAAGGATAGTATTTTCTCCTTCTTCTGTTAATTGCTGGCGTCGTGCAGCAGCTCTTCCATCCCCTCAGTGGTTACCGCACCCTCGATCCCCAATACACTTGGGATCAACAATCGTTCTTTATCTGCCCGTTCGGCCAACCAACGATAGCGATCTAGGGGATTTACGAGATCAGTGATCAGATACGCGTCACAACCCGGTAGTTCATGCCAGACACTGCAAACCGAGACCGAAAAGAATTGTTTTTTTCGACTCTCAAGATCGAACACCGCGACAATCTTTATCGGCGACTCCAAGGCACGTACAAACGCAATCTCAGCGAGATCTGATAACCCACAAAGCACCAATCTTGTCCATCCATTGGCATCGCATAATGAGTACAGTTGATTGCACGAATCACCAGCTTCACGGTAGAAGGTCAACGAGGTCGAGAAAAACCTGG
>CALZGZ010000044.1 GCA_945787105.1 uncultured Gammaproteobacteria bacterium
AACGCGCGAGCGAAAGCCCGGATGTCGTCGACCAGCAGATCGGGCCGCTCCAGTGCCGCGAAGTGACCGCCGCGCGGCATCTCGGTCCAGCGCGCGACGTTGTAGATACGCTCGACATAGGACCGCGGCGGCCAGGACAGGAGTTCGGCTGGAAACAAGGCTACTGCCGTCGGCACTTCGACACGTTTGCCTTCGCGTGACAGTATGCGACCGCCTTCTTCGCGCCTTCCATAGTAGATCCACGAAGCGGTGTTGAAGGTGCCGGTGACCAGATAGACCATGATGTTCGTCAGTAGCAGGTCCTTGGTGTGCACGCTTTCGATGTCGTCGCCATCGATATCGGACCACGACTTGAACTTTTCGATAATCCAGGCGGCGACGCCGACGGGGCTGTCCATCATCGCGTAACTCAAGGTCTGCGGCTTGGTCGCCTGCTGCGTCCGGTAACCGTTCTCCATTAACTGCTCACGCTTGAATTCAACAGACCAGGCCTCTTCCTCCGGCCCCTGCGGACCATCGGGGTGGCGCATCGTCATGATGTTGATGTGGATAGCCTGGCACGCTTGCGCGTGGTCGAACCCGAGCCAAGTCGAAACGGCCCCGCCCCAGTCGCCGCCCTGGGCCAAATAGCCGTCGTATCCCAGCACCTCGGTCATCAATGTATCGAACAGGCCGGCCACCTTGCGTGGTCCGATCGGGCGCGGCGGACGACCCGAGAAGCCGAACCCGGGCAACGACGGCGCCACGACATCGAACGCATCGTCTACGTCGCCGCCGAAACGCTCTGGATGGGCCAGCGGCTCGATGATGTCGAGAAATTCGACGATCGAACCAGGCCAGCCATGGCTGATGATCAGCGGCAGGGACGCAGGCCCGCTGCCCTTCTCGTGAATAAAGTGGAGGTCGATGCCGTCGACGGGGGCAGTATAGTGAGAGAACCGGTTGATCGCCGCTTCGTGCTTGCGCCAATCGAAATCATCGAGCCAATACGCACAAAGCTCCTTCATGTATTCCAGATTGGTGCCGTAAGCCCAACCCCCATCATCGGGCATTTCGTGCCAGGGGTATTCCGCGACCCGGGTGCGGATACGATCGAGGGTCTCGTCAGGGACGTTGATGCGAAAGGGATGAATGCCTGTCATGCACGCACCTCGTTGATGAAATGGTGGGCCGAGAATTAGCCGCCTCGGCTGAGTCCGCAATGAGCAGTACCGACCGCATCGCTAGCAATCATGAACAGCCTTATTCAATGATCTATCCGATCGCCAACGGACCATAAGCCAGGACCGCTGTTGGCTGGTTTCGGTTATTTCGGGCTCGAGTATGTCGCCGCTGGCGTGTGAGTGCTAGATGACCTTGGAAAAGGTGTGCGCTTCACCCTCATTATTGAGATAGTAATCGAATACCATGCAGATGTTTCGGATCAGCAAACGTCCCTTGGGTGAGACCTCGATGTTTTGATCTTCCACGGTAAGCAATTCATCGACCTCCAGTTTTCGTAATGCCTCGATTTCCGGCGCGAAATAAGATGCAAATTCGATGTTAAAACGGTTCTCGACATCGCGTGCACCCAAAGAGAAATGACAAATGAGCTCACCAATCACATGGCGCCGCAAAAGATCGTCCTTGTTCAGTTCAATACCGCGAAACACCGGCAATTCACCTTTGTCTAGAATCGCGTAGTATTCATCCACCGTACGAACATTCTGGCTGTAGGTATTTCCGACGCTTCCGATTCCGGTGACCCCCATAGCGATCAGGTCACAGTCAGAGTGCGTGGAGTAACCTTGAAAATTGCGATACAGCTTGCGTTCACGCTGAGCGATGGCTAGTTCATCGTTAGGCTTGGCGAAATGATCCATGCCGATATAAACGTAGCCCGCATCCGTCAAACGCTCGATCGTAAGCCTGAGTATCGCCAACTTCTCCGACGGCACCGGGAGTTCGTCCGCGTTGATCTGACGCTGGGTCTTGAAGCGGTCCGGCAAGTGCGCGTAATTGAATATAGACAACCGATCGGGATCGGCATCGATGATCCGGTCGATGGTACGGGCAAAGGTCTCACGGCTCTGGAGAGGCAGGCCGTAGATCAAATCGACGTTCACGGATTTGAAACCCACGCGCCGCGCGGCGTTCATGACCGCAAGGGTTTGTTCCTCACTCTGAATGCGATTTACCGCCTTTTGTACATCCGGCTCAAAATCCTGCACCCCCAGGCTCAGGCGGTTAAAACCGATTTGCCTCAACAACGCCATGGTCTCGGCGTCGGCCTCCCTGGGATCGACTTCGATCGAATACTCCCCCTGATCATCATTACGCAGTTGAAAGTGATCACCTGTCACCCGCATCAGCTCTATCATCTGCACGTGACTCAGAAAAGTCGGCGTGCCCCCGCCCCAGTGCAGTTGGTCGACAACCCGATTACGATCGAATAACTCGCTTTGCGCACCAATCTCCTGATGCAGGTGTGCCAGATAGGGAATCGCGTGTTTTCGATTCTTGGTGACGATCTTGTTGCAGGCGCAATAGAAACAAACCGTGTCACAAAACGGAATATGAAAATACAGCGATAACGGCCGGGCATTGATGCCAACATTGGTCGCGCGCGCGCGCGCGCGATAGGCATCGGCGCCAAACGACTCGTGAAACTGCACTGCCGTCGGGTATGACGTGTAACGCGGGCCGGCCTGATCGTAACGGCGTATCAAGGCCTCGTCGAATTCCAAGCTCTGTAATCGAGATCCAGTCATTGTTAGATCATATGCCTATTTCGGCCCCGGTGAGTCGATAGCGTGCCAACACGTCGTGATCCGCGTTGCCGGTCCGCCCCCGTCAAAATATTCGTTGGCGTGCCTCCAGCCAGCATCTACCGCTTATCATCAGGATGATTATCTATACGTCTATTGTAGCCCGTTTAGTGCTGCGCGGGCGGCCGGTTTTTAGAGTAACACGCACAAAGGATCCTGCACTTAGAATGCGAGATGCGGTCCTCGGCACCAGAATAGAAGCTTGCAGCGGCGGGCGGGATGCGCGCCGTTACCCGATTCTACGCAATCGTGGCTGTCGGGTTTTCATTATTTCCGACGCCCGATATCGACCATCCATGCGTCACTTTGACGACGTCTTGTGCCCCCCGAGTCGCGCATAGTACCGCGCTAGGCCACGCAGTTCCTCGTCTGTCAGCCGGCCGGTCAGATCGCACATACTATTATAGACATCACGGGCACGGTCTCGCTGCGCAAACAGTTGCATCGTCGCCAGGAAATATTCGAACTTCTGGCCGCCGATGGCCGGCGTATCGATGGGCGCCCCCTCGCCACGCACACCATGACACCCCGCGCAGGCGGTAAGACCCCGTGTCTGGTCACCGCGCTCCACCAATTTTGAAATCCCCTCCGATACTGGAGCCTGAGACAAGTCCGGCTCAGCAGGCTCCAAGGATGCATACCATGCAGCGACGTCCGCCATGTCCTGATCACTTAGCCGGCGCACTCGACGTCTCATCGGGTTGTGATTGCGCGGCCCCTTCGCCTTGTAGTGCTGCAACTGCTTATAGGTATAGGCGCGCACCTGTCCGGCGAGATTCGGTACCCCGGGCTCAACCCCGATACCGTTTTCGCCGTGACAATGGCTACAGCGTTCTGCGATCTGTTTGCCCCGCGCCACGTCACCGCTATCTACCAGCTTTTGTTCCACCACGGTCCACATCACACTCGGACGCGGCGGCATCTTGGTGGACTGGGCACAGACGCCGCCAACCCAGAACAGCACCATGGAACCGATTACCACGCGCGAAATCTTCATAGTTATCCTCCCTTGGTAACAGCGAGATATCTGATCTTTCCGGAAGTACTTGGGATAGTAAATGACTATATTAGAGTATGTGAAATATCACAACATCGGGCGTCACAATATCATCCAGCCTGAGTCCGTTCGCAATATTCGCGCCCTTACATCGCCACGACCATTTTTCGAATCGTTATCACTTGTTCGCGGGCCCGCTTATCGCCGGGATTCACGCGCTGCCGGCACCACGGACGAGCCGGCGGTGACACATCGCGGATCCGGCGTACCCTTCACTGCTCGCTGCCGCTGCGCCGATTGCCACTCCCCGAGCGCAGCGCGTGCCTTATCGGCGAAGCGATCTTTGGATTTCGACAAGTGCAGGTAGGTACGCATGGAACCGATCGCAGCACCCGCATCGCAGAGACTTTCCAATGCGACCGCGAGTCCATAGTAAGCGTTCACCTGTTGCGGGTTAAGCTCGATGGCGGAACGGAAAAAATCCCGCGCCGCCGCATATCGTTGCTGCCCCAATAATGCAAACCCCATGTTGGCATGGGCCTCGGGCATCTTTGGCACCAACTGGAGCAGCCGGTGCAGCGCCGCGACCGCATAGTCGTATTGCCTGGCGTGCAGCATGAATTTGGCTTGTTCAAACCGCTCGGCAATTTCTGGTTCACGCATGACATGCACATGGGCGGTCTCGGTCGATTGAGACGGCTCACTGCGTGCTTGCTTCGGCGATGGCGTTGATGCCAGCCATAAGCCCTGACCGGAGGTTAACGCGAGCACCAACCCCAATAACATCACCGCCGCGCCGGTAACCCACAGCGCTGTGTATCTGAGATCGGCACTGCGTCTCATAAAATCCCCTGGTGTGGCGCCAGGCTCAGGAATGGCACGCCAAAAAAGGTCAAAAATGCAACCAAAAACACCCCGATAATCATCCACCAACCGGTCCATAGCGGAAGTGGGTAGGTAACACGTAAATGCAGCGAGACCCCAAGCGTCAACCAGGTGATGAAGGCCCATGTCTCGAGGGGGTCCCAGGCCCAATATCTGCCCCACGCATCCTGCGCCCACACCGCCCCCGCGATCAGCATCAAGCTGTGGAACACGAACGCCAACGCCATGAATCGCCATGCCAGGGCATCCAGAGTCTCGTCGCCGGGTAATGCCGTGAACACGTTGCGCACGGCCCCGCTTTTACGCAGCAATAACACACCAGCGATGCCCACCGCGACGAGACACAATCCTAGAAACACCTTGCCCACGCCCACGTGTACCCACAGCCAGACGTTATCGTAAGTAGCCGGCAGCCGGCTGGGTTCGGCAGAAACGATGAGCAACCAAAGCCCTAAAAGCAACAGAATCGGCAACGCGACGACAGAACCGGGACGCACCCAGGTGATGCGCCAATACGCAATGGTGTAAATCAAACCCAGACTGAACAGATTACTCAGCAGGATTTCGAACATGGTTAGAAAGGGTCCGTATCCGATACGCATCCAGCGCTCGGCGATGCTGAACGCGAACAGCGCAACACCGGTAACCAACGAGACCAAGATCAAACGGTCGTGAGACCGACGCGTAAAGGCGCCATGCCAGGCAGCCGCGGTGCTCGCGGCATACCCGGCCAGCCCGCCCCATAGCCACACCGATTCAGACACCAACGGCGGAACCATCCGTAACTCGTCGCTTACTCCGCTCAGTCGCAACACCAGGCAGCGGTTGCGACCAGATCTTGGTCCAGAAGTGCCACACCAGTCCCAACACCGCGATGAAGGCCGCCGCGAACAACCAGGATAAGGTAGCATCGTAAAAGACTTCGTAACCCATCCACATGCGCAGGCCCTGATAGCGTAAGCGGCCACCGGGCACTCGAATCTCGTCACCCGCTGTGAGCACCTGTACTCGCCCGCTTTGCAGTGCCACCTTGACCGCACCTGCCGCATCACGGCTGTCCAGTGTCCACGACCGGTCCAGCGGCACCTGCTGCGGAAGCTGAAGTTCGACCTCGATTTCGCTACCACCCGGTGTCGTCCAACGGCGAATTTGCTTCCAGTCGCGCAGCGGATACGAGGAAAGATGAATCGCCGCGGTACTGGCTTGACCATGGTCACCGAGCCAGTTGAACAGCACCGCATAACCCTTGTTGGAGGTCGTGTAGAAGCGGTAACCCGCGGCCTCGAACGGTACATTGTCACCAAAACTGACCATGCCCCGCTGCTCATGCGTGGCCACCTGACTTCGAGTGCGGCCGCGCTGTAATCCCGGCGCATACGCGACGGACAGCGGGCCCTGGCGAAAGTAAACCGCGGCCAGCCGGTCGTGTGGATGCCATGGACCCTCACGGACGGTCTGCACCATGTCCGGCGTAAACATCTGACCCTGGGTGATCTCCAAACGCCCCTTGAACTGAGTCATCTGGCCTACGGCGGCCACTACGATCACCGCCACCAGACCATAATGAAATACGAGCAGTCCAGCCTGACGGCGGAACCGGGGATTCGTGATCAGCGCGCTCACCAGGTTCAGGAAAAGCATCACCAGTGGCGCAACCACATAACCCACCGGGGCATTGGTCATCTTGTAGCTTGCCAACACACCTATTGCGAGCGCGAACATGCCGACCAGAGTTAGTTTCAACGAAGCGAGGCGGCGCAGCATCATCACGGCGGATTCGAACATACCTGGGCCATCCACACCTTCCCCGGCTCTTCGTCGCTCGATCCCGGCCCCACGATCATGCTACTCGATCCACAGTCGTTCACATCCCACTCCCCGCTGCGGGGAAAGCTGGTGATCTTGTTTACAGCGTTCAAGTAGTAGGGTTCTTGAGTGTAGTACTCGGGCATCTCGGTATCCGGAGCGAGACCGGCCTCGGGACCGACGTCATTGAGATTAACCAGCAGCGCCTTGTTCTTGAAGCCGTGGGGTACGGCAGCGTGGCACCACGAGCAACGGATGGCGCCGATCTTATCGACGTGCAAACCATGCCAGTTGCTATTGCCGTCACCGAAACCACTGGAGCGGTTTTGGCCTTGTGCCGTGGCGTAGGTGGTGTAGTCGTGGCACTTGAAACACAACCCGCTGGGATCCCCGGTGCCCTGTTGTGCGTCCCACGACCCCTTGAGTAAAAACGCATTGCTGGAGCCGTGCGGCCCCCACGGGTTGCTACCGGACGGTTGCACAGTGCCGGCCTCGGTGTTGTTACCGTGGCAATCGGAGCAATACATCGTTTGATTGCCCACATCGTTGCCCCACGGTGACACGAACGCCTGTGCATCCGTATTCCGGTCCGCCAGCGTCCGTCCGGTGCCGTCGATCACCGGATGCCAGGAGCGATGATTGCCGCCGGGCTCGCCAGTGTCCCCGCCTGGGGCCTGAAACTCCATCGCCTGGTTGGTGTACTGGGTGAGGCCGTTGGTGCCCGCAGGGGTGCTGCCCCCAAAACGTCCTAGATTGGGCCGGCTACCGGTCGGAAAGCCGTTGTCGTCGTCGAAACCGTAATCCGAATGACACTTGAGGCAAATCTGATACTCCCGCGTCACATATGCGCTGTCTACGGACACACTGGCACCGTTACCGCCATCGCCTTTTTTCACCAGATACGAACTGGGTAGACTGAGGAACGATGTGCTGCCATACACCGGCTCTATACCCCACGCGCCGCGCAGCGCGCCGGAGGCGATGTTTGTGCCCAGCGTGTGTGCAGAACGGATCCCGGGTCCAGTGCCGTTAAACCGCTCGTTGCGCATCGACCGGTGGGAATGGTGGCAGTCACTGCATTCGGCATGCCGGTTGTCGGGGTCGCCCTTGCCTAAGGTCTCCTGATCCTCGACGAGATCGTTATCGGTGATGTCATGGGCCTCGCTACTCGAATCGTCGTCATCACTGATGGGCATGTGGATGGCCAGTGCGAAATCGCTCTCGATGTCTTTGACCTCACCGCTTGGGTTGTTTATGATCGGTGTCGCCGAGTGGCATTGATAACACGTCTCCTCAACCGCCGAATTACCGCCGGTCTTCGGCGAATTGGTCGCGTCATCGGTCCCTTCTCTTAGCAACCATCGGGCGCCGCTCACGGTGTGGCTGTCGTGGCAATTCACGCATCCCGCTTGCCACACGGCAATGCCGGCGGGGAAATCTCTAAGTTCACTATCAGAACTGAGGTATGTCTCATCGGCGACAGTGGGATCGGCATGCGCGGAGGTTGACCATCCTCCCTTGTCGTGGCAGGCCAGGCAGCCGATGTCGTTGGTTTGATCGAAAACTCCGATCGATGGTGCCGCTTCTTGAAACCGGTTCAAGCGCAAAAACTTGATATTCTTAGTCTGATCCGAGTCGCGGATGTGCGGATCATGACAAGTCGCGCATTGTATCTGCGGCTCGCCACCGGTGCCGGTAAGCTCTAAAGGAACGGCAGGCCGCACGCCCGGCTGGCGCACTCCAATGTGGGTCTCTACCTCGGGGTTCAGGAGTTCGCTATCGGCCACTGCCAGGTTGTAGTCATAGGTTACCGAGATGGGATGGTCATTGCGCAGATCGAGCCCCAAATCCCGCGTGAATCCGGTGTCGACACCCTCTCCGGCGGGCATCCTCCCGTCACCCGCCGCACCGCTCAATTGGATGGTCACGTTTTGCCGCCCGCCGGTCACGTTGACAGTGCCAAGCGCGATGGTACCGTCATGACAGGATAGACAGAGTTTGGAACTCCCCCCCGGCTGGTCGAGTTGCGTTTGAATAGTGAGTGCATCCAGGGACGACGAGGTATAGACCTCATATGTGGCTCCAGACAGCTCACGATTCCAAAGCGGGGTGGGGGCACCAGTCGCCAGGGTCGCGGCATGAGGCGTATGGCAGAACACGCAGATCTTGGTTTCATTAATCGCCCGCACCGGACCCGGGCCATCCACGGATAGGTTGTGCTTTGTTCTGGCGATGTCGGAAATGATCTCGCCCATCGCTGGTACGGCCAAACTCACCAACACGGCGGTGCAGATCGAAATAATGACGCGACGTGGTGTGATCATGTTCCCAAATATCTGAAGATTACCACTCTGCCGTTGAACATATCAGCGACGAATACACGACCGAGCTTGTCTGTCCAAGCACCCGCCGGCAGGAAAAACCGCCCCACGGCGGTGCCGGTTCCGCCAATCGGTAGTAGGAAACGCCCATCTTCGTCAAATACTAACAGATGATCGTAATAGCCTTCCACGACGTAGATATTCCGATCATGATCAACGGCAATGCCCTTGGGTCGGGTCAGATTGCCCACGAACAAGCCGCGTGCTCCGAGGCTGTTGACCGGCTCACCGCCAGCCGTCAGCACCTGCACGCGGGCATTCAAGGTATCGCTCACATATAAATAGCCGTCCCTGTATGCCAGGTGCGTCGGTGCGTTGAACTCTCCCAGTTCCTTGCCACGCCGGCCGATCGTTTGCATCAATTTGCCCCGATCGTTGAACACCTTGATGTCATGCTGGGCGGTATCGGCAACAAAAATACGACCCGATTGGGGGTCGCGGGCCAACCCCGTTGGCCGGCCGACGATACCCTGGGCAAAACTACCTCGCGGTACACCGGAGCGGTCCAAACGGACGATACGCCGCAAGCCGGAATCCGCCACCAGGACCTCGCCATCCCGTCCCACAACGATACCGATTGGAGACACAAACGATGTGTATTCCCCGGCCTGATCCCAAATGAAAAGCTTGCCCTGCGGCTCGTCGAATACGAACACCGCCTTACGGCCGACGTCGGTCACATAGATCCGGCCGCGGTCATCCATTGCGCCTGCCTGTGGCCTTACCAGCTCCCGAGGGTCCTCCTGCGACCCGGCGCCCAGCCCCACCAACCAACGAACAACGCGCTCACCGGTGCCGGGCCGAGATTGTTCGGCTAAACCGAAATTACGCTCACCGGCGAGTTCACCCGCAAACTGGTACCGCGGGATATCCGGTGGTGGCGGCCATACCAGAGCTCGCGCTGGCTCGCTGCCGCTGGGGAACAAAGTCATCACCGTCGGTGCCGAGGCACATCCGACGAGCACGGATACGGCAACGGCGAGGGTTAGAAATTCCTTAGCCGTTACTCGCATGGTGGGAGCACGTTAAAGATACTCACGCGGGCGTTTGCGCCATCCGCCACATAGAGAAAACCATCGCTATACCATAGATCCAGCACGTTTTGAAACCAAGATCGTGCATCGCCATCACCGGCTATGACGGTGTCCAGTTCAGTGTCACGAAACACCTTAATCGTATTGTCGAAACGGTCAACCACGAACACCCGCCGATAGTCATCCACCGCGATGGCTTCAGGCTGCTCTAAGTTATCCTCGCCGAACACTGCATGAAAACGCTGATCTGGTCCAAACGCATACACCAGTTGACCCAGCTGATCCACAATGAACGTCTGGCCTCGGCCGCGCGCCATGGCTACGATATCTCGAAACGGTATCGGTTGCATCACACGCGCGCCCAAGCTCCCGGTTACGCTACCGAGTCGATTGAATGCTAAAACGATTGCCCTTAGCCCATCGGCGACGAGTATGCTTGCATCGTCGGGACCTACTACCACGGCTACCGGCTGCGGCAGGTTCTGAGTATTCCGATAGCGCTGCATCAGATTTCCCTGCCGGTCGTATTGCCGAACTTCGCGACCATGCGAGTCAGCCACGTACACGGACAGATCGGTATCCACATACAAGTCCACTTCAGCGTTGCTCGCAGGCAACCGCGCAAAACTATGAAGCACGTTTCGTGTCTGGTCGAACCGGAAAATTGTGCCGTGTCCCGCATCGAATATGAACAGTTCATTGGCATGAGCGGCGATCGCCTTCGGATACAAGAAATAAACGTGTCGTGGCATGCTTTGACCGTTCATCCGTGAGCCAGAACCAAGATTTGTCTGCACCAGCCCATGACTCACATGGCGCCACAGCGCTAAAGGATTCTCTGCGCCCTTAGCGCATGAACTTTTTGTGTCGGCAAGAGCCGCGGTGAATAAAAACAGCGCTGTGCATACAGAAATCACTATCGCCAAAGGCGTGTCGGTGTTGCGCTTCATGATGAAGCTCGCACACTGAAACGGGGTGCTCACTTACCAGATACCCGGGCCCTTCGTTTCGTGACCGCCCTGGATTTTGGTGGTCAAGCCCGGCTTACCCGTGTGGCATAAGTCACAGTTTTCGACTGTCCAGGCTATTTCGCCGTTATGGCAGGCACCACAAAACCTGCCCTGGCTGATTTGGTCCATGGTGACTTGTGTCGCCCCGACCCGCATCTCAAATTTGAGTTCATTGTGGCAAACCCGGCACTGAAAACGTATACGGTGAAACCAGTGCTGAAAAATGACCGGCCGCATGCCTTGCTGCTCTGACACGTTATTGAGGACGATGTCGCCGAATTCGGCGCGTACCGCCGCGCTTCCAACCAGTAACAGCATCGCAACCGGAAGCAACCTCAGCTTGGTTATGTGGATGGTCGCCTGCATCGTTGATTTACCTAACTGTCGTGCGGCAGCGTGTGACAGCGCCTGCATTCGGTAAGGGGAAATGCAACCGCGCCATGACAAACGCCGCAGTGCTCGCCGCGGAGAATACTGCCCATGGAAACCGGGGTGGCGCCGGTTTTTGACTTGAACAGGCTTTCGTGACAGTTCGCGCAATCGAGCCACTGAGTGTGCACCTTGTGGGGAAACAGTACATTGGGATGCCCCGCCGTGTCACTCATGATGATATTGAGATCAAGCACCTGTACTGTCTTGTCCCCTGCTAGAGCAGCCCGTGGTTTAATGAGGCGCTCGTCCATGGCCCGGCTCCAATCCACTTTGTTGCCGGCGGTATCGGTGGGTAGTGAACCCAATGCCGCTTCCGGGCTTTGCAGCAATTCTAAACCCGGACTACGCCGATCATGTAATCCGTCTTTGTTCAATGGCAGCCACTTCCCGGCGTAAGCAAGATGAACGCCGAACATGACGGTAAGCAAGGCGATGCCGGCGCCCGCGAAAACACGCCGTATTCTGTTTATGTCCCTGGCAAACCACATGATTGTGCTACCCCGCAACGGCCCCTACCCCGGGATGTAGATACCAGAAAATCCCGCGCACGCTTGTTGGCCAACTCCGGCGGCCGCCCGGCCATACGCACCGCCTGAAACATTGTGCTCGTTGCACTCGTGAGCAACTCGTTGGCGAGTTGGTGGCGTTTCGTTTCCTGGGCAGCAACCGCGTGACGATTCAGGGCCCGCGCCCGGTCGCGCTTGGCCTGCGATCGATGATGCGAGGCAAGATCAATCTGGCTTGATGCGATTGACTCTTCGATAAGTCTTTTGATAGCGTGTTGGCGGTTGATCACCGCCGCAATGTCGCTCTCATCCTGGGCGTTTGCAACGGCTAATCCCCCACAAAATGCGAGTAACGGCGGCATGGACACGAAATGCTTCAACTCTCTTCCCTCACTGTCGGCTTCTGCTGGTTTGGAAGCTCAGTTAGAGGTTTAGTTCCATCCCGAATCCACACCTAGATGCCGGCGCAGATTACAATGCGCACAGGAAGTCTGCGCGGCGCCTAACACACGTATTTATCTTACTTTTTCTTACTTTTTGCCGGCTTGGCCGCTGCCTTGGCGGAGGTCTTGGTTGCCTTGCCTTTGGTTTCTGTGTGGCAACGACGACAATCGGCAACCGGAAATGCCACCTTGCCGTGACATACACCGCACGACTCACCAAGCATAATAGACGCCATACTCATTTGATTAGCGCCTTTCTGCGGCACAAACGGCACCGGATGGCAGTTCGAGCAGTCCAACCATTCAGTATGCTGCTTGTGCGGGAATATGACATCCGGCATCGATCCCTTGACCTGGCGCACGATGGTTAGATCCATAATCACCGGTTTCGCCTTGGGGTCTTTGCTATCGAATCGCGGCTGGATTTTCTTGGCGTCAAACGCCTTGACCCAATCGACATAGTTACCAGACTGGGCTGGGGGAAGAGGTTTAAACGCCTCGCGAGGCGTCTGCAGCCCCTGCGTGCCGATTGAGCCCGGGTCATGAATGCCATCTTGCGTGGGTGGCGGATTACGCTTTGACGGTGGCTTCATCAAGCGGTTAAAGGTGTTCGGATCCGCCGCCGCGGCATCCGGCACCGGCATCCAAGCGACAGACAGTGCGATGATTCCCAACGAGGATATCAACGACACGAAAAATTTTGAGCGAACCATAGTGATCACCTCCCGTTACTTCGGGGCGCCAGCGGGCCTGATTAATTTCTGCAACGTACTTTCGTGGACCTGAGTCGGTGTCTTGGGTTTACCGGAATGGCACAGATCGCAGTTCTCCACCGACCAGGCGATATCTCCATTGTGGCACGCGCCGCAGTATTCTCCATCGATGATCTTCAACATATTTATGTCGTTGCCACCGGCTTTGAACTTGAATCCCAGATCCGCATGACATACTTTGCAACGGAAGCGGACGCGGTGGAACCAATGCGGAAACACAACCGGGCGGATTCCAGAATCATCTGAATATTTGTTCATTACTACGTCGCCATACTCTGCATGGCTTGCATTATGCGTCAATAAAACCAGACACACTATTGTCAAGACCAGGACCGTTATGCGTTTACACAGTGTTAGCGCCATGGATGTCTTCTCCTTTTCGGTTGTTCCCCGGGTCGAGAGGTGCATATCAAAAATTTCCAAAATACCGCCGCATGTTAAACAAGATGAGCGAGTCGTCTCCTCGTTTGTATTCCGATGCGCGTGCTAGTACCGTAAAATACAGCCTTCCAATCCAGTACTCGACCCTATTTTCCCATACTAGCGTCTCCCGTTCGTTTAATTCTTGAGTTTCGTCAAGAAATGGGAAATATGAGTCACTCAACGCCCGCAACTCCGATCGGAACGTCAAGCGCGGTACGTCAAATAGTTGCCGATTATTATAGGCGATATTCACCGAAGCGGTAGGGTTCAAGTCATCGTCACCAGCCAAGCGTCCGATTTCGCTCCGTGTCACCTGGATCGTTGCGTTACCGATGAGACTCGACACCCGCGTGAGATTCTGGTTTACCGAAGCCTGAAAATTGACGAGCTGAAATTCCCGTTGTTCATCGCCTTGCCGGCCGCCACCGCCATAGGTTCGTGAGTCATTGGCCGACAAGCGGATCGATGCGGTTGTCGCCTTTTTAGTTTTCCGCCAATCGACGCTGGCGTTATGGAGCAGTGCCTGGACCGACCTGCCGTCTGTGTCTTCGATCACATTCCCGCTCTGACGGGCGGTAATCCTGAACACTGCATTGTTACCCAATGGCATGCTGCGGGACAAGGTCTGGCCGGCCGCAAACCCTGCAGAAAAGAGTGAACCCACGTCATCGGACAGCGCGCTCGCCTCGGGTCCGGCGAACCAGCCATAGTCAAAACCGTGCCACGGAATAGTTACCGAAGTGTAGGTCGCCGTACCGCCCAAAAAAGCCGAATCCTTGCCAACGCCAGTGGCATGTAACAGCGACCCGTTGCCCGCCAGTCGCCAATTCCGACTCCAATCGTAGGTGGCGCCGATACTCCCGAAATAACTCTGCTGATCGGTGCTGCTCGCTCCGGATCCAGAGCTGGAGTCCACCAACCGCACGGTACCATTGATCAAACTCGCCCGCTGTGTCTGAGGACGCCAAAAAGTATAACTCGTAACCTCCAGTCTAGTCGTCGTGGTTTTGAAGTCTCGATCCAGCAACCGTTGGATCTGCGTCTCGCTGTCGTTGTAGGTCAGTCGGTTGTTGACGGTCAATCTTGTCCCATCCCGGTAACGATGGTTGACCGTCGCAAACAACCGCTCAAAATCATTACCGGTATCCTTGCGGTCGATCTGCTGCCAAGTAGTGCTCGCCCTAATGTTATGCCCGTCTAACGAATAATCGTAGCCGAGCTCCAACAAGTCGGCGACATCCCGGTCCACCTGCAGGTCGGAATCGGTCTTGCGCATCGCATCGAATGTCTGGTCGGTGTGTTCATACCTGCCCCGGAACCGGTGTCCGATCTCTGTTCGGTACATCTGCACGATGCCATAACGCGTGAGTTCCCTATCCAGACCCGTTAGATCTGTATCCGTGGTGCTGTCGAGCTGTTGAAAATACAGTTCAGACGGAAAACGGCTGCGGGGGAAAAGACGTAATCTGACTTCGCCGTCGACTAAGTCTCCGGAGGAATCAATTTCTCGCTCGTCAGTGTCTCTCACCTGCAGCCCGATGCGTCCCTCAACTTGAGCGATCCATGGTTCGGAGATAAAGGTTGCCGCACGTACGTTGACACGTCCGACGTGTTCGCGTTTGTCAGAGTCCTCATGGCGATAGGTATACCCGAGATCTCCCCACACCCGCACCGGCCAAATCGCCGCTTTGATGGGTCTGACTTGTAGTAGCACGACAAACAGCGCCACTACGCACACCTTGATCAGCCGCTGTCTACGTTGCCGGGTGGTATGGCCGGGGAAGACGAGACATTCCTTATCGGAGTAGGTGGGCGGCTCGCGTCCAGGCGCATTGGATACACAGTCACCGGCGCGAAATGGCGTGGTTGACACTAGCCAACATATCGCAGGCGAATCAGACCGTCTGGACACCGGCATGGTGATCGACTCGTCACCGCGGCGTAAATCTGATGACGATTGATATTCCGGCTCGTTAACTATGATCATTCAACCTGCCCTTGAGATGACCATGGGAGTTGCACCGTGTTCTTCTTCGACGACATTCAAACCGCCGGGGAAGGATGCCAACCTACAATTTATATAAATTGTATAAGTTGGATCATCTAGTTTGATGCGACTCTCTAAGTTTGTGTTATTCGAATTATCCAGCGAGTGACGGATCCAGCAGTTTGATTAACGTGGTGCTACGAAGTTTCTCTTGAAGCGCTTGCCATCTGCCATCGCTTTGTTCTCGTAACCATAGTTGGTTCGCCCGTTTTTGTACATCTTCGAAACGCTGCTGGGTTGCCGGAAGACGCTCATCGAGACGGAATAGCGCAACCCCCTCCAGGATACGCAGCGGCGCGGTGAAGTCACCAGGAGATAGTTTCTCGATCACTTGCTCAACGCCCGGATTGAGCATGCCTCGGTGCAAATATCCCATGTCGCCGCCGTTTTTCGCCGACGCATGCGCGGAATGCTCGCGGGCAAGTCCGGCAAAGTCAGCACCGCCCTTGAGGCGCAATACCAGTTGCTGGGCCTGTTGGGTGGCCGCCTCCCACGCCGCCGGTGGTGCGGACGGCGTAGTCTTGATGAGTATGATCGACACCCGTACGCGCTCGGGTTCCGTGAACTTGTCGCGATTGTTCTCATAGTACGCACGCAGTTCTGCGCCGCTCGGCGCCTCGACCCTGCGGACGTTTTGCTCCAGTTGGCGTAACTGGTCGTTCTCTTGTAGATACGTCGTGAGTGTCGCCAATGCCTGGGCGCCTTGCTGCGCCCAGCCCGGGGTGTTTCCGTAGCGTTTCTCAATTGCGTCGCGCCGCGCCTGCACTTTCGCGGCGTCCGGCTCGATGCCGCGCCGCCGGGCCTCTTGCAGCAACAGCACCCGATTGACGAGCTGCTGCGCGACTTGACGCCGGAACGCCTGTTCCTTCCCCTGGGGCGGTTTGCCGTGATAGAACGTCTGGCGGATGGTGCGCCGCACTGCCGCAGTCAACTCGGCCTGAGTAATATCGGTGTCACCCACACGGGCAATGATTTCATCGGGCTCGACGGCGCCGGATGTCTGTTGCGCATGCAGCGGATGCAAGGACAGCAACACTATTCCCGCCAGCACGCCCACCCACACATGCCACGACGAGGTAACGCGTAGCTGCAAGGTCTTCGTGCACCGCCGGTTCATCGGAGTCAAAGTTCCAAAAAAAACCCGGGCAAGGCGACTGTCCTTACCCGGGCCTGCTTATTGTTTTCGGTTTACGTTCTGGTCAGCGCGCACACTGAATTACTTGATATGACACGACACACAGACTTCGCTACCGGCGTTGGAAATCCGCAGGAACTGTACCGAACCCGGACCACCGGTGGTCTGGCCGTCGTGCGGATCGTGGCAACTCCCGCACTCCACGGTGGGCTCGATCACGCTGGAACCGGCGACGTCAGCGCGCGCGTACAAGGGCAGGTCGGTCTTCTCACGCACCCCTGCCACGCCGACGGATGTATCGATCCACCACACCGGATTGCCGTTGATGGTGGTTTTTTCCGGGAAGTTAAAGTCCGGGTCCCCGAGCGGCCCCACGCAGGTACCGTCCGCATCGCTGTCATCGCAACCGCCGCCAGCGTACTGGATACTGATCGGATGGTCGTTGGTCAAATCCGTGCCCAGATTACGCACCGGTGGGGAGCCCATCGGGCCGATGGCTCCGACGTCAATCTGGGTACCCGCCGCATTGTAACCGTAGCTTCCCGGTAGATTGATGACCACATCCATGGCTTGCGTGCCGTCATGGCAGGACAGGCACGCGATAGACACGGAACCTACTGGCGCCTCCGCACCATCCAGTGTCGGCAGCAGCAGCGACGAATACCTTGTGTATGCGCCCGGTGCATTCAGGACCTTGTTCCACAACGGCACCGCAGCGAACGAGGTATCCCCGCCGTGAGGCGTGTGGCAGAACACGCACACGGCAGTGGTATTAGCCGTGAATGGCGAAAGATCGTGAAAGCTGCCCACCACCGTCGCCGAAGCGTTGTTAAAGGCAAATATCGCGAAGATGGCGGTCCCAACCGCGCCGATTGATTTCTTAACCATTGCTCTCATCATTACGTCCTCTTAAGTTGACACCCCAAGTTACCCATATCTGCGACCCGACCCACTAGTTACTGTGGCGGTCTTGGAACAAAATTCGCCGGTGATTTTATCACCGTCCGACCACCAATTGGCTAGGAAAAAATTGATCAAGGTCAAAAAAACCCGTTTGCGTGGGTCTGATCAAGTAAGCTTCGCGCTCGATGAACCCCCGCAGATCCCGAGGTCGCACTAGCCTTTCTTGTTAATATAGTCGTCTCGGCACGGTCTCGCCACCCTTGCACGACCAGACTTGACCCACGTCATGTCTGCACCACTGGATCCGATTTCTGTTTAATTTATAAGCGCTTGCACGCGCCCGAGCCCGTCAGCGGGCGCCGCGTTAACAATATTTAACCGCGACGCACAACCTCAACGGCGCCGCAATGCCAGGTGCGTCAAACCGGTGTGGTCGGCGATCACGATGCTTCGCCGGCCCAGCTTGACCCAACCAGAGCGCTCAAATTCCTTCAGTTGCCTACTCACTACCTCGCGCGCGGTACCAAGCTCGGTGGCCAACTCACGGTGGGAGGCCTCGATCGGTTCGTCTTGATCGCAATGGGTCAATAGCCATTGCGCCAACCGCGTGTCGACGTGACCAAAGGCAACCTCTTCGAGAAGCACGATCAATTCGCTGACACGTTCGGCATACCGTTGGTTCACAAACTGCCGAAATCCTTGGGAGTGATCCAACGCGTGGTGAAAGTATTTCGCAGGCAGCAATACAAGATGGGAATCCCGTTCGGCAACGGCCTCTGCTGGGTAGCGCTGCCCGCTCAACAGCATGGCCGCGGTCACCGGACAGGTCTGACCCTCACTCACCCGGTATAACACGATTTCACGGCCCTTGCGCGAGACCCGATAGATGCGCAGGCAGCCCTCCAGCATCATGAGGTAGTGTGTACACTCGTCGCCCTGACGAAATACCAATGATTGCGCCGGCAACCGCATGGTCTTCGCGGCCATGCTCACCTCTTGCCATGCTGCATCGCGAATTCGCTCCAGGGCAGGAAATGCCCGAAGCCAAAACGGCACCACGGTATCCGCGGTGTTTCGCCACACCTGGTTGGCCACTACTCGACTACCCCCACAACTACAAAGACTTGTTATCACCTAGTACTTATAAAGTTAGTCTAGGAATCGGACTTTGTCACATTGAAATTGGGGTTTTGTGAGCGTTTTGACTATCGATTTTTGACCTGGGTCAGATCACTTTGATGCGTTCCAGACCCCCAGATATCCCTCGTTCTCGGCCAGGTGGGCGGGACGATACACATCGATCTTGCGGAAATACTGATCCACCATATACACGCGGCCATCCTCGTCCACATGTAGACCGGCCGGCAACATGTAGTTGGCGCGGCCAAATGTCGCTGATCGGCCGCCGATGAATAACAATAACTGACCTTGGGGGTCAAAGATTTGAAAGTTCCCGTAGGATGCGTCGCTGACGTAGACATTGCCGTCCGGGTCGATGGCAATTCCCTTGGGACGGGCGAATTGTCCGAGTTGCAGGCCGAGAGCACCAAAACTTCTGACAAACGTGCCGTCTGGGCGTAACACCTGCACACGAAAGTTTGCCGAGTCAACCACATACAAAAGCCCGTCGGGGCCAAATTGCACGTCGCGCGGCATATTAAACTCTCCATTTCCCGTGCCGCGCTTTCCGATATCGTAAAGGTGATCTCCGGATACCGCATCGAACACCCTGATGCGATGGTTTGGACTTCTCGAACCACCCGTGTCTACAGCAAAGATACGTTGTTGCTTTTCGTCAACGGCCACATTAGACAGACGGTCGAACCAATCCAGTCCTCCGATGGCCTTTATAAACTTGCCGTCTTGGTCGTAGATGTTGACACGCTTTGCGGTAAAGTCCGCCACATACAAATTGCACTGGGAGTCTGTGGTCAGTCCAAGTGGCTTGACCAGCACACCGGGTTCGGTAACACCGATCGGAAAGTTTCGTTGCCCGGGGACATCGTAAACCTGGACGACGCGATTAACCGAGTCGCTGACGAATATACGGCCTTTGCAGACGCTCACATCATGCGGTTTCTCGATGCCGATACCCCGTTCGCGCTCACCGGTCAGCAGTCGCCGCCAACGCTTCTTCGCGTCGCCTTGAATCAGGTCCGCACTGCCGGTGATGATACGCTCGAATACAAATCGAGGCTGCTCCGGTGGCGGAGGAAAAAACAGAGGTTGCAGCGGCTGGGGCTCGGGCGTCGTGGCGCAGCCGCCGATGACGATCGCCACGAATAGCCAGGTATTCTTATTAGGCAAGATGTTCACCGTTGTTCTTCACACCGAATCAACCAGGTAAATTGGACAATCTCAGAACTACAGTATTAATCTATATGGAAAGTCTATGCGCGTCGACTGTCGTAAGATGAAGAAGCTTAGTCATCGATGCCGGTATCCGCAAGCGGCCGCCGATTTTCGAAAATCACCGGTGATGCGTGTTACCGCGGTCAACCCCATCACCGGCACCGTCATCCCGTGAACACGCCGGTCTGGACCCCTACCGCCGCGGCCAAATCATGGACGAACCGGGCCGATCGAGTAGCGATTGCTGACAGATGTCTCGATGCGATCGTGGCGACGATAATATACAGCTAATCACTGCACGCACACCCATGACTCCACGCTGCCGACACCACTCCGCATCCGGTGCGCTCCCCCAACGAGCAGAAGAAGTTGTCAACAATCGGCAAATCACCGACAGTATATAACGTATGCATAGCAACCGCCCCGCAATCGTGGTTCTGGCCGCATCCGTTCTGAAACCGGATCGAGTACACGCATCGCGGATGCTAACCGGGCACGTGACAACTGGCCTGACCCTATCCAAACACCGGCAACACAAACTCGCACACGTGGTGTTGATATTAATGACCGTATTCGTAGTGGTAGCGTGCCAGCCGCGCGTCGCGGTTTCGCCGACCCGACCTGCGGGCGACGCACAATCCCAACGCATACCCACCCCTTTGGAGCCTCCGCCCCCTGCGCCGAAGCCGGCCGCCGACACCGCGACGTGGTGGCAGGAACAAGCGCCGACAGGCGTGCGAAGTGCGGCCGCCGTGCCGAGTCAAGACATTTATTATGATCGGAACAACCCGAGTTACCGCACGCTGCAAAAGGCGAACCAAGCCTTGAAGGGATTCCCCCTCCTCGGACACGGCGAACTGGATTGGGTCACAACACTCCGCCGCGGCATGATACAGCCGCGCGCGTCGCTGTCAGATGAGTCAGAAATGATGATCTTGGACCGGGATATCCTCATGAAAAACACCAAGTTGATGCCCTATGTCCGGTTTCCACACCGGGCGCACACTGAATGGCTCACCTGCAGCAACTGTCACGATCAAATATTCGTGTCCAGAGCGGGGGCAAACCGAACCACGATGAGCGCCATTTTGGGCGGAGAATCTTGCGGGGTGTGTCACAATAAGGTTGCATTCTCAACACTGGCTTGCGGGCGTTGTCATAACGTTCCCAGAGAGTAACAATATGAATTCAGTTGCGCGCTACTATCCAGGATCCTCGCGTTCGCGATGTCTGCCTCAGTTTTTGCTGTTGTTGTGCCTATCGGTCACACCCGTTTTAGCGTCCGCGGACGCCGAAGAGGACCTTAGCCGCGGCAACCAGGCCCACCGCGAGGGCGATATTCGCGCGGCGATGTCGTGGTTCCAAAAAGCGGCTGAGCAGGGACACGCCATCGCCCAACTACAGTTGGCCCGGATTCTCGATATTGCCGAAGAGAACGAAGAAGCGGCCAAGTGGTACCAAAGAGCCGCCGCGCAAGGCAATACCGAGGCGGAATTTGAATTGGGCAACCTATATACGGCCGGCGAAGGCGTGGATAAAGATTTGGAACAGGCTGTGCAGGCGTATCAACGCGCCGCGCAACAGGGGCATGCCGATGCGATCCGTGTATTAGCGGCGGCGTTCGAGCATGGACGACTTAATCTGCCCATCGATCACGAGCGGGCGGTGTCTTGGTTGCGTCGCGGCGTCGCGCATCAAGACCGATGGTCGATGAAACGGCTCGCCACGGCCTACCAAAACGGCGAACTTGGCCTGCCGGTGGACTCACAGCGAGCGCGTGATGTCGAGGCTGGGCGGATCCCGCCGCTGGTCGATAATGTTAATTTGAAATATGACGACCTGGGAAAAACACTCGTCAAGTAATGGAGTTTAAAAGATGGCAACGCAGCGAAGGCGAAAACACGTTAATTTAACTATAAGCAACACCGGCCTTGGCCGATGGTGCTCATTGGGTACGCTCATGATCGCGTTGTGGGCCAGCCCCGTCCACAGCGGAGATATCACTGCCGGCAAGCAACTTTATCAGACGCATTGCGAAGGCTGTCACGGAGCACGGGGCCGACCACATATGCCGAACGCGCCGGATTTCAGCCGCGGTGAGGCATTGATGCAAGCGGATACCGCATTACTGGACGCCATCGGTACAGGCAAAAACGCGATGCCCGGTTTTCGCGGCATAATGAAAGACGATCAGATCATCGACCTGATCAGCTACCTGAGAACCTTGTACTGACCATTGGTTGACGGGCTGTTGGGGTATTTATGGGTGTTGGCGCCCATGAGTGGGGTTTATGCGTGGCGTTGTCAGCGTGGTGTCATCTTCCCCGGTCGCAGGCGTCTTTAGATGCTTTCTTGAGGTATTCGCAGTTCATGGGAATTCTCGGTGATCACTCGCCGTACATGACGCGCGGCAGCCAGAGTGCGATTTGCGGAAAGACAATAATCAATATAAGACCGACGAGCTGGATGACCATGAATTGCATCATGCCCGAATAGATGTGTTTCAAATCCCATTCCGGAACCACACCCTTCAAGAAATACGCCGATAACGCCACCGGTGGCGATAACCACGCAGTCTGCAGGTTCACTGCAACCAAGATGCCGAACCACAAGAGATCGAATCCAAGCTGGTCTATGAGTGGCAGCAGTATGGGGATAATAATCAGCACGATCGGCACCCACTCGAGTGGCCACCCGAGCAAGAAGATCAGCCCTAGGATCATGAACAGGAGCACCATCGGTGGCAGGTCAAGGGTGAGGAGGTATTCCGTCAGCATCGTCGGTGTACCGAGCCGGGAGAACACCGCGCCGAAAAAATTCGACGCCGCCACCAGAAACAAAATCAGAGTCGAAATCTCGAGGGTCTTGACCAGGGCTTCCTGCATCCCAGACCAGGTCAGGCGACGATAGGCCAGCGTCAGGAGGAGGGCTCCGGCCGCGCCACAACCCGCGCCCTCGGTGGGGGTCGCGAAACCGAACAGGATGCTGCCAAGCGCCGCAAACACCAGGGCCGCCGGCGGTACCAGTCCTTTTAGGAACTCGGACCAGACGTGGGCGATGTTTTTCGGCTGCTCCTCCGGCGGAAGCACGGGTCCCAGAGCGGGATTCAGATGGCAGCGAAGCAAGGCGTACCCCGTATAGAGCATCGCCAGCATGAATCCTGGGATGACCGCGGCGGCGAACAGATCGGTGACCGGCACTTCCAGGATCGGCCCCATCACCACGAGCATGATACTCGGTGGAATCAAGATTCCCAGGGTGCCGCCAGCGGTGATGGTACCCGCGGAGAGCTTCACATCGTACCCGGATCGATTCATGGTCTTCGCGGCCATGATACCGAGGATGGTCACCGACGCGCCGACAATGCCGGTCGCGGCCGCGAAGATTGTCGATACAAACAGCACGGCTATATAAAGCGCACCGCGAACGCGCGACAGCATGAGCTGTACGGCTTGGAACAACCGTTCCATGAGGCCCGCCTGCTCCATTAGGATGCCCATGAAGATAAACAACGGCACCGCCGCGAGGGTCTGTTCCAGCATGACGTTGGAAAATTGAAACGTCATCAGATAAAAAACCAGCTTACCGAAACCCAGATAACCAAACACGAATCCCAGAAAGATCAGCGTAAATGAGATCGGAAAGCCGATGAAGATTGCAAACAACATGACGCCGATCAGAACCAAGCCCAGGACTTCGTTGCTCATGGCCACCTGCCCCTGGTCGCGGCATAGATGCTCTTCAAGGTCTCAGACACACCCTGTATGAGCAACAGCACAATCCCAACCGGCAGCACGGTCTTGATCGGACCCATGTGCGGCATCCAGGCAGTGTCCATACCCCGCTCACCCCTGAACCACGATAGAAACGCGAAATCCGTCGCCATCCACAAAAACACTAAGAGGCCGGGAAAGTAGAAGACCAGATACAGCCCCGCATCCACAATCCCTTGGGTTCTCGGCGACCAATTACGATACAGAAAGTCGGCGCGGATATGCACACCCTTGGACAGGGCGTAACCGGCACCCAGCATGAACAGCGCCCCATACAGCATGCGGCTGATGTCGTAGGCCCACATGGTCGGCGCGGTGAATGCATAGCGCGCCACGACCTCGTATACCATCGCGACGAATAGCGGGACGGTAAGCCAGCACACGATGCGGCCCACCCACAGACTGAACCAATCTATCCAGGTGATCGTGCCCGCCATCCAGCGCGGCATATCGTCCGGCAACTGTCCTGGTGTGCCCGAGCGGCGCTCGGCGATGAGCTCGTCGGCAATCTCGAGATCTTCGGGAATCTCGGCCATATCTGAAACTCGAACGTGCTAAAGAATAAAGCAGGCCACAGGCCCGCTTTGTTCTTATGTCACGTCTTCAGTTGTTTGCTAATCCCAACTTATTACTTTTTGCCCTTGGCGAAGGCGTTGCCAAGGTTGGCGTTCGACTTTTGCGCACCGGCCCAAAATGGCACGGCAATTTCGGCAAACGCCTTTTGCGAGTCCCACACCTTCTTAAAAAACGCATTTTCTGCCGCGTTTTTCTCTAAGCTCGCCTTGGCCGCGGCCATGTATTCGGTAAAGTAGTCTGCGGGCGTGTCGTGCAGGATGACGCCGTGTTTTTCGGTGAGTTCCTTCAGTGCCTTGCCGTTCTCATAGATCCGATAACTGAGAGAGCGGATCAGAGAAGCATCGGCCGCGACCTCCATGGCTTTTTGCTGATGCGGTGTCAGTTTCTTCCACACATCTCCATTGATGTAGACATCGGCATTCACCACCACCTGGTGCAGGCCCTGGAGATAGTAGTGCTTGAGCACCTTCTGGAACCCGTACACCAGGTCGGGCTTCGGACAACACCACTCAGCAGCGTCAATCACGCCCTTTTCCAGAGCCGGCAGGATGTCGCCGCCGCCCATGGCGACCGCGGCCACGCCGATATCTTTGTAGGTTTGACCGGGAATACCCGGAGGCGTACGAAAACGCAACTTTCGAAAGTCCGCCATGCTGTTGATGGGCTCCTTGAACCAACCGAGGGCCTCGGGACCCACCGGCTGCAACATGAGGCCTTTTATGTTCATGCCCATCTCTTTCCACAGCTCGTCATAGAGTGCCCTGCCGCCGCCGTACATGAACCACGATACCCAGGCAATGTTGTCGATGCCAACCCCCGCGCCAGCAACCGGAGAGCCAAACAGCATCGCCGCGGGATGGTAACCGGACCAATAGTGCGTCCACGCAAACCCGCCCTCGATCAAGCCCTTGTCAACCGCCTCCAGTGTTTCCTTTACCCCAACGACGGCGCCTGCAGGCAACACTTCGATCGTGACTTCACCGTTCGTCAACGCGCTGACATTGGCTCCAAAATCGTTCAACATTGTGACTTCGTCTGCCTTGGCGGGAATAACGGATTGCACTCGTATTTTGACCTTGCCTGCCATGGCGGCACCGTTAAAAAGCAGCGCCATCCCTAACACCGCTCCGCATAATAGTGGGAATCGACTACGCATATTCATCTCCTCTGGTATGTTTGGCGCCGGTCGTCAGCGACGCGGCTATTGATGGCAACCACTTGGGTGGTTAGACCGAACAATTTCGTCAGCACCCGGAAGACACGGTCGGGGCCGTGGTTCGAACTCCAGTATTATTGTGTTAAATGATTCTCCTACGAGGTTGGGCTCGAGCTAACCTCGTGCTGTGTGATCCAATGCCGCGGCAACCCGCCGGTGACGGCCATAATCCGCAGTCGTCGCCGATCGGAGCCATGCCTTCAGGCATCGAGGCCTTGTGAGAGTCCCTTTGGCAAGCATAAAAATTGTTGTTGTAAGCGCTTACAGCGTCCCGGTACTTTGGCCGTTAGTCGTCGCCGAAGTCAAGCCCTCGTTGACAGCGCTACGGTTTCAACTGCTTTTAATTTACCCAAGCTTTCCGCGGTTATTTTGCGTGTCTGATAAAGGTATCTGATTTGTAAGCGTTTTCAACCATGGCCAGTTCACCGACCTTAGCTGATGTCGCGCAGCTCGCGGTGGAGACCCCCAAAAACCGTGCGCGCCGGTGTGCGCGCCAAAGTGCAAGCCGCAATCACACAGCTTCGTTATGTCCCCCATGGCGCTGCACGCGCGTTGGCCTCGCGCCGTTCCGGCACCATCGGTACCGTCGTCCCTACCTTGGAAAACAGCCTCTTCGCTAAGGGCATACAAAGCTTGCAGATCCGCTTGGCGACCGAAGGCATCACGCTGCTATTGGCGAGTTCAAACTACGACCTCGACCATGAGGTCCGCGAGATTCGCGCTTTGGTCAGCCGCGGCGTTGACGCACTGGTACTGGTTGGCATCAGCCATCGTCCCGAGGTGTATACACTACTCGCGCAAAAATCAATCCCCTATGTCCACACCTGGTCTGTTGATCGCCAGGGAATTCATCCTTGCGTCGGTATTGACAATGAACGCGTCGCCTATCGCATCACTCAGTACCGGCTCGATCTGGCTTCGCAAAGACCCCCATCCCTTACCACCGCCCACGTGCCCGCCGACGCCATGGGTAAAGCCGCCGCCGAGTACCTGCTCGCCAAGATCAACGGTGCGACAATACCCGAATGCACCGAGCTGGAGGTGCGGTTGATTGTCAGAGACACGACGGGTCCACCAGCAAATAAAATACCACGTGAACCATAGCGATGGTCGGGCCCGGCATTGAGCGACAGCGTATGCTACTACGTCATGCGCGCAACCGGCGTCGCTAATTTTATGAACCCGCTGCAACGTTGCTCTGGAGAGCCGCATGTTATCATTTCCTGGACCCGACGCTGCGGGTGTCTCCAGTACAGACCATAAATAGCGGCGGGGCGCCTTGGTGCAATACACGGGTTAATGATCCGCTGGCAACCATAGCGTGGGTTTGTTATACATAGCGGCAATCATCAAAGGTAGCAGCGACATGGCGGACTCCATCAAGTACTTATTGAACGAAAACGATATTCCCAAATTCTGGTACAACATTACGGCAGATCTACCGGAGCCGCCTCCCCCGGTGTTACACCCCGGTACCGGACAGCCGATCACGCCGGATGATCTCGCGCCATTATTTCCAATGGCGGTAATACAGCAGGAAGTCAGCCAGGAGCGCGAGATCGAGATTCCCGATCCAGTGCGCGACGTGCTACGACAATGGCGGCCATCGCCGCTGCACCGAGCCCGCCGTTTAGAGCGGGCGCTGGACACGCCAGCACGCATCTACTACAAGTACGAGGGCGTGAGCCCCGCCGGTAGCCACAAACCCAATACCGCCATAGCACAGGCCTTCTATAACAAGGAACAAGGGGTGAAGCGTATTACTACCGAAACCGGGGCCGGCCAATGGGGTTCCGCATTGGCGTTGGCGGGGGCGTTTTTTGGTCTCGAGATCGAAGTCTACATGGTCAGGGTCTCCTATGACCAAAAACCGTACCGCAGGGCGTTCATGGAAACCTTTGGCGCGACATGTATCGCAAGCCCCAGCAATCGCACCGAATCCGGTCGCGCCATACTTGAACAAAATCCCGACAGTACTGGAAGCCTGGGCATCGCGATCAGTGAGGCCGTCGAGATGGCGGCGCAACGCGAGGACACCAAATACTCTTTGGGCAGCGTTTTGAATCATGTGCTCCTGCACCAGACCATAATTGGACAGGAGGCATTACGACAATTTGAACTCGCCGACGATTATCCGGACATGGTCATCGGTTGTACCGGTGGCGGCAGCAACTTCGCCGGCATCGCATTCCCGTTTGTTGGGCGAAGACTACGCGGCGAACAGGACATCGATGTAGTGGCGGTGGAACCCGCAAACTGCCCGACGCTGACTAAAGGCAAATATGCCTACGATTTCGGAGACACCGCGCATTTAACGCCCTTGGTCAAGATGCACACACTCGGCTCAACCTTCGTGCCGCCGGGATTTCACGCCGGTGGACTGAGATACCACGGTATGGCGCCGTTGGTGAGCCAACTGTCTGACCTGGATGTCATAAAGCCGCGCGCATATGCGCAAGCGCAATGCTTCGAGGCCGGTGTGACGTTTGCCAAGGCGGAAGGGATTATTCCCGCGCCAGAAGCGAATCATGCGGTGCGGGCGGTCATCGACGAAGCGCTAGACTGCAAGGAGGCTGGCACCAGCAAGGCGATATTATTTAATCTTTGTGGTCACGGCCATTTTGACATGCAGGCATATACCGACTATTTCGCGGGCAAGCTATTCGATCAGGATTATGACCCGTCCGAGGTGGCTATGGCCTTGGCCGGCTTGCCGTCCGTGGCGACGGGTTAACGCGCTATTGCGCCAAGGATCCCGGATTCTAGACACCGCACTGAGTATTTAGCGCGCGGCAACCTCAACATCTTTGGATGTTGGCAACGTACCGGCAACGGCAACCCGGTCGCGCCCGTTCACCTTCGCGAATCGCAGTGCACGGTCCGCTTCGTCGAAAATCATTTCAAAATTCTTCCTATCCGCGCCGAGATCGGCAACACCCAGACTGACAGTGACCGCGATTTCGCCAGAGGTGGTGTTGATCGGTGTACCGCTGATCGTGGCGCATAGGCGTTCTCCTACTCGGCATGCGAGTAGAATCTCCGTTTGCGGCAACAGTAGAACAAACTCATCGCCGGCATAGCGCGCAAACAGATCTTCTTGCTCCACTGCGTGTCGTAAACGCTGCGCAACCACGGTCAGCACTTGATCGCCTACGGCATGACCGTACGTATCGTTAATCTTTTTGAATTGATCGATATCAACAATGATTACCGATAACGGCGATCGGCTCGTCCGGGCCTGTTCCACCAAGCGTGGCGCAATCTCGAACAGGCTGCGGCGATTGTGGACACCGGTCAGCACATCGCGATCCAATTCGTCGCGAAGCGCCACCACCGGCCGCATAAATCGTCTTGCCATCAAAAACGCTACCAAGGTAATCCCGGCACTGATGATAATCGCAACAATCATCTTGTTTCGCTTGCCGCGCCGGATGGGGCCGATAAAGTCCGTTTCCGCGACGTACACGCCAATCACCCACGGCCAGGGACTCATTTTCGGAAACGGCCTAAAGATGGCGTGGTATCTCTCACCTTCAATATCAATCGAAGCATGTAAAGAGTCTTCGAGGTTTAACCACGCAAAGTTGAGCAGCTCACCCGGATTTTTGAATACCGTTATTGCGGCCTTTTCGATGGGATCGTCGAGTTCGTCGATCCGTGCCATACGTAGCCGCCCGGTCTCCATATCAATACTGACGCGCGGTGCATGTGAATGGGCGATATAGTCCCCTTGACGATTGATTATGAGAGCCGCTCCCCGCTGACCAACGTTCTGCTCGCCGAGAAAATCCGATAACTTGCCGATCTCCATATCGACTCCCACTACGCCTTGCACACCATTCTGGCGATCAAATACCGTTACCGCAGCGGTGATACCTGGTTGTTTGGAAGTAAAAAAGACGTACGGGTCAGTCCACACCATTTCCTTCTTCGCCAGCGCATTCTTGTACCACGGGCGAGCGCGTGGATCGTAGGTATCGGCAGTCTCGTCCACTCGTTCGAAAACACCCATCATTCGATTGAGCCAGCGTTTTTCAACCCGGCGCACTTCGTCATTAAACTCAATGGTCTTGATTAGGTAAGCACGCTCGCCATCGTTGTGCTCTCGTCTCACCATCAAGAACTGGCCGTGCCGGTCACCGTAGTAGATCGCATCAAGTTGCGGAATTACACGCAGCTGCTCGAGAAAATATCGCTCCAGCTCGCTGCGCCGAGCCCAGCTAATCGTCTCGGCCTCAAACAAACGCCGGGAGAGTTCAGCCACGTTTTGTGTGGGGGTAAGAAAACCCTGCGCATTCTCTTTGATTTCGTCGATGACACCTCCAATGGTCCGTTTCATGTGTTCCCGCAATACCTGTTGCTCGTTGAGGTGCTGGGAGAGAAGGATACCGGCAACGGTTACGATCTGAAGCAAAATCAAGCCGGCGACAATCACGAAGCGTAATGCACTGCGGCTGGGAAGCGAACGCACGGGTACCGGTTCTGCGCCGTGTCGCGCCGAGCCTGGTGTTGCCGCACCCGCCGCATCCCTGGTGATCGGATTCGAATCACCTGGGACCCGGGGCGATCTTGCTAGCTTATCTAGGGCCATTATCTATACTCAATAAAAGTAGCCTAACCTCGAGCTTTTTTGTGTTCTCGACGTTACAAATATTCACGCATACGGTTTTGTCATTCCGATAGACCCATTGTCCAGGGGCCCGAGAATCCCGCCCCACAATACCGAAAATTGAACTAGGGGGTGTCAAATGTTCAAACGCAAACGCACAGCGAGGGCAATTCAGGGAGCGGATGAGAACCACGAGTATACGGCAATCATCCAGTCGCTGAGCCCACATCTCAACGCGAAAGATCACGCTAAATGGTGGAAAAAGTGGCTGGCCGATCAGGCCGAGTTCGAACAATCCCCGTTTTTACGTGTGGTTTCATTCACTAATGAGGTGTGCAAAGCGCACGGCCTCGACAGGAAAACCCGGCGAGGAATAAGGGATTCGCTGTGCGAATCACTCTTGATCAATAGCAATCACACCGCCGCGTAGCCGGTATATTGCCCCCAAAGATCCAGGATGATGGTGCTCGGCTCGGGCGGCTGGATGCCGCGCTGGAGCGATCAAAAAACGGGGTTGGACTCTGTGACTGCGGCCGCTTTTTGTCTCTACAGTGACGCGCAAGCGTTCGCGATCGAGCCCACGCCTGGATAGTCCCGCCTCTATTTGATGGTCTGCACTGAAGCGGCCCGCAGCGTGTATGCTCATCAACAAGGCAACATTGGATTCTCGGGGTTGCTGGGCAAGAATAGGGACGGGGCGCGGTGGTGCAATATGCCGGTGAGTCGCGTCGCGAACGGCGAAACGTTCATTTCCGGCTCCTTATCCACACAACCTGTGGACAATCTTGTGGATAACCTCTGGTTGAGAGGCTAGGTTGAATGGCTGGCCTCGCCCTTCGTCATTTTGATTAATTATTGATCAATCGGAAGTTTTCATAAAATACAATCACTTAACGCCACTTATTAAAGCTGGCTAAAGAGAATCGCGGCTAAGCTTCACAGTTTTGCAGCAGCGGTCACCGCCTGTGCACAACTCGGCTTGCTGGCGGCGCGAGATCGGCCGGCGAACAAACCAAGCAAGCTACAATTGGGTTTTTTAGCAGCGAACGCCTATGGGCACGTGCCATGATGCGAAAACGGCGCCCAGCCTGGCCCGCAGGCTGGCGGCGATCACCTATGACGCCCTGTTACTGGGTGGTGTGCTGCTGATTGCCGGCGCCCCTCTTCCCCTGGTCGCAGAATCCATACAGAAGCTGTGGTGGGTACGGCTGATGATACAAGGCTATCTGCTCGCGTGCTGTTTCCTTTTTTTCGGCTGGTTTTGGGTGCATGGCGGCCAGACCCTTGGCATGCGCGCGTGGCGCATCCGGGTGGTCCAGGACGATGGTCTAAAGGTGTGTTGGTCACGAGCCGCGATGCGCTTCCTGGCAGCAATATTATCGTGGGTGGCCTTGGGCTTGGGTTTTGTGTGGGCAATCATCGACCCCGCGGGCATGGCCTGGCACGATCGCCTATCGAAAACCCGCTTGATACTATTGCCAAAGGCCCCGGTCAAGGGCTAGAAAAAATGGGGTCTGAATTGAATTCCGACCCCATTTTCTTTGCTTAGTGCACGCGGCGCAGCATTAACATCGCAACCCCAAGAAATGCCAATGTCGGGATCAGCGCACCCAAAAATGGATAGATGTCATAGACCAACACCACATAACCGAATCCTTTATCCGCTACGAAAAACCCCAGCCCGAGCATAATCCCGATGAATAGGCTGCGCCCCAGTCCGCCACTTCG
This sequence comes from uncultured Gammaproteobacteria bacterium, assembly GCA_945787105.1. Taxonomy (GTDB): domain Bacteria; phylum Pseudomonadota; class Gammaproteobacteria; order Arenicellales; family JAANXG01; genus CALZGZ01. The sequence goes on from CALZGZ010000044.1 coordinate 31,837, forward strand.
TAGCTGACGGAACACGAATGGGATGGCGAGGATCACCATCACGGCGGTGGCAAAGGGTGTAATGACCTTGTTCCAGAATGCGAGCCGATATGCACTGGTATCCTGATTATTATCATCGAGATGACTGATATACTGCCACAGTTGCCAGGCCGACAATTGATCCGGCTTGATCAAAAAGACCGATAGAATTTGTGGCGTAACAGTGGTGTTCCAATATGCTGCCGTAGCAGTCGTTGACTCGGCACTCTCCGGATTAATGAAGGTCTGCTTAATGCCGTTCAATTGCCAACGATCCTTATCATAATCTCCGCTGTCTGCATACACCAGAGAACGTAACCGACTGTCATCATCGAATTCGAATACGCGCACTTTCAATAGTGACAAGTCGGGCAGCACCTCGCTGACGTTGACATAGGTCTTGCTATCCCTCATCCATAGGCCGTAGTTCGTCTGTTGCTTTATGTTCTGTTGCAACGCCTCGGCACGACCGCGCTGGGCGGCAGTCTCGGTAATTGGCGTTATGACTTCGCCGATTAATATGGCGACCGCGACCAGTATGGCTCCGAACTTGAGCACTGAAACAATCAATCTGTTAGTAGAAACACCCGCCGCACGTATAACCACTAGCTCTGAATCTACAGCCAGTGAAGAGAGCCCCAGCATCGAACCCAACAAGGCAACCATCGGAAAGATTTCGTATATGGTTTTTGGCGATGACAGCACCACATAACGAAACGCCTCCCACAAACCGAATCGGCCGGTTCCCAAATCACTTAACTGGTCCACAAAGGTTATAAAAGTGAAAAGCCCCAACAAGACAGCGAACACAATTAACGTGTAATGCAGAATGGTCTTGGCGATATGCAGGTCGATGATTTTCATCCGGTACCGAACCGAAAGCGCAGACGTGGAACCAAGGATAGATTATGGGCGCGCCGATAAAACAAAAATATCGCCACGAGTAAGAAAATGCCGTGTACCCACCACAATCCTGTGTGGGGATCGATACGATCTTTTTTCAGTAATGCGACGCTAAACCCCAATACGTTGGTGTAAACAAAGTACATCAAGAATGCGCCCAACGTGTTGAGAACGCGTCCCGAACGAGGACCGGCATAACTAAAACCCAAAGCGAACAAACCCAGAATGGGAACCACCAGGACCTTGGCGATACGCCAGTGCCACTCCCCCACCAGCTGCGGATGATCTGAACTGCGTATCTCGCTCGTGGGGCGAGCCTTTACCGGTGCCAACGCAGGAATTTGATTACGCGGCTCAATCCGCAACGCATAACTCTCGTAATCCAAAATACGATAATCCGGCTCACCGGGGTTTCCCTCGTAACGGGTGCCGTTTTTCAAAACCAAAAAATGATCGCCGGTCAGTTCATCCATGCGTTGGTATGCATATTTTGCGACAACCACCCCTTCCTTACCAAAAGAGGATTGATATACAAAAACATTCTCGTAGCGGTCAGCCTGCTTGTCGAAACGCTCCACAAAATAAACACCTTTTCCTTTACGGGTCTCCATGAATACACCCGGGATCACGCCAGATATCTCACTTCGATTGCGATACTCCGTTTCTAAGCTCCACCCCGCAGTCAAAGATAGGGGAGTCAAATAAAATGAAAATATTGCCACCACTCCGGCAACCAACAAGACCAAAAACAACAACGGCTTTAGGAAATTACCCAAGCCTACGCCACAAGCAGACAGCACCGTCATTTCGTTGTCACGGTGCCAGCGCCCCATGACCATCAAGATGGCGATATACAACATCAACGGCAAAATCACATCCAGATAACTGACCAGCTTTAACGCCACCAGAATCAGTACGCTCTCAACTGGAATAGCGCCCTGCGCCGCTGCCTGCAGAAATCCAAGCAACCGCACCACAAGGAAAATGGTCAGAATTACCAACGTCACAGCGACACTGGTATGCAATACTTCCCGGATCAGTGCTCGATTAATAATCAAACCCATGTTTAAATTTTAAATAGTGAATGATCAACCCCAGGGAGAATGCTTGACTACCGACAACCGGGTACAATGACTGTTCCCGTTGATTGGTGTCTCGAAAGCGTAAATTAGTTACCCGTTTAACACAATCGGATTGGAGATACACGTGAAATTTGCAGCTAGATTGGGTGGAATTAGGGACCAAACCACGGAATGTCTGGTAGTGGGAATACCCCAGGGGGGGGAACTCACCGGCGTTGCGGGTGAGGTGGATCGCATTACCGGGGGCGCAATATCCTCACTCGTAGACAAGGGTGACATTACCGGTAAGGAATCGCAGACCGCCTTGCTTCGCGATGTGCCAAGCATGGCCTGCGAGCGGCTCTTGATCGTAGGATTGGGAAAATCTGAGGACATGAAACTCGCCACCTATCGGAAGGTGTGTTTAACCGCGGCCACGCAGCTGAACAAGGTTGGTTGCCAAAACGCGATATTCTGCCTGCATGACATTCACGTCCCCAACACCGATATGAGCCTGAGGGTGAGGCACGCGGTAGAAGCGGCTGGCGATGCGGTCTATCAATTCGATGAATTGAAAACCAAATCCAACTCCAAGAGCGCGTTGACGAACTTGGACTTATTTATTCACCGCCGTAATCAGATGCCGGCACTACAGATCGGTGTTAAACAAGGTGGCGCGATCGGCATGGGTAAGAAGTTCGCCAAAGATCTCGCCAATCTGCCAGGAAATATCTGTACCCCGACCTACCTTGCGGACCAGGCCGCGTCACTTGGCAAGTCCCACCCGTTGAGAATCACGGTACTTGATGAGGAGCGGATGGAAAAGCTTGGCATGGGGGCGTTGCTCTCGGTTTCCAAGGGTAGCCGGCAACCGGCGAAGTTGATCATCATTCGTTACGAGGGCGGACGCAAGAATACAGCGCCTGTGGCGCTCGTTGGCAAAGGCCTGACCTTCGACGCTGGCGGTATTTCGTTGAAGCCGGCGGAGAAAATGGATGAGATGAAATATGACATGTGCGGTGGGGCAAGCGTTCTTGGCGCACTGTTGGCGGCAGCGGAGATGAAACTACCAATCAATATCGTTGGCGTGATACCCAGTTCGGAGAACCTCCCCGATGGCAATGCCAACAAACCGGGTGACATTGTCGAAAGCATGTCCGGACAGTCCATCGAGATATTGAATACTGACGCCGAGGGCCGCTTGATACTTTGCGACGCGCTCACCTATACCCAACGGTTCAAACCCGACGCCGTCATCGATATTGCCACACTTACCGGCGCGTGTGTCGTCGCCCTGGGCAAACACGCGAGCGGCTTGATGGGCAACGATCAAGACCTGATCGAGGAACTTCTGGAAGCCGG
>CALZGZ010000045.1 GCA_945787105.1 uncultured Gammaproteobacteria bacterium
CGGTGACCAGTCGATCGACGGCATGCGTGTCGATGTGCAGCCATCACCGAACAAGAAATGTGTTCGCTGTTGGCATCGGCGCCCCGATGTCGGCGCGAATCCGGATCACCCGGAAATCTGCGAGCGTTGCGTCGACAACGTTGGGGGACCCGGTGAAGTGAGAAAGTACGCCTGATGCTTCGCTGGTTGTGGTTGTCCGTGGCAGTGGTCATCCTTGACCAGGTGACAAAATGGTTGGCGGTGAAAACCCTGTTTGGTCAGCCACCGGTCGTCGTCATTCCCGGTTGTTTCGATTTGACGCTGGTGTACAACACTGGCGCGGCGTTTGGATTTCTGCGCAACGCCGGCGGTTGGCAAAACGCATTTTTTATCGGGGTCGCGGCGATCGTGTCTTTGCTCCTGATCTCCATGTTGCGCCGGCTAAACACCGAGGACGTACAGAGCGCGGTGGCCTTCGCCCTGATTTTAGGCGGCGCCATTGGCAACGTCATTGACCGGGTCCACCAGGGTTATGTCGTCGATTTCGTTCACTGGTTTTACCGGGATTGGCACTGGCCGGCGTTCAATATTGCCGATTCCGCAATCACCATCGGCGCCGTTTTGTTGGTGTTGGATGTGTTCGGCATACGTTTGCTGCGCGCGAGGACAACATAGTTGCGCGCACATTCGGTGGCGGTGGGTTCCAAGGTATCAGTGGAATTCAAGTTGTTGCTCGCGGACGGTCAAATCGTCGAGTCAGCAGGACGTGATGATCCGTTGCTATTCGTGATGGGTGACCAGACCCTGGTGGAGGGGCTCGAGCAACGTTTGCTTGGCCTGTCACCAGGTGAACGCGCGCGCTTCAATATTTCCGCGCAGGAATTTGTGTTCGGTGTGCACGATGACGAGAAGGTGTTGACCATGGCACGCAAAGAATTCGCCGACGAGATGAAGCTCGAACAAGGCCACATCGTGGCGTTTGATCTTGCCAATGGCGAGGAGGTGCTGGGCACCATTTGCGGGTTGCACGACAATGACGTGGAGGTGGATTTCAACCATCCCCTGGTGGGGCGGGACTTTATTTTCGAGGTCGAGATCATCGATGTTATGAACGAAAAGTAGAAAGCATACATCGACAATAAAAACCGATGTCATCCTGAGGCGTTAAGTCGCTTGACCTGCGCGCAGTTCCCGTGCTGCGCAGGGACAAGCGAAGGGAAGGATCTTACCCTGTTGAAGTCGTCACCATGTTTAAGCACGGTAAGATTCCTCGCTGGCGCTCGGAATGACAGGCTAAGTGTTCGAAGTGACAATGTTGTTCTGACCCTGGGTTGTACTTTCACTTGTCATCCCGAGATGTTCTTTAACCTGTCATCGCGAGGCGCGGTTTAACCCGTTATTCGGAGGCGTTCTTTGACTTGTCATCGCGGGGTGCTTTTTAACTTGTCATACGGAGGCGTTCTTTAACTTGTCATCCCGATGCGGAACGCAGAGGGATCTCACCCTATCATAGCGTCACCATGGTTAGACACGATGAGATTCTTCGCTTCACTCAGAATGACAATTTTATACTCGATAGGCGGGAGTGATATTTTGTCACGATCATTGCGGTTACTTGTCCCCGCATAGCAGGGGCAAAACCGCTGCCACTGTGACGGCTCAGTGATAAATTACCTTTGAACTTGCTACTTTTAACTTTAAACTCTTGATATGCACGTCCTGCTTGCCAACCCGCGTGGTTTTTGCGCCGGTGTCGATCGCGCCATCGACATCGTTGAGCGCGCCCTGGAGATATACGGCGCGCCAATCTATGTGCGCCATGAAGTGGTGCATAACCGCTTCGTCGTCGATAGCCTGCGAAACAAGGGCGCCGTGTTTGTCGATGAGATCGCCGAGGTCCCGGACGGAAATATCGTGATCTTCAGCGCCCACGGCGTGTCGCAAGCAGTTCGCGAGCAAGCGGCGCAGCGTGATTTGAAGGTATTCGATGCGACGTGCCCGCTGGTGACCAAAGTTCATGCTGAGGTGTCACGGTATCGCGCGCGCGGTATGGAGTGCATCCTCATCGGTCATGCTGGACATCCGGAGGTGGAGGGCACGATGGGGCAGGCGCGGGATGGCATGTACCTGGTCGAGAACGAGCAAGACGTGACCCAACTCGAGGTGGGCGATCCGGACAACCTGACTTATGTGACCCAAACCACCCTGTCCGTGGACGACACCACCAGGATTGTGAACGCCTTGCGTCAGCGGTTTCCGCGAATCCAAGGGCCGCGGCGGGACGATATTTGTTACGCCACCCAGAACCGCCAGGACGCAGTGAAGGCGCTGGCCGCCGAGTCGGATGTGGTGCTGGTGGTCGGCTCGCGGAACAGCTCTAATTCCAACCGCTTGCGGGAGATCGCCGAACAGAACGGTGTCCCCGCGTATCTGATCGATGGCGCCGACGACATTCAGCGTGCGTGGTTGCAGGGTAAGGCCCGGGTTGGTGTGACCGCCGGCGCCTCGGCGCCGGAACTGCTGGTGCAGAATGTCATCCACCGACTGGAGCAGTGGGGTGGCGAGGCGGTGACCTCGGTGCACGGCGCGGCGGAAGACATCTCGTTCTCGTTGCCACCGGAGCTGCGCGGCGAGCCGCCTGTCGACAAGGCTTCGTAAGGGAGGACGCAAAACTCAATGGGGTCGGAGTGGAGAACTCAGGTCCCGTTTTTTGTCACTCAGCAAAGCCGAAGCGGAGAATTCGACCTGTTGTTGGTCTCGTGCCTAGCGAGGTATCCAACCTGTTGTTGGTCGTTCCGGCCCCATGATGTCATTCCGAACCCAGTGAGAAATCTCACCGTGTTCCATGGTGGTGGTCATTGCAACCGGGTGAGATCCCTCTGCGCGATGCGCCTCGGGATGACGTTTCAAAAGCGCCTCGGGATGACATAAGGCAGACAATGGCCCGCTCAGGACAGCCCGGCGGCGCGCCTCAGGGTGACGAACTGTAACATCAAGGGGGTCGGCGTCAACAGCGCCGGCCCCATGGTTGCGTCAGCGTTTCCAGCAGCTGGGCGGTGATTTCACCCCGTTACTGCGCAGGCGCATGGTGGTGCACCCGGTATCTTGATTCTGTGAGCCGCCCGCGACCGGAGTGGCGGTAAGCGTATAGCTTGTAGGCACGGAGTTGATCGAGAGATCGTAATAACCGTCAGGCGATGTCGAGGTGTGCCCCAGACTCGTGAGATTAGGCGCGTACCGAAAATTCTGCGTGTAGAAGCGCTCCTGAAGGTTGGCCATTTCGGTCAGTCCGGTCATGGCATCCGCGCGGCGGGCGCGGCGCACATGATCCACATAGCTCGGATAAGCGATGCTGATCAGGATCGACAACACCACCAGCACTACCATCAGCTCGATCAGGGTGATGCCGCGGGATTTCATTTTCATCAGCTTCGTCCCCATCAATGCCTGCGATTAGTCTTTGATCAAGATCTCATGCCATGAGGTGCGGCTCCCCGGTTCCCCGGTCAGATTAATCTCTTCGCGCCCGGTTGCGAGGGTGCTGCCGCTCCATCTGAGGGTTACGATACTCTCGCCACCCCCGGTTCCCTCGTGGAACCCCGGCTCCATTGCCCGTCCTGCCTCGGTTTCGGTGCGGGTCCCGGCCCAACCGAATTCATCCACCAGCGACGGTGCAAGCGGGTCGGGATGTCCGGTGCCGGTCTTGTAGTACACGACATTGACGGCGCTCTCGCCCAGGGGCTCGCACAGTTCCGCGGAGGGGGTGAAATCGGCGTAGGCCAATACCCCGCCGGTCACCGCGGCCCGGCTCACATTCCGGGTGCTGGGATCGTCGCCTCCCGCCTGTACCAACTCGTGTAACCAGCCGGCTTGGTTGTCCTCGATGTACTTCTCAAGCTTGAGAAACGTATCGACGCTGGAATCTTCAGGTACCGCGTCACCGCCGCTCTTGCTTTCAATCACGCTGTCGCCGTCGTTGTTGTCGTCGACTTTGACCCGTATGTCCGAAACGTCCAGCAGATCGTCCCGGTCGACCTCCGCGTAATTGATGTTGCCGCTGCCATTGACCGGCTCCTTGACGCCGTAGAAGGA
>CALZGZ010000046.1 GCA_945787105.1 uncultured Gammaproteobacteria bacterium
CCGCATCGAGATCTTTGGTCAGCGTGCGGCAGGCAAGCCCCGGTCGGCCGTTGATCAGCATTCCGCAGCTGCCGCAGATTCCCGCGCGGCAGACGAAGTCAAACTGCAATGCAGGATCCTGTGTTTCGCGAATTTCGTTGAGCGCTATAAACAAGGTCATGACGTCAGCTTCCTCAATGGTAAAAGCCTGCATATGCGGATGACTGTCGGGATCTTGCGGATTGTGCCGCAGAACATGAATCCGCAGTGAGCGGGGCGCCGGCGCTGATTCTGTTAGCTGCATGGCTCGGCCTCGCCGAGGCGGGCGTTGCGGCCGCGAAACCTTGCCGGCAGCAGATGCTCGTAGGGCATCAACGCCTGCTGTAGCGCGAAGCGGTCGCCAGTTGGGCTTTGCTGTGAAATTTTCTCGATTGCAGACAAGCGTTGCTGCACGGCGGGATGCTCAATATGATCCCTGGCGCCATAACCGCGCCAACCTGGCGGCAGTTCCATACTCATGACGTCGAGCGGTTCGTAAGCAAGCTGCGGCGAGGCTGTGTTTTCATCCGGCCAGCTTGCCAACGTTCGCTGCAGCCAGTCATTGTCGTTGCGCTGCGGAAAATCCTGCCGGAAATGCGCGCCCCTGCTCTCGGTGCGCTGCAGTGCCCCGCAGGCGACGCAAAGCGCACGTTTCAACTTTTTCTGCACTCGATAAGCGGCGACGAGTTCCGGGTTAGCGCCAGAGATCTGGTTTTTGACGCGAATCTTTCGGCTACGCTGGAGCAAGGATTGCAACTGCTCCACCGCTTCGGAAAGCTGATCGCCGTGGCGGAATATACCGACTTTATCGGTCATGATGTCCTGCATTTCGCGCGTCAGATCGAACGGGTTTTCATTGCCGTCAGGCGACATTAATTGTTGTAATCGGTCATGTTCACGGCGCCAGCATTGCTTGATCAAGGTGCTGGAGAGCGCCATCTCACTTTCCGCGCTATCACAGTAATCGGCGATAAATTCGGACACCAGCATGCCGGCGACTACGGTTTCCGCGACCGAGTTGCCACCCAGGCGATTAAAGCCGTGCATATCCCAACAGGACGCCTCACCAGCCGCAAAAAGCCCCTTCAGCGTAGGGCATTGCCCCCGGTAATCAGTACGCACCCCACCCATCGAATAGTGCTGCGCCGGACGCACCGGTATCAAGTCCGTGGCCGGATCGATGCCAAGGAAGTAGCTGCAAATTTCCTGAACCTCGCGCAGATTAGATTTGATGTGCTGGCGCCCGAGCAAGCGGATATCCAGCCACAGGTGGTCACCGAAACGCGACCGTACGCCATGCCCCTGCGCCATATGCTGTTCCATGCGCCGAGATACCACGTCGCGCGAGGCCAGTTCTTTCTTCTCCGGTTCGTAGTCCGGCATAAATCGATGTTCGTTGGCGTCCAGCAACAGGCCACCATCACCGCGGCAGCCCTCGGTCATCAGAATACCGGCCGGGAAAAGCGTAGTTGGATGAAACTGTACCGCCTCCATGTTGCCGAGTGTCGCCACGCCGGTCTCAAGTGCGATGGCCGCGCCCATGCCCTCGTTGATGACTGCATTGGTCGTCGCCCGGTAAATGCGTCCAAAGCCGCCTGTCGCAATACAGGTAGCACTGGCGACATAGGCCAGCAGTTCACCGCTAACAAGATTACGCACGATCGCACCGTAACAACGCGCGCCGTCGTGGATCAACGCCAGCGCCTCGGTGCGTTCGTGGACCACAATGTTGCGTGCGATCGCCTGGTCATTCATCGTGTATAACATCGAATGCCCGGTACCATCGCTGACATAGCTGGTGCGCCATTTTTTGGTGCCGCCAAAGTCGCGCGCGGTGATCAGGCCGTGTGCCGCCTCCTTCTCGGAAATGGTTACCCGCTGGCCATTGATCACGACTTCACGGTCGCCCTGCTGCACGCGATTCCACGGCACACCCCAGGCGGCCAGCTCCCGCACCGCTTTGGGCGCCGTGTTAGTGAACATGCGCACTACCTGTTGGTCGGCGCCCCAATCGCTGCCACGCACCGTATCCGCGAAGTGTATATCCTCGTTGTCACCTTCACCTTTTATACTGTTAGCGAGGCTGGCCTGCATACCACCCTGTGCCGCTGCCGAGTGCGAGCGCTTGGGCGGAACCAAACTCAAGACAATGCAGTCATGACCTCGGCGTTTGACCCCGATAGCGAGACGCATACCGGCCAGTCCGCCGCCGATTACCAATACATCAGTGTGTATCGTTTGCATTCGACTAGTTTTCCGGTCGCGGTTCTGAAGGAGTGTGTTGCAGCGACTGCAATGCTGCGGGCAGGTAACGCTCGCCGGCGTGTTCGCGGTGCTCGATACCGATTTTGATATAGGCCGATAGCGTCAATAAGCCAAGCACAATAAAAAATATACTGATCGCCCATTTCGCCCGGCTGAGGATACGGCGCATTTGACGCGGGTTTTTGCCACTCGGCCAGCCCCACTTAAGCGCGAGCCGGTAAATACCGATCCCGGCGTGCAATTCCACCGCAAATAGCAGGACTAAATAAAGGGGCCACATAACGCCGCTCACGATCCGGTCGGAGGAGGCGTAAGGACCGATATCGCCCGGGTGGGTGAAGACACCATACAGGTGCACCGACGCGAAGAACATGAGCAACAGACCGGTAATTACCTGTATCAACCACAGCGTGGTGTCGGCATGTTGCAGCGAGCGCGAGTGCTGCCAGATTGCGCGATATTCGCGATAGCTGTTGGGTATATGGCGTATGGCGACCAGCGCATGCACTGAAAAAATCACGAATATGGCGGCGGCAAAAAAGCTGACCAGCAGGGGGTAAGGGCGACCGAAAATATACTGGCCTTCAAACATTCGGGCGACGAAATAAAACACATCGTTGCCGAGCAAAATGCTGGAGACCATCAGCATATGGACCCACATAAATAGCACCAGCGCCAAACCGGTGACGCCTTGAGTGATATCGAGCCATGCGGGCCAGCGATTAATCGCATGCGGTTCGGTGCTGTGCTTTTTTAGTATCGACACGGGTTTGTTTAACTGCTGAGCTATTCGTATTCACTGGTAATCATTACCTATTTTGAGATTTTTCATTTGACCTGTATCAACAGACGTCCGAACTGGCTGTTTAAATGGCATTCGGTGACAGTTTACTTGTCTCATCGTGAAGTCGAATTAAGTAAACTGTCACCTTCATTACTTGTGAAAATCAAAGCTATCTAGCTCGGAGTTTTGCGGGTTTAAGTAGTGCATTGTTATGCATCGTGGTGCAAAGTCCCGCAACGGACGCCACATATGTTTTGAAAAATAAAGAAATAAAAGTTACCGCTTCTTCTGAAAATCCTCGTGC
>CALZGZ010000047.1 GCA_945787105.1 uncultured Gammaproteobacteria bacterium
AATGGACGGCTCGCGACCCAAAACGGGTAATTACGTCTCTGCAACTGACTTCCGGTATCAGAACCGTAAGCTGTCTTTGCTCATAGTCTCACTTCCCTATAAAAGCGCAAATCAAAGGACGGTATTCTGATAGTAATGGTTAGACGTCCTGCAACGGCTGATTCTAAGTTCGACCGGCGTGCCGTCCAATGTCAGAGCTGTGCGCTCGATTTCCAGAAGGGGAGTACCTGCCTCTAAACCCAACAAAGATGCATCATGATCAGTAGCGGCGACTGCACGCAGCTGTTCTTCCGCTCGATGAATAGTTATGCCGAAGTGGGTTTCGTACAGTTCATACAGCGTATTCGGCAGGTCCCATGCTTGTAGTTTTCCCAATTTACCAAATAACTCGGTGGGCAGTATGATCGTCTCTATAATAGTCGGCTGGTTATCAAGGTTACGAACCCGCTCGATACATACTACCCGTGCTCCACTCGAGAGGTTGAGTTTTGAGGTCTCCTGACGTGACGCGCGTCTTCTACGACAGGAAAGCGTTTTACATCCAGGTAAAATTTTGGTGCCACTGTCGTTAACAATATGAAAAAAGTGGAATAGTGCCCGGTCGCCATCGTGGATCGCGACAAACGTACCTTTACCTTGTCGCCTTACCAGCACATTGTTTTCAACGAGTTCTGTTATGGCTTTGCGGACCGTTCCCTGACTGACATTTAGCTCCCGAGCAAGTTGCATTTCGCTGGGAATGACATCTCCAGGCGCCCATTCCCCCCCTGTCACCCGTGCAATAAGCAAGTCCTTGATCTGCATATAGAGCGGGATGGACCCCTTAGCGATTGAAAGTACCAAAACAAGCTTTCTCCTGTGTATGGCCGCAAATGTTAGAGACATATTCAAGAATATGGATTTTAAGACTTATATAAGAGTTAGGCTAGTAATTTGCCGAAAAGCAAATTATTCAAAATGATTTACATCGTTACCTTAAAGAAAAGCGTGTTTCCCGTTGATATATAAAGTAATCATGCGTATCGAGTAATTGCAGCACCATTCTTATATAAGACTAGTTGACTATATATATTAGTTAATCTAACATGCGCGCCAGACACCAGAGGTGTCAGTTTTTCACCACTCGAGGAGAGGCTAATGATCGATTTTGTGGTTCACGATGAGGGTGACAGTGTTGGCGTTGTCGTTGTGGAAGGAGTGAAGGCGGGGGACAAAATATCCGGATGGATTATGGACCAGGACAAAGAAGTCGAATTTACTGCGGGCAGCGATATTCCGATTGGACACAAGTTGGCGATCAAACCGATGAAAGAGGGTGATACGGTGATCAAGTACGGCGTGGATATCGGAAAAGTCGTAGCTGACATCGATAAGGGTGAGCACGCCCATGTGCAGAACATCAAGACTAAACGCTGGTAATCACCGGTATTACATCAAGTCGTTACCCTCTTGGAGATAGAGAAATGCCCCTGGATTTGAGCAATACAACTTTTTTGGGTTACCGACGCGAGAATGGTCGCGTCGGTGTGCGCAATCACGTCATTATCCTGCCGGTAGATGACCTCGCGAATGCTGCTTGTGAAGCTGTCGCGAACAATATCAACGGTACGATGGCGTTGCCGCATCCCTATGGCAGGCTGCAATTCGGTGAAGATCTAGAGCTGCACTTCCGCACACTTATCGGCACCGGAGCCAATCCAAACGTTGCTGCAGTGGTAGTGATCGGTATTGAAAATGGTTGGACCCAGCGTGTCGTCGACGGCATTGCCGCTACCGGTAAACCAGTCACTGGTTTTGGTATAGAACAACACGGCGACCATGAAACCATTTTGAAAGCCTCCCAGGTAGCGAAGGAGTACGTTCAGTGGGCTTCTGAGTTGCATCGTGAGGAAGCGCAATTGAGCGATCTGTGGGTTTCCACAAAATGCGGTGAATCGGATACCACGTCCGGTTGCGGATCAAACCCGACCGTGGGCAATGCCTTCGACAAGATGTACCCACATGGAACGACATTGCTGTTCGGCGAGACCTCGGAAATTACCGGTGGTGAACACCTGGTAGCAGAACGCTGCCGTAACGACGAAGTGCGTGAACGCTTCATGTTTATGTTCAATCGTTACCAGGACATGATCAACCGTCACAAGACATCCGATCTCTCTGAATCACAGCCGACGAAGGGCAACATCGAGGGTGGACTGACAACTATCGAGGAAAAAGCACTCGGCAATATTCAGAAAATAGGCAAGCAATGTCTGGTGGATGGTGTGCTTGATAAAGCCGAGGCACCTACTGGCCCAGGTCTGTGGTTTATGGATTCCTCATCCGCTGCCGCCGAGATGGTGACTTTGGCTGCAGCAGCGGGTTATGTGGTGCATTTATTCCCCACTGGACAGGGAAACATCATCGGAAACCCGATTATTCCCGTGATTAAGATCTGTGCTAATCCACGCACTGTTCGCACTATGAGTGAGCACGTTGACGTGGATGTGTCCGGTCTGCTGCGCAAGGAGATGACCCCGGATGAGGCAGGTGATGCGCTGCTGGACTCGATGTTTCGAACGGCCAATGGGCGTCTGACTTCAGCAGAGGCGCTTGGGCATCGCGAGTTTGTTCTTACGAGGCTTTACGAGAGCGCGTAGAGCAAATGACGGTGCACAGATTAGACTCATCGCAGACCGCTACCGAAGCCATTATATTCTTTCAATGAACAGGAGGAATCATGAAAAATAGGTCTGACACCTGGTTCCTGGTCAGTGCCGGTGTACTTTTTGGATTGTTTCTTCTCAACATATTCCTGGGCAAGGCGGCCTTGACATTCGATATGGAGCCGATACTGACGATCGGCGATGTAGGAGAATTTCTGATTCTTCTCGCTGCCGTCATTTGTTTCGTGATCGTAGTGCTGCACCTGGAATCGCAACAATCTGATGTGAAAACAAAGTCTGCCAAAAACGCAGAGGAGGATATCTAGTGAAACGCAATTCTGAAACACCCAAGTCTCTCGAGCGCCGTCAATTTCTGGAACTTTCCGGAAAATATGGCTTCACCGCCGCAGTGGTAGCGGGAGCAGGGGGCAGCTTGTTGGTCAGCGAACAGGCTGCCGCCGCCACTGCTAAAGAGGAAAAGGCACGTCAAAAGGAAGCCAAGTACAAGATGACGGCCGCAACCGCTTATGTATTGGGTGCATCGCGCAGCTATCCCATCATGCAGCTGGATTTTAAAGAGAATATCCAGAACATGACCAATGGCCAGGTCTATGTAAAGCTGGCGCCGGGCGGTCAGCTGGGTGCCGGTGGTGCGCTGGCGCAAAAGGTGCAGCAGGGTACCATCCAAGCCGCCCAGCACTCGCTGTCGAATTTTGCGCCTTTTGCACCGCCCGTAGACTTGATCAATCTCCCTTATTTTTGCGGTGCCAATCAGAAGTTTGTTAACTTGGTTAGTTCCGATGCATGGCGCGATGAGGTCCATACCAAAGTTGAAGCCAAAGGCTTCAAACCCCTTTGGTATGTAGTCATCGATCCGCGTGTCGTGGCCCTGCGTAAAGGCGGCGATGGCCCGATCAAGACACCGGCTGATCTTTCCGGCATCAAGTTCCGGGTGCCGGGCTCCAAGATGCTGCAACAGTATTATCGCACCATTGGCGCCAATCCCACCCCGGTAG
>CALZGZ010000048.1 GCA_945787105.1 uncultured Gammaproteobacteria bacterium
CCGATTTCGGCGTGCTGACGAAATTGTTCGGTCTAACCACCCAAGTGGTTGCCACTATTAACTGCGTCGCGGAAGTCCGGCGCCCAATACACTGGAGGAGATGAATATGCGTAGTCGAAATCCACTTTTGTACGGAGCCGTGTTAGGGATAACAATGCTGTTTACCGGCGCTGCCATGGCAGGCAAGGTCAAGATACGAGTGCAATCCGTAATTCCCGCCAAGGCTGACGAAGTCACAATGTTGAAAGATTTCGCAGCCAACGTCAGTGCGTTGACGAACGGTGAGGTCACGATCGAAGTGTTGCCCGCCGGTGCGGTGGTCGGGGTAAAGGAAACCTTGGAAGCGGTTGACAAAGGCTTGATCGAAGGCGGGTTTGCCTGGACGCACTATTGGTCCGGTTACCATCCAGCAGCGATGCTGTTCGGTTCACCCGTTGCCGGCGCGGGCGTTGGCATCGACAACATTGCCTGGGTCTCGTGGTTCATGTATGGCGGCGGCAGGGAACTCTATGATGAGCTGTGGAAAGAAATGGGCATGAACATAAAAGGTTTGATGTTGCAACCGGTAGGCCCCGAGGCCCTCGGGTGGTTCAAGGAACCCATCAACAGCATGGCGGATTTCCGCAAGTACCGTTTCCGTACGCCCCCGGGTATTCCCGGTCAAACTTATAATGACATCGGTGTGGCCTCGGTCGCGATGGGCGGCGGCGACATCTTGCCGGCGCTGGAAAAGGGTGTGATAGACGCTGCCGAGTGGTGCTGTCCGAAGCCCGACCTCGTATTCGGCTTCCATAAGGTGCTCAAGCACTACTACCTCCAGGGTCTACACCAGGTGGTGGTAAATGCCGATATCTACATCAATGGAGATGTGTGGAAGAAACTGACACCCGATCAGCAAAAAGCCATGGAGGTCGCGGCCGATGCTTCCCTGATCCGTTCCCTCAGTTACCGGATCTATGAGAACGGCAAGGCGCTAAAGGAACTCACGGAAAAACACGGCGTCATCCTGCACGACACGCCCAGCGATTACTTCACCGAGTACATGAACGCGGCCAGGGCGAGCTTGGAGAAGAACGCAGCAAAGAACGCGTTCTTCAAGAAGGTTTGGGATTCGCAAAAGGCGTTCGCTGAAATTGCGGTCCCGTTTTGGGCCGGTGCGCAGACATCGAACGCCAACCTTGGCAATGCCTTCGCCAAGCGCAAAAAGTAATAAGTTGGGGTTAATAACTTAAGACTTAACTTAGAATCAGGCGGGCCTTGAGGCCCGCTTTATTCTTTGCACGTTCGAGGTTCCAGATATGGCCGAGATTCCTGAAGATCTCGAGGTTGCCGACGAACTCATCGCCGAGCGCCGCTCGGGCACACCCGGACAATTGCCCGATGATATGCCGCGCTGGATGGCGGGCGCGATCACCTGGATAGACTGGTTCAGTCTGTGGGTGGGCCGCATCGTATGCTGGCTGACCGTACCGTTATTCGTCGCGATGGTATACGAGGTCGTGGCCCGCTATGCATTCGTCGCGCCGACCATGTGGGCCTACGACATCAGCCGCATGCTGTATGGGGCGCTGTTCATGCTCGGCGCCGGCTACGCCCTGTCCAAGGGTGTACATATTCGAGCGGACTTTCTGTATCGAAATTGGTCACCGAGAACCCAAGGGATTGTAGATTCGGGTCTCTATCTGGTCTTCTATTTTCCTGGCCTCTTCGTGTTTTTATGGATGGCGACGGATTTCGCCTATCTATCGTGGTTCCGTGGTGAGCGGGGCATGGATACCGCTTGGATGCCGCATATGGGCCCAATCAAGACCGTGCTGCCGATTGGGATTGTCCTGCTGCTCATCCAGGGTGTCTCCGAGACGCTGAAGAGCATCTATGCCGCGACTAAGGGTAGGTGGCCATGAGCAACGAAATCCTGGGCTTGGTTCTGATCGGCGTCATGTTGTTTGCGATCTTCATCGGCTTTCCAATCTCATTTACGTTGATCTTTCTGGGGTTCGTGTTTGGTTACCTTGGTTTCGGGAAGCTGGTTTTTTATCTAATGACGTTTCAGTTCTCCAACGTCATGCTGGAGCAGACACTCGCGGCTGTGCCGTTGTTCATATTCATGGGCATCCTGATGGAGCAGGCAGGCCTCATGGAACGGTTGTTCCAAGCCGTACAGCTCATGCTGTCGCGCGTTCGCGGTGCACTTTATATAGCCGTGCTGTTTGTATCAACAATCTTCGCAGCCGCGACCGGCATTGTCGGCGCTTCGGTAACCATACTCGGTATTATGGCCGCGAAGACCATGAATCGATCCGGGTACGATGTGAAGCTCTCCGCCGGCACCATCACCGCTGGCGGTACCCTGGGAATCTTGATTCCACCTAGCATCATGCTCGTGGTGATGGGGCCGATCCTGGAAGTGCCGGTCACCGATCTTTTCGCCGCCGCGGTCATTCCGGGATTCATGCTGGCCGTGCTCTACACCGGGTATGCCTTGCTTCGCTGTCAACTGAATCCCGATCTCGGTCCCGTGCTTCCGCCCGAGGAGCGACCGAAAAACATCGCCCACGTCTGGTCCGAGTTCCTGAAAGGACTGGTCCCGCCGGCGGCCCTGGTGTTTGCGGCGCTCGGCAGCATCCTGTTCGGGCTGGCGACACCGACCGAGGGTGCAGGTTGCGGTGCCGCAGGGGCACTGCTGCTGACCCTCGCCTACCGGCGTCTGACCTGGAGCGGCCTGCAGGACGCGCTGATCAAGACCCTCGAGATATCGA
>CALZGZ010000049.1 GCA_945787105.1 uncultured Gammaproteobacteria bacterium
CACCTGGTTCGAAGCCAGGTACTCTATCCAACTGAGCTACAGGCGCGATGCTGAAAGTGCAAAGTGCGAAGTATAAACGGTTGCGTTGATTTGATTAACTTTACGCGTCGAGTTTTCGCTTCAAGATTTGATTTACCTGTTGCGGATTGGCCTTACCTTTGGTGGCCTTCATGACCTGGCCGACGAAATAGCCGAACACCTTGGTCTGACCGCTTTTGTATTGTTCGATTTGTGGCGCAGACCTTGCGAGCACCTCGTCGATAATCGTCTCGATTGCACCGGTATCGGTGATCTGTTTCAGTCCCTGGTTGTCAATGATGTCATCGGGGTTACCCTCTCCGTGCCACATCACCTCAAAGACCTCCTTGGCAATCTTTCCCGAGATGGTATTGTCATGTATGCGGTCGATGAGCAGCGCCAGCTGCTGGGCGCCGACCGGTGATTCGGTAATCTCTTTGTTCTCTTTATTTAAGTAACCGGACAGGTCACCGGCGATCCAATTGGCGACAGTCTTTGCATCGCCCTTCGTGGCGCCGGCGGCCGCTTCGAAATAGTCTGCAAGCTCCTTCGAGACCGTCAATTGCGCGGCATCTTCCCGGCTGAGCGCGTATTGCGTCATGAAACGTTTGTGTTTAGCGTCCGGAAGCTCCGGCAGGGTTTGGCGCGTCGCCTCAATAAAAGCGTCATCCAGCTCCAATGGCGGCAGGTCCGGGTCCGGGAAGTAGCGATAGTCGTGGGCCTCCTCTTTGGTGCGCATCGGGCGCGTCTCGCCCTTGTCCGGGTCATAAAGACGCGTCTCTTGTACCACCGTGCCACCATCTTCCAAAACATCAATTTGCCGCTCGATCTCATACTCGATAGCCCGCTCAATGAACCGGAACGAATTGATGTTTTTCAATTCCGTGCGGGTGCCCAGTTCCTGCTGCCCAACCGGTCGCACCGACACATTGGCGTCGCAGCGGAATGAGCCCTCCTGCATGTTGCCGTCGCAGATACCGAGATAGCGCACCAGGGTATGTAATTTCTTGAGGTAGGCCACCGCTTCTGTTGCTGAGCGCATATCCGGCTCGGAGACAATTTCGATCAATGGGGTGCCGGCGCGGTTGAGATCAATGCCGGTCATGCCATGAAAGTCCTCGTGCAAAGACTTGCCGGCATCTTCTTCCAGGTGCGCACGGGTAATGCCGATAGTTTTCTCGCCATCATCGGTATCAATGGTCAATTGGCCCTCACCGACGATGGGTAATTCATATTGGCTGATTTGGTAGCCCTTGGGCAGATCGGGGTAGAAATAATTCTTACGCGCGAATACCGAGCGCCGATTGATCTTCGCGTCCACCGCCAGTCCGAACTTTACCGCCATACGCGCGGCCTGTTCATTCATCACCGGCAGCACGCCCGGTAGCGCGATATCCACTGCACAAGCCTGGATATTGGCGTCCGCCCCAAAGGCGGTGGACGCGCCGGAGAAGATTTTGCTGCTCGTGAGCAGTTGCACATGGACTTCAAGACCAATGACGGGTTCCCAATTCATGGTGTATTAATCCTGCTTTCATTGCCGGCAACGGCCACGCCTGATGCATGTGTCGGCGACCAGAATAGGGGGTCGGTTGTACGATGGTGCGCGGCGCTGTGCGTCATTGTTCAACTCCGGGGGGCGCGCGCTGGTGCCAGTCGGTGGTCATTTGAAACCGATGGGCGGCGTTGAGCACCCTGGCGTCGTCAAAGTACTGGCCGATAATCTGCAGACCTATAGGTTTACCTGTACTGTCCAAGCCCACCGGGATCGAGATGCCCGGCAGGCCGGCAAGATTGACCGAAATCGTATAGATATCGTTGAGATACATGGCGATCGGATCGTCACTCTTCGCGCCGATCGCGAACGCGGTGGTCGGCGTAGTCGGCCCCATGATGACATCGCACTGTTGGAATGCGCGCTCGAAATCCTCGGCGATCAGGCGGCGTAGTTGTTGGGCCTTCAAGTAATACGCATCGTAATAGCCCGCCGACAACGCATAGGTACCGATCATTATCCGCCGCTTGACTTCATCGCCGAATCCTTCCGCGCGGGTTTTCATGTACATATCAATAAGGTCACTGTAGTCCGATGCGCGGTAGCCGTAGCGCACACCGTCGTAGCGCGCCAGGTTCGAAGACGCCTCGGAGGGCGCCAACACGTAATAACACGGCACGCATAGATCGCTATTCGGCAGTTCGATGTCGATTAAGGTCGCGCCCAGTTTCTCATACTCCTGCAGCGCGTCGCGTACCACGCGCTCGACTTCGCCGTCCAGTCCTGCGCCGAAGAACTGGGCGGGTAGGCCGATCCGCAATCCTTGGACATCACCGCCAAGCCCGGCAACAAAGTCCGGGGTTTGCCGTTGTACCGAGGTCGAATCGCGCGCATCGAATCCGGCGATGACATTGAGCAGCAGGGCGGCGTCTTCCGCCGAGCGCGTGATCGGCCCACCTTGGTCGAGGGACGAGGCGAACGCGACCATGCCATAGCGGGACACCTGGCCGTAGCTGGGTTTGAAGCCGGTGACACCGCAAAATGCGGCCGGCTGGCGAATCGAACCGCCGGTGTCGGTGCCGGTTGCCGCCGGCGCGATTCGCGCCGCGATCGCTGCCGCCGAGCCGCCCGAACTGCCGCCCGGAACGGCGGTGTGATTCCAGGGGTTTTTCACGGGGCCGTAATAAGAGGTCTCGTTGGACGATCCCATGGCGAACTCGTCCATGTTGGTCTTGCCGAGAATGACGGCACCGTTTTGATTGAGCCTGTCGATCACCGTTGCATCATAAGGCGAGACAAAGTTTGACAAGATGCGCGATCCGCACGTCGTCGACATTCCCTTGGTGCAAAAGATATCTTTATGCGCGACGG
>CALZGZ010000050.1 GCA_945787105.1 uncultured Gammaproteobacteria bacterium
CTGGAAAGTATCTGAACGATCCTTTCTGTTACATAGCCGGATATATGTCCGCAATCATTCTCTTTTCAAACATCTGTTCTACTTGACTTCACGGGAGGTATTCATATATGTCCCCGTAATTTGAAAAATTGGCGCGCCCAACAGGATTCGAACCTGTGACCTTTGGCTCCGGAGGCCAACGCTCTATCCAGCTGAGCTATGGGCGCCGATGACGGCGTGGCGTATTCTAGGTTAGACTTACGCAGTTTTACAATGAATACCGGGCCGGCGGGCACGCCGGCAAACGTCAACAATAACGCGAGTAAGGTTTATTTCAGCATGAGCGAACACGAAATGAGTGATGCCCGTTTCGGGAAGATCTTCGGGGGAATGCTTGCCGCAATGGCGATATTGACCATTGTGCTGATTATTATTGCTAACGTCGTGGGCAGCACCTTGGACGACGAAATGGGGTCACTCAAAGCCCAAGCCAAGGCCAAAGAATTGATCGCGCGTATCGAGCCGATTGGTAAAGTCGCGTTCGGTAAGCCTGCCGAAGTCGGGCAAACCCAGGCCGCACCCGCGGTAAAGACGGCGATCGTCTCCGGAGAAGCCACTTACAATGCCGCCTGTGCCGCGTGCCACGCACAGGGTATCGCCGGTGCGCCAAAGTTTGCCGACGGCGGGACCTGGAACGAACGTGTTGCCAAGGGGAAAGATGCCCTTTACACCAATGCCATCAACGGATATCAAGGCAACGCCGGCTATATGCCGGCCAAGGGCGGTAACGCCAGTTTGAGCGACGACCAGGTCAAGGCCGCGGTCGATTACATAGTCGAAAACATCAAGTAGATTGTGGCGCCCGAGAGAGAAAAAGGGCAATTCCAGAGACACACGGATCTACCCTTTGGGTCATCACCGGCAGACACAACGGGTTTGGATGCGAACACCACACTAGAGAGCTTGCGCTCTCGATTTCCCCACTCTGGGCGCTTGGAGTGGATCGGCGTACGCCCGGCCAGGCGAAGTCCAATGCACACCGCGGACGCAACGCCGCTGAGTCCCAAATACGGGCTCACCGAAGACTATCGTTCCCGCGGCAACCGGCAAGTCACACTCATTCAGGCGGAACACCTGCCGGTTATCGCCGCGTTGTGCGGCGTGGACAACGTCGAGCCCGGTCTGCTGCGGCGTAACCTGGTGGTTTCGGGAATTAGCCTGCGCGCGTTGAAGGACAAGCGTTTTACGATCGGATCGGTGCAATTGTTGGGGACCGGTGAGTGCGTGCCCTGCTCACACATGGAGGAAAATCTAGGTGTCGGTGGCTACAATGCGATGCGTGGGCACGGTGGCATCACCGCGCGCGTGTTGTCGGAAGGGCCTATACGCGTCGGCGATACGGTCAAAGCACTCGTCGACGAAACTGCGTAACTCACACATCCAGCCCGCATTTCTCACCAGGATCCCGGATTCGGGCGTAGGACTCGCGCAACTGGGCCCCCTGCTGTGCGGGGACCAGTCAGGGCCGGGATAGTCCCGCCTCTATTCTTGCCGAGCAATCTGGAGAATCCAATGTCGCCATTTGATGAAAGAGACGCTGCGGGTATCTGCGGGTCAGACCATGAATAGAGGCGGGGCGCCTGGTGAGAAATATGGGCTCGACTACCAGTAGTGCATTGCGTCCTGGAACAGCGAAACCAGATGCTCCTCTCTGACCGTACGTGGGGCAATGGTCAACAAGCGCTGCTGTTGATACGCGCCGCGGGCAAGCGCCGCAATGTCCTTCTCGGAATAGTTGAGGTCCTGCAATCCATTCGGTATTTCGGCCTTGCGCATCAATGCAATCATTTTCGACGCCAACACTTCACCGGCCTCCTCCAACGTCACATCTCGTACATCGGCGCCTAACGCCTCAGCGGCCTCCAAGTGGCGCGCCGGCGCCGCCGGTCCGGTGAACCGGAAAGCCGCCGGCGCGTTGACCACCACCGAGATGCCATGCGGACATAGGGCGTGGTGCTGCGGCCATCCTTCCGGCGTGTAATCGCGGATCATGCCAGCCACTGAGTAGCTCATGGCATGAGGTATGTGGACGCCGGCGTTACCGAAGCTGATCCCCGCCATGGTCGCCGCATACATCATCGCGTTGCGCGCTTCGCGGTCGCTTTCGTCTTTGACCGCCCGCACCAGATACTTCCCGCCCAGGCGGATCGCCGCGAGGCTACCCAGGTCGCTGTGAGGATTGGCGCCCTGATAGGGCGGGCGCAGGCTGGGTTCGGCGGGCTGGCGCCGCTGCGTGAACGCGATCGCGGTATAGCTTTCGATAGCGTGGGTCAGCACGTCAAAAGCGGTAGCCGCGGTCACCAATGGCGGCAGGGTATAGGTAAATTCGGGGTCGATAACACCCAGGCTGGGCTTCAGGAATCTAGAGGAGATCCCGGTCTTGACCTGTTGCGACAACAGATCGAACACCGCCACCCCGGTGGATTCGCTGCCGGTACCGGAGGTGGTGGGACACGCGATATGCGGCATGAGCGGGCCCGGCACCTGACGCCCTGCTCCGATCGGCTTGTTCACGAAGTTCAACAGGCCTACCGGATGGGTCGCGAACAGATTGGCCGCCTTGGCGGTATCGATGACCGACCCACCACCGATGGAGACGATACCGTCGAACCCGTCCGCCCGTACGAATTCGGTAGCGGCCATAAAAGATTGGTCTGTCGGCTCGATGAGGGTGTCGTCATACACCGCGCAGGCGATGGCGCTCGCGGTCAGCGACTGTAATGCGTCCTGGGTCGGCACCAGATTCACCACCGACTTATCCGTGAATACCGCCACCCGTGACATCCCCAGCGCCTTGGCGTCGCCACCCAGCTCTCTGACCGCACCGGGTCCGAATTTGATGGGCCGCGGATCTACCGTGAAGATCGTTTCTCCCCCAGGCTTGGGGGCATAGAATCCGGTCAACATGACTGGCACTCTCTGGATGTTCGTAGCTGCAGTTTGGCACAACAAGCCTGTCTATTGCACCCTAGCCCCCGCAACAAAACACTACGCATCGTCTACACCAGGGTATACGATGACCCGGCACGATGACAGGTAGTGCTGGCGTCTAAGGCCTGAATAACAATCACTATGAGCGAGTTAACACAAAAACAGGTAGTAACTTGCTTCCTTCGCAACCGCGGGGAGGTATTGCTGCTGCGGCGCAGCGCCAAGGTAGGGTCTTATCAGGGACACTGGGGCGCGGTGAGCGGTTACGTAGAAGACACGCCGGAGCGTACTGCGCATCAAGAAATCGCTGAGGAAACCGGTCTCGGTGCGGCCGTATCTCTGGTGCGGCAAGGTGAGTCGTTCACGGTGGAGGACGAAAACCTGTCAACGTGTTGGATCATCCATCCTTTTTTGTTCGATTGCGCACATCGAAATCTGCGGCTTAATTGGGAGACCACAGAGGCTGCATGGGTGCCGGCCACCGAGATCCTCGCGCGTGACACCGTGCCGCAGCTGTGGACCTCCTATGCCCACGTAGCCCCTACCCTGGACACGATCCGCGCTGATCGCGTCCACGGCTCTGCCTACCTGTCCTACCGGGCCCTGGAGGTCCTGCGTGACCGCGCCGGCTCGCTGATCCATCAACACCGTGACCAGACCTCCCACTGGGCGGTACTGCGGCAACTGGCGAAGGATCTGGTGCAAGCGCGGCCGTCGATGGCGGTCATTGCAAACCGCGTCAACCGGGTCATGCACACCTGCCGTAAGGCCCAGTCAGCACGCGACGTAGAGCCGGCCGCCTGTGCGGGCCTTGGCCAGGCCTATGCCGCTGATGAGCAGACCGCACAACGGGCAGCCCACTACGCAGGCGGCCGCCGGGTACTCACCTTGTCCCGCTCCGGGACCCTGCTCGACGCCCTGCTGAGCGCCGATCCGGTTGCAATCGTGGTTGCGGAATCGCGCCCCGGTGGAGAAGGCGTGGCGGTTGCCGAACAATTGGCGCAACACGGCCACCCGGTAACGTTGATCCCCGATAGCGCCGTGGGACAGGTGCTGCGCCAACGGTTGGCTGACATTGTCTTGGTTGGTGCCGACACCATCCTGCCTTCCGGGGCTTTCGTGAACAAGGTCGGTACCCAGTTGGCGGCCCTCGCCGCAAACCGTTACGACGTTCCTTTTTTCGTGGTGAGCGCCGTGGATAAGTTGAGTGTCGTTGAGAAAATAGAACTGGAAACCATGGAGCGTTCCAAGTGTTACGCAGGACCCGCGCCAATTGAAGTCATATGCCCACTATTTGAGACAACCCCGCCCGAACTTGTTACTGGCTTCTTGACCGAGAACGGGGAACAGGCGCCGGCGCAGATGCAGGCGCACGCGAAGGAATTTGAACGGATTGCGGCGTGGTGAGCTACGCGAACACCTTTCAACCAGCGGTACTCGCGCGGCTGTGCAGAAAAGAAATCGTGCCCGGCGACTGTAACAGCTTGTCGAGGCTTGTAAACGGCATCGGCTCGGAAAGATAAATACCCTGGGCGAAGGGACATTCCATTTGCTGTAGACGGCTCAACTGCTCTTTGCGCTCGATTCCCTGGGCAATGACCGAGATGTTCAAGCTCATCCCCAAGTTAATGATTGCCTTGGCTAAATCCGCTTCGCCGAGAGATTCGGTAATTCCGCTGACGAACAGCCGGTGTATCTTGATGACATCGACCGGGAAGCGATTAAGGTAGGTCAACGATGAATATCCGGTGCCAAAATCATCAAGCGCGATTCTGATGCCGAGTGCCTTAAATTCATTGAATGTTGTTCGCGATTTATGGATCGCCGTTAACGCCGCGTTCTCCGACACTTCGAGAACCACCCGCTGCGGATCAATTCCGGAAACACTCAAGGCGTCCCCGAGATCGTTGGCCGTCTGTGGGTCCCCGAGTCGTGACGGTAACAGGTTCAAATGAATGTCCAAAGACGGGTAAGCCTCGGTCGCCAGCCCGTGGGCGGCCTCACAGGCCCGAGCAAATACCCAACGGTCGATATCACCGATCAACCCGGACTGCTCCGCTATACCGATGAAGGCGCTAGCCGGCATCATGCCTCGTTCTGGATGCCGCCAGCGTACCAGGGCCTCCAGGGCCACGATTTGCCCGCTCTCGAGGGAGAATATCGGCTGATAGGTCAGTTCGAACTCGCGACGCTCCAAAGCCCTATGCAATTCGCTCTCGAGATCGATCTTTTCAAAAGCACCCATCTCTACGCTCTTGTCGAACACCACCGTGGTGCCGGGTTTCTGCGATCGCTTGGCGTTGCGCATCGCCGTGTTGGCGTTGCGCAGCAGCTCAGTACCGATCTTGCCACCCGGGCCTTCGAGTGCGATGCCCACGCTCACGGAGAGGTGGATCGGTTGTTCTTGAATACTCGTGAAGAACGGTTCGGACAGCCGGTCATGTAAGCGCTCAGCGGTCACTATTGCGTCGCCAGCACAGTGGACACCCTCCTCCAGCACCGCAAATTCATCGCCACCCAAACGCGCCGCAGTGTCCGTGGCACGCAGACTACTGCGCATGCGCCGGCCTAACTCCACCAACACTTCATCACCGGCAAAATGTCCGAGCGAGTCGTTGATTACTTTGAAGTTGTCGACATCTATGAACAATAACGCCACCTTCTCGTCGCTGAACTGCTGACGCTCCAGGGCTTGTTCCAGGCGATCCAGGAAATAAACCCGGTTGGGGAGAGAAGTCAGCGTATCGTGCAGCGCTTGGTAAGCACTTCGCGAAGCAGTGAGGCGCTGCTCCTCATACAGCTGCGCGTTGGCAATGGCTGACGCAGCTTGTTCCGCAAATAGACTCAAAGCACGAAGATCGTGTTGGGTATATTCACGTTCGCGCGCCGCATCCACTTGCAACACGCCGAGTAACACTTCGCGATGAATCAACGGCACGCACATAACGCTGTGCGGCGGGGTCTCGATATCGGTATCATCACTGCGCTTGGTTTCGAACAATTCTGCGGTGACTAACAACGGCTCTCTAGAATTCGCCACCCGACCTGCAAGGCCTTCACCAAATTGAATGGTTTTTCGCGAGTCACCTGTCACGCAGCGCAGCCGGTCGTCGGCATGTACCATCATGATCGAGGACTCTCGGCATCGCAGCAAATCGACGACACACCGCCGGATAGTATCGAGCACGCCTTGTAGATCAAGATTCAGATTCAGCGCCTTGCCCGCTTCCACCAAGAAACTGATCTCCCGCAATCGATTCGTCAGTGACGCCGTGAGCACCCGCTCAGCAATCAGCAACCTGGTGAGACGGCGTAGTTGTACCTCCTTCTCCACCGCATAGCCTGCAAATAAAAGCACCAACACCACTAGACCGCCTTGCAATATCTGCGGACGAAGCCACGTCGGCAAGATCACGCCGAATTCCAAGGTCACCGACACCAGCACCATTGACACCGCGGCGAGCAGCAACAAGGCGGTAATCCAAAGCTGCATCCGCCGTCTTTCCACGGCCTCTAAGGTGGGCGTGTGGAAATCCCGCAATCCTGCAACACGGGCGGTACGCTGTATGTCCTCCTTCGAGGCTGAGCCGATCTCCGCCATCGAGGACGGATTGTAAGAGTTGGTAGTTGTCATGCGCCCAAACCTATTTCTGTAAAGTGTAGTGCCCTTCAACCAAAAGTCGACTCGATCGGCGTGAATAACCCCACGAGCTTGGGGTCTCTCCCCGTTGGCGCCCACGGCGGTGGATTGAGAGCGAGCCCACCGTGGGGGGTAGGGGGTACGGGCGGAACTTCCATTTTTTGCCCGAGTCTGAAAACATACCTATGGATCGCAAAATACGCAATGATCATTTGCCGTCCCGCCGCCGCTTTCTGTGGGCCGGGATCACCGGATTAGCGGGACTGTCGGGTTTGCAGGCGGCACACCCGGGCTCGAAATTCGGAATATTGGATAAACCCGCACCCGAGCTGACGGTGTCGTACTGGATCGATCGCGACGGCCAACCCACTACGTTCGCGCTTGCCTCGGCACGTGGCAAATGGGTGTTTCTTAAGTGCTTCCAAAACTGGTGCCCGGGCTGTCATTCCCACGGATTCCCTACGTTGAAAAAAGTCGCCGATGCCTTGGCCGACAACCAGCGGGTGGTGATCGCCGGCATCCAGACGGTGTTCGAAGGCTTCGCGTCCAACACGCAACATGCGGTGCGCGCACTGCAACTGCGCTATGAATTACCGATCATCATGGGCCACGATCCGGGCGACCCGAAAGGTGAACATCGGCCATCCACGATGCGCACCTATCGCACCGGCGGAACGCCGTGGATGATACTAATCGATCCCCAAGGTTTCGTCGTATTCAACGATTTCTATGCCAACCCGGACCGGCTGATCGCATTTCTCGCGCAAGAAACTGCATAATTCCGCTGGCGCGGCCTTACTCCGTACTTGGCTCCACCTCGAGTGGGCCTCTATACCGTCACCCTCGATTTCGGAAATGTCGGTAGATGGTAATCAACTCGCTGGGTCGGAACGTAACAATCACGATCTCCTGATTGGGGCGCAGTACATCCGGATTTCTTCCCATTCGATGCTGCGTGAAGTTATACACATAGGATTGAATGGCCTTTTCATAAATTAGCTTACCGAGAAACGAGCTGGATTTGTCGACAAGCAGCTCGTCAGCATCTTGTGGTATGTCGGCCTTGAAGATTTCCGCTGTAGCATCCGAGCCCACCGCAATGCCCCGTGCGAAAGTACGGACAACACCATCTTGTATGATTCCCCAGATGCCCTGACCATCCAATTCTTGAACCGTATGTACATAATAAAGGGCATCGGGTTCCACCTGTTCCCCATATTGCTCGAGAAGTTCGCCCACGCTCACCACATCGGCTGGATGAGCACTCCTCTGAATCCGCACAGTTTGATCGACAAGCACGCCGTCCGCAGCGAATTGCTTTGGCGTTACCACTTCGCTGCGTCCTGCCATGGTCCTTGTCTGCACATCCTCGCCAAGCTCCTTCACCAAGCCGACGGTGGTATCCACATCGAACTTAGATTGTTGCGCCCGGTCGCCAGGCCTGATCTCTTGCACTGACTCCCTTTGCGCCAACAAGACAGGTTGATCTTTGGTTACAAAGTCATCGGCCCGGTCGATGGCGATCGGTTTGGGTCGCCGCTTGGTGAGATTGTTCACAAATGCCTGCTCCGGTTTTGTGGCATCTGGTAGCTCGAAAGAGCGGCTTTTATCTTGCGACGCGCCAAGCGGGGTCTGCGGGTCAGCGGGCAACAGATGATTGCGAAACACGTAGGCGCCCCCGACAAGCCCCGACAGGAGTATTGCAGATAAGATCAATGTCGTACGCACATCAGCCATACGAGATTCAACCTAGATCTATGCCCGGCACACTGGAACCCGCTAACGCCTAAGAAAACCAATCGCGATCGGCTATGAACCGTCCTGGACTGTCCGTTGTCGGACAATCCCTGCACAGTGTGATTCCTATTGTACGCTCTAGATAGCGCGAAATCCGGTGCCGGTTGGATAATTTCGGCCGATATCAAGTTGGCGTACGCGAAACGGCATCGCTCCATTGCAATCAGCTGCCAGTGCGTCCGGGTACACGCTTGTGCCCTTGAATACGGTAACCCGGTGGGAGAACCACTGCGCGGCTATAGCAGCGTATTTGCTGGGGCTAATCTCGCCAAACTTTTCGATGTTCTTGCATCCGCTCATTTTCAGACGCATCATCGCGGGTTGGCCCACTAATCGATGACCACCCGTTGCATGCGGCGATGGTTGAATCGCGGCCTGACAAACATCACCATTGGTTTATCAGCCGACCCAGCGAGAACGGCAATGTCACGAACTGTATTGCGGTAACATTATGAACATCATAAAAGCTTCAAAGCGATACTAGCGCCGATGCTAGATAAAGTTTTAGTACCACTGGATCGTGTCGAGTTTGCAGAGCAGATCTTGCCGCGTATCAGTCAGCTCGTATCCGGTACGGATATCGAGATTACACTTGTTCACGTACTGCAAGATCTTTTGCGGGCCGAGCCTGCGAAGACAAAAAGTGTGCTCGACGAAGCACATCAACTGCTTGATCACGCCGTCGCGCGCCTTGGCGACGATGCCAAACATGCAAAATGCGAACTACGCATGGGCGATACGGTCAGCGAGATCTGTAAATTGGCAATGCTATTGCCGGCGGCGCTGATCGCGATGCCGACCCATGCGCGTACCGGGCTTGATCGGGTTTTTCACGGGAGTATTGCCGAGGGTGTGTTGCGAAAGTCCACCGTCCCGATGCTCATCTCGCCCGCCCGGGACGCGCAATCCACAGACCAACGCGGCGCCATTCGGCGAATCCTATTCCCCCTCGATGACACCGACATGGCCCTCGAGCTACTGCCCCTAGTCGAGCACATCGCGAGCCTTTTTGATGCCGAGGTGTTTCTATACCACGACGTGCGCGGCTCTAAGGAAGATGCCGGAAGCGATGAATTGCGGGAACCGGAAATGTTGTTTGAACCACTGCGTGAGCGGCTCGTATCTAAGGGTGTGCGGGTCACAGTCGAGTCTTCCCGACTACAGCCGGCAGCATCGGAGATCGTCAAGAAGGCCCACGATCTGGATATCGACTTGGTGGCGATGGTAACCCATGGCCGGAGTGGACTGGAGCGCGGCGTATTCGGCTCGGTGACCGAGGCGGTCTTACGTCACAGCCGGTGCCCGGTGCTCACAAAACACACTGACCGGTACCGGGAAAAGTCCGACACCGAACGATTCGTTACCGGCTGAGTCGAACCGGCGTTTGGCGAAGCAACGCCTGACCGACATCAATCTGATTAGACCACTGGAGGTTAAATCGATGGAGCATTTCACACCTGTTTCTTCCTTGATCGGCGGAATCATCATTGGTCTTGCGGCCTCGCTAATGTTGTTTTTGAATGGACGCATTTGTGGCGTAAGCGGAATCTTCGGTGGTTTGCTGCACTTCAAAAAAGGCGAGACCCTGTGGCGATCTTCATTCGTGGCGGGACTGCTGTGCGGTGGTGTGTTGTTGCTGTTGTATCACCCGCAATCGATGGCCATCAACATCCCCTACTCCGGCCCCACCGTGATGCTGGCGGGCCTGCTGGTGGGTATCGGCACGCGTATGGGCAGCGGCTGCACGAGTGGTCACGGCATTTGTGGTGTGAGCCGTCTGGCGCCACGCTCGCTCATTGCCACCGGCGTGTTTCTCGCCAGCGGTTCAATTGCCGCGATCGCGGTTAATCAATTCATGGGGGGGCAAGCATGATGGCGCATGTGGTCACCTTTCTGTCCGGCCTGCTGTTCGCCCTCGGTCTTGGCATTTCGCAAATGACCCAGCCGCAAAAAATCACCGATTTTTTGAATTTCATCGACGGCTGGGACCCCAGCCTTTTACTGGTGATGGCGGGCGCGTCGGGGGTGTATTTCATTACCCACCAATTGATCCTGCGGCGGCCGGCGCCGGTGATGGGGGCACGGTTTCAATTACCCACGCGTCGCGAGATCGACCGGCCGTTAATCTTGGGCGCGGCCCTGTTCGGGATCGGCTGGGGGATGGTGGGATTTTGTCCCGGGCCGGCATTGGCCTCCATTGTTACCGGCAACGAATCGGTGTTGATTTTCGTGCTGGCGATGGGGGTGGGTATGTACGCGTTCGAGGTGCTGGACGTGCGCTTCAGCATGGAACCGGACGGCGGAGCCGGCTTATTGCCGCGCCACCAGGTGGGCAAGACATGATCACGCACGCGCCGCATGCCATCAGAATGAATAGCGGAGAGTAGAACAGGAGAAGACAATGATTTGCAAAGAACTCAACCGATCGAAATGCAAGACCTATCTCGTTGGCTGTGCGGATACGCGCCAAGCCCTGCTGATCGATCCCCTGGTAGAAAACATCGACCGGTATCTCGCCCTGCTGGCCTACAAAAACCTCGAACTGGTAGCGGTCTTGGACACCCATACCCATGCGGATCACTCGACAGCCGTCATCACCCTCGGCGATCTGACGGACGCCGACATTGTCATGCATCGCAAGGCCCCTTCGCCGCGGACCACTCGCCACGTGGACGACGGTGACGACATCAAGATTGGCAACATCTCTCTCCAGACCCTGTACACCCCGGGTCACACCCCCGACAGTATCAGCCTTTACGGCGGCGGCCGCGTATTCACCGGCGATGTGCTGCTCATCGGCGGTACGGGCCGCGCCGATTTCGCCGGTGGCGATGCCGGTGATCAATACGACTCGATCACCCAGAAACTGTTCACACTGCCGGATGAGACGATTGTGCTTCCCGCTCACGATTATCGCGGCAATACCGAGAGCACTATCGCCGCGGAAAAACAAACCAATCCGCGTATCGCCGGCCGTTCGCGGGAGCAATACATCGATCTGATGAACAGTCTGGAGTTCCCGCTGCCGCAAAAGATTCAAGAGGTGCTGCAGCCAAACCAGACCGCGATAGACGATGACAAGATGCAGTTCCCCACCCTGACGCAACTCAACGATGTGCGCCAACTTGCCCCACAGCGGGTCCGCATCGAAATCGACGCCGGCAATCCGGTGCTGCTCGATGTCCGCGAGCCCGAAGAATACACCGGGGAATTGGGACACATTCCGGGAAGCATACTGATACCGCTCAAAGAGCTTCCGGCGCGCGCGGAACAGGAACTGGATCCTCACCGCGACCAACCAATCATTGCGATCTGCCGGGCGGGTGTGCGCAGCACGACAGCAGCGGCAATATTGATCGCACTCGGGTTTCATAACGTGTCCAATCTCAAAGGCGGAATGGTGGAATGGAACGACCAGGGCCTTGCCGTCGAACGCGGTGAGAGTTAAGGGTACCCCTTTGTTATATATCGATCACATCCCCGGGGCGCCGGCGGCAAATACGAAATCTTCCGCTCCGAGACCGCTTGGCCGGGTTGTGACAATTGAGCGGTGTTCGTGTCGATGCGTGTTCACGGTGCCATTCGCGAACCCTTGGTGCATACTATGCGCGACGGTGTTAATTGAGATGGGCAGGACCGTAATCAGCCCAAGGTTTTGGAAGCGGATGCGGCGCCACCCCACCCCGATCACCATCGTGTGTACTGAACACTATCTATACCCACTACTCCTGGAGGACTGGAAATTAAGCGCTTTTTTGTGTTGACCCTACTTTCGTTCATCGCCTGGCCATTGTTTGCCGGCGATACCCCAGCGCTTGCGGACGCGCGATTGTATTTTGTCACGCCGCAGGACGGCGCGACGGTCAAAAGCCCGGTAAAAGTCGTGTTCGGACTGTCGGGAATGGGTGTCGCTCCCGCGGGGATTGCCAACGACAACACCGGGCATCATCATTTGATCACCGATGCGCCGCTACCCGATTTGAGTCAACCCATTCCCAAAGACAACAATCACCGGCACTTCGGCGGCGGCCAGACCGAGACCATGGTTGACCTGACGCCCGGCACACACACCTTGCAACTGGTCTTGGGTGATTTTAAACATGTGCCCCATAACCCCCCGGTGACGTCAGACAAGATCACTATCACCGTCAAGTGACAGCAGGGGACATTCTGCTTTTCCCAACAAAGGGATCAGTAGTCGCAAAAAGGTTTCACATCGCTTGACCGCGGCAACGCACATTCGCCGAGGTCGTATCGCTTCAGTTGAGGGTGCTGGCCCCTTTTTTGCTTATATCAACGGCACCAGATTGTTGATTTTATGTGCGCGAAGTTGCTCTCGGTTCGTAGGCTTCGTGGTTACACGAAGACGTCGTCCCGCGGGCAGCTTCGTCATCTCAGCTTAGATCCGCAGGCACCCCACTTGATTTAGCGCAAGTTCGTGTGATCTGCATTCGTGTCATCGCGGCTTCTGAAGAACGAGGGTATCGAGTCCATGTTGGTCTTCAAGGTGCGACAGTATCTTAAAGACGTCACCGAATACCTTGTAAAGCTCGCCCTTGGTCTGAAAGACGTCCCACGTATTGGTAAGCCGCGTCGACACCGATACGCCCGGGTCACGTGGCGATAACGTCACGTGACCATGTCGACGGAAGCATTCCAGAGGTTTCCCCCGTAGCTGGAGCCGCCGATGATGTTCGCCGGCGACCGTCGCCACCAAAAATCCGCCACGACGGAGAATGCGCGATATTTCGTGCAGCCACAGGGACTGCCAGTTCAGCGGTATATGCGTGAACACCGACATCGCGATCGCCACATCGAATGATTCATCTTCGGCAAACTCCAAGGGCGGCGTCGGTTGATTGACGTGAAACTCTACGCCGGGAATGTTCGCCTGACACCACCGGATCGATGTTGCACCGATGTCGGAGGCTATCAGCCGAACCTCCGGCATGGCGCGAAAGTGACGAATTACCCGCGCGGCACCGCATCCGAGCTCAAACACAGCGTCGAGATTATTCAGATCCAGACCGCATCTCCGCGTCGCGTCCAGGATCTCTCGCAGGTGGTAGTACCCCGACACCCAGAAGGTGCGTCGCTGTTCGGCGACCTCCGCTTCGGTATCATGCATGACCCCGGTGCGTTCGATAATCTGTGCCGGTGGAAGCGGACCCGGTTCGATCTCCAACAGCCGCTTGACCCCCCCGTCTTTTAGCTCCTGATATACGACATCCCGATAGGATCGGGCCACGGTCTCCGCGGGTAATCGTATACGCATCTTCGCCGAACCGCTAACGGCCATTCCGTTAGTAACTCCTCAATAGCTGGGTTGGATCGAACAGGTTGCAGAATAATTTGCAAGTTTCGATTCTACCCTATTTGTTTGGGCGCCCTGCGGAACCGCCTCCGGAATGAGGGTGATAAGGTGGAAGACCGCGAATGTAAAACGTCGTCTCCCGCAGCATCGGTAAGTCGAGCTTGTATTCGTTCAACGGCGTCACATCGTTATACACGTATAAGATATCGCTGATATATCGGCTGTGGGTGCCCGCTATTTCCAGCATTGGATAAGTCATCGCCAGATCGCCGGCACATTTAAAGAATTCTCCGTTTTGTTGCAGGTCCGCGACACGGATCTGGTGGAATAGCCACCCATAAAAAGAACGTAGGTGGGAAGACACCCATGGATACTGTCGATACCGGTTGTGCTCGATCACGGTCAGTGGCAACTGCGCACAAAAATGTCCCCGTTCACCGTCGGATGCGTTGACGTAGCTGCCGTATGTCAGCCACACATCCGAGTCTTGATAGATTCGGTTGAGGAAACTGAGTACCTGCTCGTTGGCCAATTGGTCATCACCGTCAAGAATTACGACGATCTCGTCACCGGCACATCCGGAGATGGCGTCGTATTGGTTGGCCAACGGGAAGCGGCGGGCTTTATTTCGCACTAATGTGAACCGCTCGCCGACGCCGGCCGATGCGACATACCGCGCAACCAGGTCCGCGGTATCATCGCTGGAAGCGTCGTCGATATATGCGGCGCGCCAGTGGGGATAGTCCTGGCGTATCAGCGATTCGAGGTTGCCCTCACACCAGGGCGCATTGTTATAGGAGGCGATGACAACAAAGAAGCGACTTAGCGCCATCGTGGAGCGGAATGCTAAAGCGTTCGTCTGATGCGCGACAACCCGTCGCGCAGATTATTGGCGACTCTGCGCGCCCTCGGTATTGGCTACGATTAAATTAACCGATTGTCGGAGCTATCATATATTAAGCTGGACACCCGGAGTCGCCAAAGAGCACAACGGTCACAATTGTATTAATCTGCAGGGACTCGAACAAGCTCCCGCTCGCATCATAGCAGCTGCCGCCGATTTCTCCGGACGTGACGTTAACGGAATAGGTATTGGGTGCGGTGACCATGCCGGTGGCACTCAGGGCCACGGATCCACAACCACTTATTGGCACACTGGCGAACGTTGCACTGAAGCTGCCGTCGGCGGCGGCGGTCACAGGA
The DNA here is from genome assembly GCA_945787105.1 of uncultured Gammaproteobacteria bacterium. GTDB lineage: Bacteria > Pseudomonadota > Gammaproteobacteria > Arenicellales > JAANXG01 > CALZGZ01. Next base: position 14,925 of record CALZGZ010000050.1, read on the forward strand.
TTACCATCGGCGGGGACACCATCGATAGATATATCAACGCTGGACCCGTCAACACACATATTAACGTTAAGATTACCGTGGTTTACAAATTCATAGTTTGACGGCATGGGGAATCTCCATCAACGTGGATTGAAGTTAGCGTTGGATGCTTGTCGACTCTCTTAGGGGGTGCTGTTACCGACCAATGGCGAGAACCCGGAGCCGGAGCCGGCTGCCATGAGCAAGCTGGCCTGTGCGTGGGCCGGCAGCACGACTGATTCAACTATCGGTTTGTGCCATTTGGTGATGGTGAGCGCTGAACCGCCGATCGTAATGGTCTTGATGAGATCTCGGCGCGAGATCGATTTCTTGGACACCTGAACGCCTGCTTTTATATCTTTGTCCGTCTTCGGCATATCAAAGCCCCTTTGTTTCGTTTCCTCCGGATCGTGCATCATTGGTGCATGCACCGCTTTGCATCGCATGGTAGCATTCCTTGGCGGGATGATTCAATCGCGAATGAACTGACCCGCGCCAGCCCCACAGTCAATGGATTCATAGCTAACTGACGACCCAAACCGGTAACCGATGGATGCGTCCGATAACTCCCTGGCCAATGCAGCGCCGCGGCGGCGGGACCCACTGCATGTCATCAGTACCACCGCCCACGACACCGGTGGTGAGCGCAGTCTGTTAGCGCTGATCGAAAACCTGACGCCGTTTCGAAAGGTAGAGCTGTGGTGTATCGATCGTGAAATTCACCCTGCGCTGCGCCCGGGTCTGGAGGCACACGCCCGCGACATTCATCTGCAGCCCGCGGACAATTCCGAACTAGCGGGCGCGGACGTCGTATTTTACATGCACGATTATGCCCTGGTGTTCGCGAATTTCGCCGAACTATGGCGCGAACGCCTGTCACGCGTAGGCAGTCTGCAGATCATCATCAACGTCAATCTCGGGGGGTTGTTCAAATTTGACTGGTTGGCGGCGCGTGCCACGTGTGTCTATTTCGAGAGCACCGATTATGAGCTTGCGTGGCGCAAATGGACGCACAGCAACCGATTCGCGCATGTCCCCACGGTAGTGTTGCCCCCGCCGGTAAATCTGCGCTCGTTCCGGGCACTGAAGAAAGTCCCCACCGGCAGAGTCGTGGTGGGTCGATTGTCGGGACATGCGCCGCTGTCGCCTGATTTCGCTTCCTTTTATACCGAGCTCGCCGACCAACTCCCGGAGGCTGAATTCTGGTTCATGCCCGCCGGCCGGGAATTACGCGCGGCATTGGGAGATCATCCGCGATTCCGGTTGTTCGCAGAGGATCAGGTCACGCCACATTGGTTTCTGTCTCGCGTTGACATATTCTGCTTTACGCTGAAGGACTGTTGGCCGGCCAATGGACCCAGAAGTCTGGTCGAGGCGATGGCGGCGGGTTGCCCGATCGTGTCCATCGACCGGGAGGGACCCAAAGATCGGGTGGCGCACGGCGTTTCTGGGTTTTTGACCAACGATCGCCACCAGATGCAGGACTACGTCCGCACCCTGGCACAGGATCCCGCGCTCCGTGCGCGCATGGGATCCGATGCGCGGCAGGCGACGCGTGATTGGGATCCCGTGGTGTGGGCCGAGGCCATCGTTCGCCACAGCAGTATTGGTGTTGACCCGGCACCAGCACTATGAGTCCGGACACCGTCAGGGTGAGCGTCGGTATGCCGGTCTATAACGGCGAGAATTTTCTGGAGGAAGCACTCAAGTCAATACTTGCGCAGACGTATACGGATTTCGAGCTCATCATCTCGGATAACGCCTCCACCGACCGCACCGCCGAGATTTGCCGTGACTACGCGCATCAGGATTCACGGGTGCGATATGGCCGGAATGCGGCCAACCTCGGGGCCACGTTTAATCACAACCGGGTCGTGGAACTCGCCCGGGGAGATCTGTTCAAACTCGCCGCCCACGATGATTTGTGCGCCCCCACTCTCCTGCAACGCTGCGTAGCGGCGCTCGACACTGATCCAAACGCAGTACTGGCCCATCCGCGTATGCGGGTCATGCGCCGGATGTCTAATGACAAGGGTTGGGTACTCACGGACTATGCCGATTGTATCGACACCGCGGCGGCCGAGCCGCACCGACGTTTTGCCGACCTGATTCGGCGTCAATACTGGGGGGTGCAGCAGATATTCGGCGTGATTCGCACGCACGCCCTGCGGCGTGCGGGTCCGTTCGGCGATTTTCACTCCGCGGACGTTGCGGTGCTGATCAATCTCGGGTTGCTGGGACGGTTCCACGAGGTTCCGGAGCATCTTTTCACTTACCGCCTGCACTCCCAGCAGTCGATTGCTCTGCTCGAAGGCAACTCCGAGGCCTATTACAGCTGGTGGAATCCGCACAAGAACAGACGCGCAGGTTTCCCCACATGGAGATTTTTACGTGTCAATGTGGGCGCGATTCACCGCGCCCGCCTGCCCTGGCGCGAGCAGCTACGTTGCCACCGCGAAGTCTGGCGGTGGACCACCGACCACCGCGCGCACTTCATGCGCGAGCTTGCCAGCGTGTCGCGGCAGCGATCGGGACGGGTGAACGCCGCGGGCGAGCCGCGATCCCAGCCATGAAGGTCGCGATCCTCGCCGGCGGTCGTGGGGCCAGATTGCGCGAACAGACGCATGACAAGCCAAAGCCGATGATCGAAATCGGTGGACGGCCAATCCTGTGGCACATCATGATGCATTATGCCCATTACGGGCTGCGCGATTTTGTGATCGCAACCGGATATCGCGGTGAGGTCATCGACGCGTATTTTCGCGAAGCGCCCGGCGCTTGGCAGGTCGAGGTCGTCAATACCGGCGCGCACACCCAGACCGGTGGCCGCATCAAGCGTCTCGAGCCGCATCTCGGGACAGAGAACTTCATGCTCACCTGGGGAGATGCGGTATCGGACGTGGATTTAGAAGCGCTGGTTGCTTTTCACCGCCAGCACGGCAGGCAGGCGACGCTCACCGCGGTGCACCCGCCGCCGCGGTTCGGTGGTCTGACCCTCGACGGTGCGCGCGTCATTCGGTTCGCGGAAAAGCAGCCCAACCCAGATGAGTGGATCAACGGGGCGTACTTCGTGCTGGAACCCGAAGTGTTTCGCTACCTCGACAACGATCACACCGACTGGGACCGAGATACCCTCCCAGGACTCGTGCGCCAGGATCAACTTATGGCGTTTCGCCACGATGGGTATTGGCAATGCATGGACACCCTCTTCGAGCGCGACCTGCTTGAAGACCTCTGGCAACGTGGCTCTCCACCGTGGAAAATCTGGAATTAGCTATGCGCGTATTTGTGACCGGTCATAAAGGTTATGTGGGGACAACGCTGGTACCCATGCTACTCGAGCATGAGCACCAGGTGGTAGGCAGCGACATCGATTTGTTTCGCGACTGCACGTTTATCGGTGATATCCCGGACGTCCCGGATTTGGTCAAGGACGTGCGTGACATCAGCGTCGAGGAGTTGCACGGATTCGACGCGATCATCCATCTGGCCGGTTTGTCCAACGATCCGTTGGGGCAATATCGACCGAATCTGACCCAGGCGGTCAATCAGGAGGCCACGGTGCGCCTTGCCATGCTGGCGAAGCAAGCCGGAGTGCGAAGATTCATCTTCGCTTCATCGTGTAGCAATTACGGGGCTGCCGGGGACACGTTCTTGACCGAGACCTCACGATTGAATCCAGTGACACCGTATGGCATCTCCAAAGTTGTGGCCGAACAAGATGTCTCGCGCCTTGCCGAGGCAAGGTTCTCGCCTACCCAGATGCGCGCGGCAACCGTGTATGGTATCGCACCCAGGATCCGCTTTGACCTGGTACTGAATAATCTCACCGCGTGGGCAGTGTCGACCGGGATTATTCGCCTGAAAAGCGACGGCATGTCTTGGCGTCCCGTCGCGCACGTCAGCGATGTTGCCCGCGCGTATCTAGCCGTCCTGCACGCCGACCGTAAACTGGTCCACGACGAGGCTTTCAATGTTGGCTCGACAACCGAGAACTACCGGATCATCGATCTCGCTCGAATAGTGGAGCGTCAAATTCCTGGCACCCACATCGAGTTCACACACGACGCTTCCGCGGATAAACGAAATTACCGTGTTGATTGCAGTAAGATTGCTACCGCCCTACCGGAGTACAAACCCCAATGGACGGCAGCTCGGGGCGTACTCGAACTGGCGGAGGCCATGGCTGACAAAGACCTCAAACCGGAAGCGTTTGAAGGCGCGCGTTATGATCGTCTTGCGCGTGTCCGTTACCTGATCGAGCATAATGCTTTGGACCACAATCTTCGCTGGGTTCGTGGGCTTGGGAACGACATAGGCAAAGATGACCTCGAAAGCGTCGTCTGTTCCTGAAGATCTGCATTATCGTGTCATCAACGGTTGTCGCGCATGCGGCAGCGGTCAGCTGGACGTGTTCCTGAGACTGGGTCGCATGCCGTTGTCGGATCGTCTCCTGACGAAGGATGATCTGGGCGTCCCGGAATCCACCTTTCCGCTCAACGTTGCGTTCTGCGAGGCGTGCTCATTAGTGCAACTCAAGGAAACAGTGGATCGGGACCTTCTGTTTCGGGAGGATTACCCCTATTTCTCTTCTACCTCACGGTCATGGTTACAACATTGCCGCGACCATGCAGATGAGCTCATCGATAGACTGAATCTTGGCCAACGCAGCCTGGTCATCGAGCCGGCGAGCAACGATGGTTACATGCTCAAGAATTTTGCCGCCCGAGGCATACCGGTATTGGGCATCGATCCAGCCGGGCCAGCGAGCCACGCAGCGACTCAGACCGGCATCCCCACGATCCGGGATTTTTTCGACTCTGGATTGGTATCGCGGTTGATTGCAAGGGGCCAGCTAGCGGACCTGGTGATTGCCAACAATGTACTGGCGCACGTGGACGGACTGCAAGATTTTGTAACCAGCGTCGCCGCGATTCTAAAGCCGGAAGCCGTGGCGGTGGTCGAGGTCCCTTATCTGGTCGATTTAATCGACCGAGGCGAATTCGACACAATTTACCATCAGCACCTGTGCTATTTCTCCCTCACCGCATTGGACCGTCTGTTTGCCAATCACCAACTGGCGATCACCGAGGTGCGCCGATTGTCCACTCACGGTGGATCCTTACGACTTTACGCTAGCAAGCGCAGGGAGCGTTCTGGCTCCATCGATGCTCTGCTTCGCGATGAACAACAGCGGGGCATAAACAAGCCCACTTACTATGGAGAGTTTTCCAATCGGGTAGTGCAGATCCGTGACCGACTGATCAAGTTGTTACGCGATCTTAAACAACAAGGTCGACGAATTGTTGCCTATGGGGCAGCTGCTAAGGGCAATACGCTATTGAACTATTGCGGGATCGATCAGACGCTGGTCGACTACGTGGTTGACTTGAATGCTTTTAAGCATGGTCGATACATGGGTGGCAGTCATCTGCCCATCGTGCCTGCTCAGCGACTGTCGCAAGATCAGCCCGATTATGTGTTGTTACTTGCATGGAATCTATTGGAGGAGATACTCGAACAAGAAACAGCATTCCGCGCAGCCGGAGGCAAGTTCATAGTGCCTATTCCGGAACCGCGTATTGTCTAGCCATGGATACCACTTGCCCGAATTGTGAACGGGATAGCCTCCAGGGTTTCTATCATGTCTCCGGGGTACCGGTGCACACCGTCCTACTGATGCCCTCCCGCGATGAAGCGATCCACTATCCACGCGGTGATATTGAACTGGGGTGGTGCACGACCTGCGGATTTATCTCTAATGTCGCTTTTGACAAGCGTTTGCTCAGCTACTCTTCTCGCTATGAAGAAACTCAAAGCTGCTCAGAAACATTTGGCGATTTTCATCGTTCGCTTTGCGATCGGCTTATCAAGCGTTATCAACTCCGTGCAAAACGAATTATTGAAATCGGTTCCGGGAAAGGCGAGTTTATCTCGCAGCTGTGTGAGCGGGGAGAAAACTCCGGTATGGCGTTCGACCCGGCTTATGTCGAGGGTCGTGTTTCTAAAGATGCGGCAAAACATGTCACGTTCGTCACGGACTTTTACAGTGAACGTTACGGCCGGCTTCAGGCCGATCTGATCTTATGCAAAATGACGCTAGAGCACATCCCGGATACGGGCACGTTCATCAAGATGTTACGCCGGAACATTCACAGCCAAGACACTGGAGTCTTTTTCCAAGTGCCCGATGCGACTCGAATTCTAAATGCGGGGGCGTTTTGGGACATCTATTACGAGCACTGCGCTTATTTCACGCCGGACTCATTGGCACATGTTTTTCAACAGTCGGGCTTCGACGTAGAGGATGTTTACCGCGACTATGACGGGCAGTATTTGATGATTCATGCGCGGCCTGCGCGACGTCAAATCGGTGAGCTATTCTGTCCAGTTGCCTCAATTGATATGAAAGCGGCCATCGATTTATTTATTTCGCACGTCAAGCGTGCACGCGCGACGTGGCGAAATCGAATTGCAGAAAAATATGGCCAGGACCGTCGAATTGCCTTATGGGGCGGCGGATCCAAAGCCGTTGCTTTTGTTAACACGTTGTCGTTGAATGAAGAAATCGAGCAAATCGTCGACATCAACCCACACAAACACGGAACATTTCTGCCGGGTACCGGTCACCCGATTGTGCCGCCCAAGGCGCTCCAGGAAGCTAGACCGGATCTGATAATCATCATGAATCCCGTCTACCAACAAGAGATCAACCAAGCGTTAACAGAACTCGGTGTGAAAGCAGAACTCGCTGTGTTGCATTGAGAGGTCAGGATTGTTGGTCATGGCGCCGCCCACCGGCAATGGAATCAGATCCCATTAATACATTGGTTGAATGATCTTCTCCAACGTCCGATTGAACGCCGCCGGTTTCATTTGCGGGATGAAGTGTCCCACCCCGGGGATCAGTATGACATTTTCGCGTACCGCTCTCGGGTTGGCCGGCGGTTCGGCGTTAATGTTACGAAGACGTCCATCTAGAGCAGCGAGCCGATCGTTGGCATCGAATCGAAACCAACGTACCACGTCGTTCAATGCCTGAATGGCCATGGGCTTATCCGCCCGCTTGAATGTCGCTGCTATCTCTTCTTTCTTTACCGGATCCGCTCCGGGCAGAAACATCGTTTCCAAAAATTTGCTGTTGGTGCCGGCAAAATCATCTTCAAAGGGTTTCACAAATGCCGCAGCTTCTTCGTCAGTCTTGGGAATCGGGAATGCGGTATAGAACCTGTCAACACCAACCACCCCCATGACACGATCACCCAACTGAGTCGCGGCCTCGACGGACACCGGCCCTCCCATCGAATGTCGGACCAACAACATTTTCCGGAGGTTGAGTTCACGCACAACCGCTACCACATCATCGCTGAATCCGGTTAACGTATGGTACTGACGGCCCCGGCCCGAAGCGCCATGCCCGGCAAGATCCAAGCGCACGACCGTATGATCCCGAGC
>CALZGZ010000051.1 GCA_945787105.1 uncultured Gammaproteobacteria bacterium
AAGAATGGTTGGTTTCGATCTGCTTGAACGAATTTACTCATACGCCCACAATATTCTCTTTGTTATGCTAACAGGTGATTATCATAACTGATCTCACATCAAAGTCCGACAGACTGCTAGGGACACCAACCCTTGGGTGGTATGCGATATTCTGCGTTCGGGCTGGAATTAATTCCTCGGTTCATGGTACGCGGTAAACGCCCTGGCGGGGATGCGCCAAAATGTGATCGGCTTGGAAAATCCGCTCAGGCCTACTGTTTCTCGAACCGGGGAATAGCCATCGAGCACCGAGGCCACCTCCGGATCGTCGGCGAACTCGGCCGATATGACGATGTCGCCGCCGTGACTTTGACCCTCAAGCCTGGCGGCCATATTGACTGCGGAGCCGTAATAATCGAGCCGGTCATTCAGGTTCACCGATAGACACCGGCCGGTATGCAGGCCGAGCTTAACAATGATTGGGTCTTTGTCCGATGTCTGATTGAACCAATGGATGTCGCGCTGAATACGTATCGCGCAATTTAGTGCGTCGACAGAGTTCAAAAATACCGCCATCACCGCATCCCCGATTTTCTTAACGATGCAGCCATCATGCTCGTGGACAGCATCGCCGAGTATGTCGAAGTGCTCACGCACCAAGACGTATGCCTGCGCGTCACCAATCTGCTCGTACATCGCCGTCGACCCCTTGAGGTCGGTAAATAGGAACGAGATCGAATCGATTTCGACATCATCCCCGGGACGCAAGACATCGTCATTGAACAAGTCGCGAAATGCCTGAAAAGTAGTGGCGCGATGAGCGGTCAAGGCATCGCGGCGCCACCTGAGTTCCTCGAGGATGAATGTCAACCGCCGGCGGCTACGGTTGATGAAGGTAACCATGCCCACGGTCACCGGCCCTCCGGTGGAAATCGTGTCGCGTTCGGCAATCACTTCCGGAAAGCTTCCGCCAGCATAAATCACGTTACGTTCGTCGCCGGGCTCCAGGGTGCGAATTCGGTAAGCCACATTCGGTGTTAGCTGAACTGATTCGGTACGCTGTTCGCCCGCAGCAAGGGATAATTGCGCGAGGATATGCGGTGTGCTCATAGGGCCCATCAAGCAGTATTCGCGATGGTCCAACGTGCGTATTGTTGTCGCTGGATGAAAAACGAGTTCTATGTTTTGTGAGAAGTTTGATTCGAAGTTGATGTTGCAGCTAGCACAATGTGCACCCGCTGGTAGATCTTTGAGCGCCGCCACGTTGTGCTTGCCGGCTTGACAACGTGGGCACAACAAGGACCAGCGCAACCCCAATAGACCCTGCCGTACTGCCTCCAAGCACACCTCGATGGCATGGCGTTGCGGTACATCCCATAATCGTGCAAGTGCCAATGGGCGAATGCTCGCGACGTCGGCTTTGGGCCTGGTGATTACGTACTCCACCAGTTTATGGGCGAGATCATGACCGTACCGTGTTGACTCAATATGTTCCGCAATTTGTGCCGCCCGTTGTACCGCTTCTGTTGACAGTGCCGGTGGCTTGAATTCGAACTCAGTCTCTCTCCATCCTTCGCAATACGCTTCCGCGTCTGAAAACAGTCTGGTGAATTGTTTGTATATCCTTTTGAAGAAACCGGGACCCAGCAGAAGCCGGCCCAGGAAATTGGCGGGTTCGACTTCGATAGTGTATTCGCCATGGCTGCCGCTACCGTTGGGGCGGAGCCGAAACGTAGCGCATAGATAATTAAATGGACCGTTGCGGAACCTCCTGCAATGACGGAACCATCGATTGGCAACCCAATTCTGTGGTTCATCATCCCAGGTAATGGTTAGCGGACCGAGGTTGGCATGCGCGACAAAGTTAACCGATCCGTCTGGCTGTGGGATCTCTTCGATTTCGTGCGCTGGGAAACCGGCAGCCTCGTTAAATCGCGCGGTGTCGGCCAATACTGACCAGATGCGATCTACCGGAACTGCAAACTGCCAACCGAAGGTAACGCTCCTCGCTTTCGACATGTGTGTTAAATGTGTGGCAAATTACAAGAGATGAAACAACCCAGCATACTTAACAAGATATTGTGTCCGCGGGCAAGCATAATCGGCCGTTAGCATGGTGCTATAGGCATGGTGTTCAGTGTTGCAGGCGCTCAATCGTCAGCGAGTTTCACCGTCTCGGTAAAAATAAGTTTGCCGACTCCGTTTTTGTCTCAAGGCCCAGTTGCTAACGCGATGGCTCCCAGCCGCGATGATTGATTTGGGTCTCCCAACGCCCGATTGGATAAGCGCCCTCACCCAGGGTATCGCGCTATTGCCGTCTCGTAGACCACCTCGTGGGGTGCTAAAAATGCGATGTCGGAGTACGCATGACGTCGGGCACGTGTGACGAACTCTATCCCTGCGCGAGCTTACCGGTCAGTGCTCAAGGAGCCCTACCATCGGTACCGATCTCCCAGGAGTGCAACCAGATCATCATTGGGTTGTTTGAAATACGCCTCAATGCTGTGTCGTGTTTTTGGCGATAGGTCCGTATAACTTCCTACCTCCTGCGCCTGGATGTTGTGCGGGTAGACCTTTTCAACACCCAAGAAGTCATAGACTTCGCGCAAGGATTTCTTCGGATCCTGGAAGAACTCCTCACTCTTTATAAACAGAAACTGATCGCGATTGAAATAGCGAAGCCAATGTCTGATGTGATCTGCGTATCTTCCGCGAAACAGATAAAGCACACTTTGTTCGGATGACATGTCGTTGTTGGCTATGGCTCCCTCAAATGTCGGAAAGTCCTTCATATTTTCCTGCCGCTTGTTCATGCTATAGGCCGAGTACGCCCGGTCTATGGGATTTCTCAACAAGGCTATCAACTTGACATCCGGCAGGTCCCTCTTGATCCTCGGCGGCACGTTCTCGTCGAACAAATAATACGGTGATGCTTCGCCGGTTATCTGGTTTCTGCTGGTCAGCTTCAACGGAAAGAAACTTTTATACCATCCCAGCCCCCTACCTTGCGGCTCATAGTAATTGTAATAATGAATTTCCTTTGTCGCTGAGACCCTGATGTTGGGGTGCTGCGACAGGTAGAAATACAGCGAAGAGGTTCCCGCTTTCTGAGCACCGATAATGATAAAGTTCGGCATTCGGCGCCATCGGCGGGTGACATGTCGATAGGCCCTGGCGACAGCCAAGCGAGATGTTACAAAGTCGGGTGTGCATCGAACCATCTTTACGAATACGTCTTTTTGCAGCCAAGCGGATGGACCACGAAAGTATATTTCATAACGCTTGATGCAACATCACCCGCCCGGGGTGCATGGAATATACTGCTTACTTCCGTAGATTACCGAACCTTGGTGTTATGGCCCAGAGACTCGGTTCCATTTGCCGAATTCAGCGAAACGGGTCAACGGGATGCGCCGGCGAAGTCCCCGCTACACGTGTTGTTCAGGGCCATGCGGTCTTCGATCCGAGTTGCTTTGGATCGAGTCCGCTTGCCAGCGCCCGTGGGTGCGGGGTCGAGAGTGAAGTGGTGATCTAAGTCGAGACAACGGCGACCGATACGGGAAATCCTGGAACCCAGCGATTCGGGGTTTTTGTACAATTTAAGGGCGGGTTTTTTCGAATACTGAACTCCGGTCGAGCCTTCGGTAAGGAGCCGTTCACAGTAACTACCCAAATCGACGGCACAACACTCCACCAACCGGCGAAAAACCTCTGCCCGGTTCGAGGCCTCACAGATCTAGCCCGCATACTGCATCAGTATCCGGGAAGCTGGCGCAGGACAGGGGCGGCTGAACGCCGGACTGGAACGAAAGTCATAGCCGTAGCTATGGCTTGAGTGAAGTTCAAGTTCAGGTGTGCCTGGAC
>CALZGZ010000052.1 GCA_945787105.1 uncultured Gammaproteobacteria bacterium
AATCATGACCCAATTGCAAACTTGAAAATACTCAAGTCAACTGAGTTTCTTCATGAAACTACAGCAATCTGGCAATCTTGACGGAGACAAACGACCATGAAGTGACGCGCTTCATCCATGTTTGTCAATGATCGGTAACCGAGGAGACCATCATCCCTTCCGTTGACGGGGTCAAAACGTGTACACACCTTAACCTGCATATTACGCCAAGGCGTGCCGCCTCTATTTATGGCGCAAAACGCAAGCAGCCGCAGTTTCGTTTCCGAGAACTGACGCTGGTCGACTGTCCACGTGTTTGGCAAAAATAGAGGCGGGACTATCGCGGCCCGGGCTCGATCTCGAAGGCCTGCACTTGCGCTTCACCAAAGAAAATTGGGGTCAGAGTCAGTACAGTTTTGACTCTGACCCCGATTTTCTACGCGCAGCAGAGGATGCAGTCTGAGCAGCGCTCCATTATGCACTTGGTATCCCGAAGTTCCTCAGAGTCCAGCCCTTCCCTGAACCACGCGACGATCGGATTCAACAGTTGGCGCACTTCCTGAATCTGTCCCTGCTGTAACCAAAGCCGGCTCAAACCCAGCGCTGCACGTAGTTCCAGAACCTTGGCCTGTTGCTCGCGACCGACTTGGAGAGATTGTGTAAAACGTCTCACCGCTTGTGTGTGTTGCTTACCGTCTTGCTCCAGTATCAGCTCGCCGTGTAATCGGTGCAGTTCTACCTCAAACTAACGTTCCTTATTGATATCCACGAGGGACAATGCCTTTTTCACCGACGCCAGGGCGTCCTCAATTCGCCCCAGCGCCCGCTGGGTTTCAGCCAGAAGGCCCAGACAATACGGAACCATTAATTCTGCTCCCGTTTCCCGCCACTTGCTAAGTCCGGTTCTCAGCAACTCAATGTGTTTGACATCCGGGGTTTGCTGTGCCAATGCCCATCCCTTGAGCACTTCACCCATTGATACCAAGTGCATGGCATGTTTTGTTGAAAGCTGGATCAACTCATCCGCTGTTTTCTGCACGGCCAACGGGTTGCGGCGAAGTTGAGATGTGAAGCCGGCGAACACCAGGCCGAACGCAGAACTGTGCGGATTTCTCAATTCTTTGGACAACGTCTGGACGGTGCGGAGCCGATCCGTGGACTGCTGCGCAAATCCAAGCAGCCATAGAACTATAGTGTCGATGGCGGCACAGGCCACGCCGGGATCTTCCTGAATGTGACACAAAGCGTTTTGAAATCTCTGAAGTGGAAACAGTTATGGCAAACAAAAAATCCAAGAGCAGAGACAAAGCCGGAAAAGCCGCCGGTAAGCCCAAGGCCAAGCTATCCAGAAAAGCGTACGAGGCGGAACTGTTCAAGCTCCATGCTGAGCTGGTCAAGCTGCAGTACTGGGTGAAGGAAAAAGGGCTCAGGGTTATTGTCGTGTTCGAGGGGCGGGATGCGGCCGGCAAGGGTGGCGTCATCAAGCGCATAACAGAACGGGTGAACCCCCGCGTGTTTAGGGTGGTGGCGTTGCCTACGCCAACCGAGCGGGAGAAGACCCAGTGGTACGCCCAGCGATACATTCCGCATTTCCCCGCAGCCGGCAAGATCGTGCTGTTCGATCGCAGCTGGTACAACCGCGCGAGGGTCGAACGTGTCATGAAGTTCTGTACCAAGAAACAATACGAGGGTTTCCTAAGATACACGCCCATCTTCGAGCGCGCTATGACCGACGCCGGCATCCAGCTCATCAAGTACTGGTTCGATGTCGGCATGGAGGAACAGGAGCGCCGCTTCAAAAGCCGTATCGACGATCCAAGAAAGACCTGGAAGCTGAGTCCCATCGACGTGGAGTCTTTCAAACGGTGGTATGACTACTCGCGTGCCCGGGACGACATGTTCAAAGCCACGCATACCGGCTTTGCGCCGTGGCATTTCGTGCAGACCGATGACAAGAGGCGGGCAAGGCTGAATTGCATAACGCATCTACTCAGCCAGATCCCGTATAAGAAGCTGCCTGTAGCAAAGGTCGCCCTGGGCAATCGAAACATGAGGGGGAAGTACGAAGACGAGGCGTCTCTAGCAGAATATACCTATATTCCTCAAAAGTACTGATCTATCCTGTCACCCTAAATGACCGGAGGCGGACATGGCAGATACATCAAAAGATGCGGGACTCATTCAAGTGTTGGCGAAAAGGCTGGAGACCCAACGCTTGCCGTGGGCCCTGTCGTTGAAGGAGAAGGTGGATCGCGGCGAGACACTCACCGACTTCGATATCCAATCTCTAACACAGGTATTTGAGGACGCCCAGCAAATTGGCTCGCTTGTGGACCATCATCCGGCATGGCACGATCTGGCAACGAAACTCGTTGGTCTTTACAAGGAAATTACCGACAAGGGCCTGGAGAACGAGAAGGCGAAGAGCGGTAGCGCTTGATCTTTCCGTACACTAGTGGCGGTAGGCAGCGGGCACGAGCGATACATCCTTCCCCCTGATATGCGGGGACAAGCCTCGATTCGCTACTCATTGTCATTCTGAGCGAACAAAGTAAGCGAAGAATCTTGAGAACTTAGTGGGACAAGAATCTTAGGAGCACAATGAGCGAAGAATCCGTCCTGCCGTTGGTCGTGCTGAGCGTTAGCGCTTGTCCCCGCGCAGCTGGGGAAAGCATCTCAAGATCCTTCGTTGCTACGCGCCTCAAACCGTCTCTTTCCGGGGACTCAAACTTCCGATCTTCCGATTTGAAAACAGTCTCATCTTACGCGATCATTTACTTATTACAATATTAGTATTACACTATTAGTATAATTTCAATTAGGACTTGAGAGTGCGTTGATACGCTCGTTCAAAGACAAGGACACAGAGAGGCTTTTTAACGACTATAGGGTTAAAAAGTTTCAGGGTTTTGAGTTGGTGGCAAGACGTAAACTGAAGATTCTGGATGATGCCGTGACGCTGGACGATCTGCGGGCTTTACCGGGAAACCGACTTGAGACGTTGAAGGGAGACCGAAAAGGACAACACAGCATACGCATAAACGACCAGTATCGAATATGTTTCTCGTGGCGGGAAGGCGATGTCTATAGCGTCGAGATCGTCGATTATCACTGAGTAAGAAATGAAACTATGACGAAGCGACTAGATCCAATCACACCCGGAGAGATATTGCGTGATGAATTCATGGCGGAATATGGGTTGAGCCAGAATAAATTAGCGCTCGGCTTGCACGTGCCGGCATCTATTGTCAATCGGATCGTCAATAACAAACTGCGTATTACTGCGGATATGGCGCTGCGATTGGCCAGGTATTTTAGGACCACGGCGCAATTTTGGATGAATTTACAAACCAGTTACGATTTGCGTATTGCTGAAAGCAAAACCTGGGCGCAGGTTAGGGATACCGTTCGCCCAGTAAGAAAGACTGCATAGCACGTGTCAATTCGGGGGACAGTTTACTTATCTGTGGATATGTTGAGCGGTAGTTTAGTTGGGTGGATCTTTTTCAATGTCATCGATGAGGGCGCATAGTCCGTCATCGAGTTTGTGCACAGATAAGTAAACTGTCCCCGGAACGAACCCGGAGCAACATTGATGCAGGTCATGGTGTGCACCGTCACCAAGAAGCTACCATGAAGCGTAATGGGACAGTAGGCCCCGCCTTGATGAGGACCACAAATGTGTCGTTGGCTCGCATACTCGGGATCTCCTCTGCTGCTCGAAGAACTGTTGTTCAAACCTGCGCACTCGCTGATCGATCAGAGCCTGCATTCCAGGCTCGGTGCAACGACCACTAACGGGGATGGTTTCGGCATCGGCTGGTACGGCGCCGAGGATACGCCGGGGGTGTTCCACAGCGTCGAGCCGGCGTGGAACGATCGCAACCTCAGAGATCTGACGCAGCACCTGGTTTCATCGCTGGTTTTCGCCCATATCCGCGCCTCCACCGGCGGTGCGATCCAGCAAACCAACTGTCACCCGTTTCGTTATGGGAACTGGCTGTGGATGCACAACGGCCTGATCCGCGAGTTCAAGTTGGTCAAACGCGACCTGGCGTTCGCCGTTGACCCCTCGCTGTACCCGTTGATCGAGGGTTCCACCGACTCGGAGTTGTTTTTCTACGTTGCATTGAGCCTGGGGCTGGAAAACGATCCACCGTCGGCCGTCGAACGCGCAGTCGGTTTGATCGAGGCGACCGCGCGCAAGCACGGGGTCGAGGCGCCGGTACAGATGACGGTCGCGACCACTGACGGTGCCACCCTGTGGACCTTCCGCTACTCCAGCGAGCGCAATTCGCGGTCGTTGTTCTACAGCACAGAGGTTGAGACCCTGCGCGCCCAGTACCCGGACCACCCGGTGCTGCACAAACTATCCGCCGAGACACGACTGGTCGTCTCGGAGCCGCTTGGCGACCTCGCCGGTGCCTGGAACGAGGTGCCGGAATCCAGCTGCGGCATCGTGCAGCAGGGTGAGGACGAATTACGCCTGTTCACGCCGCGACCTATCTGAGCCCCGGGTTAAGGAGTTTACTTAACTGCGCTTCCCTGTTGCATCGCAATTATATTCATCCCCAACAGTCCGAGAGTTTCTTCGGCAGTGAACCGTTTTTGTTGTCTGGCTTGATCGTGAGAATTAAGTTGACTGTCGTCATAATATTCCTCGTAGGAAAAAGGGCCGGGCCTATCGCGGTACGCAGGATCGACTTACCCAGAACCTACCACGTCCAGATCCGGCCGGCCGATGGATTAACGCCACAAAACACGTAAAATACGTGCTCGCCACAAGCCGTCCAGTGCGATATTTCCGTAAATTTGCCAGGGCGGTTTGTTTTGTTCATGAATAAACCTGGAACGGGTTAGTAGACCTTAATAGAGCGAGGACAGATGTTTACAAGACGAATACTTGATGTTTTTTCATTGCATTGGCTGAAGAGGGTGCAGCAATGTTAACCGGGCATGGGAAATCCTTGATCGAAGGGAGCCGTAATGGGGTTTTTGCGGTTCTATGTTTCTTGATGTCAGCGGTGCCTTTGTCTTCGATTCAGGCGGCGCCGGCTGGTTTTGAGCCGGATGCCCCGACTCTCAAGGCGTCTTCACTGGTTCCGAAAACTACCTTAAAGGGGCCGAATCACACGGTTCAAGAAAAGGTCGTCAACCGCGGTTTCATGAACCATTACCGTATTTCGTCCCCATTCGGCGAATTTTCCGCTGACGGTGACACGATGTTAATCGTACGTGTGCATGAGATTTCGGCGATCGCCAAACTCAAGCAAATGAGCAAAACTCAGGTGTTTGCCCAGGCCGCAGGGGACGCCGTGGGCAAGACGGCTGGAGCGATCGGAAGGGTCATCGATGACCCCAAAGGCACCGCCCAAGGGATCTCCGCGGGGGTGGGCAGACTCTTCCATCGCACCAAGCGTCGGTCACGGGATGCGTATGGGACTGCCAAGGACGCTGCGACAGAGGGGAAGCAAGATCAACCAGGTGGGCAGGGCGATACGGCGTCCCAGGTAACCGAAGGCGGCAAGCGGTTGGGCAGGCAATATTTTGGCGTTGACAGCGCGTTGCGCAACTTGGCTAGGGATTTGAAGGTCGATCCGTACACCGATAACACCGTGCTGCGCACAGAAATGGACAGCATGGCCAAGGTGGCCGCGGCGGGCTCCTTTGGGACCAAGCTGGTCACGCCTTCGTTGCCGGCGGGTCTCGATTATCTAGATGACGCCAGCGAGTTGGTATGGACGATGAAGCCGCTGGATTTGCAGCTGCTTAATGAAAAGAGCTTGCAAAACATGGGTGCGGATCCAGCGTTGATCAAACGTTTCTATGAAAACCGGCACCACAGCCCATCCACCCAGACGCGCGTCGTGAAAGCCTTGGAGCGCTTGGCTGGGGTCAAGGGCCGCCCGGAGCTAGTTGATTACGCCGCGGCCGCGGAATCGCTCGAGGAAGCCCAATTCACTACGCATATGGTTGAGATGCTCGCCGAGTACCACAAGACTCGTGAGTCCATTGACCGCGTGGTCGCGACCGATCGTATCCCCTTTGCCCTAACAAAGAAGGGAACAGGCGTAGCCGCCGCGCCGGTCGATTATCTTTTCTGGAACCAGTCGGCGGCCAGTGCTGCCAAGGACCTGTTCGAGGCGATGAAGCGTCATACATCCGCGCCGGCAGTATGGATCGAAGGGCGCGTCTCGAATCAGGCGCGCAAAGAGCTGCGCGCGATGGGTTGGACGGTGTACGATCGAGAATTCAAACTCGCCAAACGCTAGCAATTCGCGGACGTTTGTTGTTGTGGGTTATTCTGTTTGCCAGGCACCGCGTGGAGTCGCGGGACAGTTTACTTAATTAATACCTCGAAGTTCCAAAAGTTCCTAAGGCAGTAAACCGAATTAGTTGTAATAGTTGTCCGGATTAAAGGGGATAATTAAGTAAACTGTCCCCGGAACTATCGAATCTTAGGATCCTTTGTCGTGTCGCTCTTGAGGATGACACGCGTAGATGTAATTCATTAACCGGAGACAAGTAGTGAATGCTTTCATAAAAGTTTTTGCCGTGCATGAAATAGAGTTGTGGTCAATTAGGTCCAACCGATGGGTCGTTTTATTGTTCGGTGTGTTGCTGTCCGCTTTCGGGCCCATTACCGCCTATGCAACGCAATGGGATCAACAGAAAGTTGTGGCGATCGCCGGTCAGGTCAACACAATGCTCGGGGAGATCGTGTCCGACCCGGGCGCGAGTATCGAGCAGGATGCCACGCTGCAAAGGAAAAAGCATAATGCCGCGCTGGTGGACTTGAAGAACCTTCATGAATATATGGCAAAGCTTGCGGCGGCGCTCAATCAAGGTAGGGGCCTCCCACAGACGGCGGCGCTTTATAAAAAAGTGGCGACGCTTAGAAAGAGTGTGCGCGACTATGCACAGGATTCAACGGTCAGCGAAGGTGTGCGAGACAAAGCCCAGGCGACCGGTGCGCTCCTCGATCAATTGGATGCCTTCTATCAGTTGCGATAGCGTCTAGAGTTCCGGAGTTCCGGGGACAGTTTACTTAATTCTCAGCTTTAATCTGCATCGCAACAAAGTCGGCGCATTGCCCTTGGGGCTTTCGGAACTTCTAGGCGCGAATTAAGTAAACTGTCCCCAGAATACCCCGATGTCTTGTTGCACCACGCGGCTGTCCGGTAATATATATACTGGTATATACTTAATGGATGTTTTTGCAGCGGGTTATCGGTTCGCTCGAGAGACGCCGAGTCAAATATGCATTGGTGGGCGGATACGCGGTGGCGCTTCATGGCGCCATCCGCGGGACCGTTGATATCGATATCGTAATCGGATTATCTAAGACGGCGTACCAACGTGCCGAGGCGGCATTGGCAGAGCTTGGCTTGAAATCTCATTTACCGCTGACGGCTAAGGATGTGTATACCTTCCGTGAGGAGTATATCAATAACCGAAACCTCTCGGTTTGGTCGTTCGTCAATCCCGATAATCCGCTCGAGGTGGTTGATATCCTTATAACCGAAGATGTGAATAATCTCCGTATCGTCACCAAAAAGGCCTTGGATATGAACATACGGATCGTCGCAATCCCCGATCTTATCGCGATTAAAAAACGCTCGAATCGTCCTCAGGACTGCGAAGACATCAACGCGCTGGAGAAGCTCAAATGAAACCCGTGCAGTACTTTGATGATGAATACCTTGAGCGATGTAGAAATGTAAAGACGGAGGCGATCCTGGAATATCTGGAGAGTTTCAGACTGATGAATAGCCCATCCGTGAAATCCAAATTGATCAGCATCAAAATGCCGGAATCGCTGCTTATCAGCTTTCGCCGCAAGTGCGAGTTGGAGGACGTCAAATATCAAACTCAGATTAAAAAACTCATGGAGCAATGGCTCCGTCGTAAATAGCGGGCAATACGATTGTGATTACTTTAGTACGATGGTGTGTCAATGCAGTGACCTTTATGTGTCTGCTATTGGGTTCTGTGGTCGGTCACGCGGACTGGATCAATCTCACCGGCGCCGAAACCTCGCGCAACATTGCTGAGATCTACGTGCTCGATGACCATGTGAAGCTGGTCCTGGAAATCTATGTCGCAGATCTCGAGACGTTCGAGGATCTGGTACCGGATGATTGGTTAAAAGAGGTTGATCCCAGTCGCCCGAGCGTCACTGACCGCATGAGAGCATTTTCGTCGAGCACGTTTCAGTTCGTGACCGAAGGAGGGGAACAACTTCAGGCCCAGTTGCAACTCGTGGAACCGCGCACGCGCAAGGACCGTCAATCCCCATTTGCCGGCATGATCAATCCCTTCACGCGGCAGCGGGTGCCGGAGGCGCCGCAAGACAAGCGCGTACTTTACGCGGAATTGAAATATCCCTTCACGGAGAGGCCACGTGCGCTTACCATCATTCCGCCACTAGATGAAAAGGGCAGGGCGACCGTAACCATCGGATTTATCACCTATCACAAGGCGGTGCCGATCATCGATTTTCGCTACCTGGGGGCGCCCGCGAAAGTGGCGCTCGACTGGGACGATCCATGGTATACGAAGTTCGACAATCCCAATCTTAAGCGCCACCACAAGTCGGCGTTGATGTCGTTTCTTTACGTGGAGCCGTTTGAGGTCCGGCACGAGATCTTGACCCGTGTCAGGGATCTGGGACAGTGGATGGATTTGGGTTTGCGCGGCGATGAGTATATCGAAGTGGACGAGTTGGAGCCGCTCAAGCAGCGTATCGGTGAGTTCTTTTTAAACAAGAATCCTGTGACCATAGACGGCAAGCGGTTGAAACCGATCCTCGACCGCAGCAATTACGTCAAGGTCGCATTGACCGGCATTCAGCTGATTGAAAGGCCCGAGCGCCTGGAGATCTCCACCGCCATTGTCGGCGTCATCCTGGCGTATATTACCGACGGTATGCCGCGGCAGGTGAAGGTCGATTGGGAGTTGTTTACCGATCAAATCCAAAGAGTGCCGGCGACTGCCATCGATCCGGCCGGTCCATTGTTGAGCTACGTGGAACCGCAAGACAAGGTGCACACGTGGACCAATTTTTTGAAGAACTACAAGATGCCGACGGTCGAGCAGGTGAGCGTGGACGCGGCGCTGACCACGATGCAAATACCCGTCGCCAGCATTTTGTGCCTGGTCGCTCTGGTGCCGGTAATACGAAAGTGGCGGGCGCAGCACAGGGCCGGTGGTGCGGCCCGCACACTGTTAGTTACGGGAGCGCTGTTGCTCGTCGGCGGCTTGGCGCTGTACCCGTTTGCCCGGGTATCAATCGCCAAACCCTCCGCGATGGCACCGGCGTTGACCGATGCCGATGCCCAGCTCGTGCTTCAGGCCTTACTCAAGAACGTCTATCGCGCGTTTGATTTCCGTGAGGAAGAGGATGTGTACGATAAACTGGCGCTCAGCGTCGAAGGCGATCTATTGACAGACATCTACCTGCAGAGCCGTAAGTCCCTGCAGATCCAGAAGGCCGGCGGCGCCCAGGCCAAGGTCAAAGACGTGGAGGTGCTGGCGGCCAGCGTGGACGGCCGGCCGGATCGACCCTTGGCTTACACGTTAAAGGCAAAATGGACCGCATTGGGGACCGTCGGCCATTGGGGTCATATCCACACGCGCAAGAATCTTTATGATGCCCTGGTCACGGTGGACGCCGTGGACGGCAACTGGCGGATCACGGATCTGGAGCTTTTAGAGGAGCAGCGCATTGATCCGTATGGGAAAAGCAGGCCGGAGAGCGGGGGTCCAGGGCCGGTGAGCGGAGATCGGGGATCGGGGATCGGTAACGGCGGGCCCGCACTTCAAAGGTCAAGTTCCCAGTCCCGTGGGGCAAGCGTAACGCCCTGAACCCGAACGTGATTCATATCCAAGGCCTCAAATTCGGCTACCCGCACAGCGACTTTCGATTGTCGGTGCCGTCCTTCCAAGTGGGCGGGGGCGAACGCGTGGCGGTGATCGGGCCCAGCGGTTCGGGTAAGACCACATTGTTGAATCTCATTGCGGGTATTTTCGTTCCCAATAACGGCGAGATCTCGGTGGGCAGGGTGCAGGTCAACGCGCTTGGCGATGCGGGCCGCCGCGACTTCCGCATCACCAACATCGGATTTGTGTTTCAGGACTTCGAGTTGCTCGACTATCTCAGCGTACTGGACAATATCCTGCATCCGTATCGGATTACCCGCGCGCTCAAGCTCGGCAAGGAAGTTCGCGGCCGCGCAGTGGCGTTGGCCGAGCAAATGGGCATCGCCAAATACCTGAAACGTCGGCCCGGCGAGTTGTCGCAAGGAGAAAAGCAGCGCGCCGCAATCTGCCGCGCACTGTTGATCCGGCCACAGTTAGTGTTGGCCGACGAGGCGACAGGTAACCTGGATCCCGAGAACAAGACCCACATCCTGGACTTGTTGTTCGCAAGCCTTGACGAGCGCGATGCCACACTGCTGGCGGTGACGCACGACCATGATCTATTGGCGCTCTTCGACCGCGTGGTCGATTTCAGACAGTTTCGCACTTCTGGAGAGGAGAGTGATTGACAGCCTCTATATCGCCTGGCAATACGTCGCACACAACAGGGCTAAAGCGGCGATCCTGATCGCGTGTATCACCTTAATCGCTGCGCTGCCCCTCGCCCTGGAATCGCTGCTCGATGAAAGCGAACGTCAGCTCACCTCGCGGGCGGTATCCACACCATTGGTGATCGGCGCTAAAGGCAGCGCCCTGGACCTGGTGATGAACACCTTGTACTTCGACGACGAGGTGCCGGAGTTGATCTCTATGGCGGCAACCGAGCAGGTGTCAGCATCGGATCTCGCCGCGCCGGTGCCGGTCTATGCGCGCTATCAGGCACGCGGTTTTCCGATTGTTGGCACCACGCTGGATTATTTCGAGTTTCGTAATTTGGAAATTGCGCGGGGTCGGCCATTAGCGGTGCTCGGCGAGTGTGTGATCGGCGCGACCGTGGCCCGCGAACTGGGGCTCAAACCAGGGGACAGTCTGGTGTCGTCTCCGGAAACGGTGTTTGATCTTGCCGGAGTGTATCCGTTGAAAATGAAGGTGGTGGGTGTGTTGCGCAAATCCCACACCAGCGACGATCTGGCCGTACTCGTGGACCTCAAGACCGCTTGGGTCATCGAGGGCCTGGGCCATGGCCACGACGATGTAACCAGGATCAAGGACCGTTCGGTCATTCTTGACCGCACCGGTGATAATGTGATCGCTAATGCCAAGCTGATGCAGTTCACCGAGATCACCGAGCATAACATCGGCTCGTTCCACTTTCACGGTGATCCGGCGATCTATCCGATCACTGCGGTGATAGCCTTACCCAACGACGAGAAATCCGGGACCATCCTGCGTGGCCGTTATCTGCAGAAGAGAGCAAACTATCAGATCGTCGAGCCCGATGACGTCATCGATGGTTTGCTCGAGAATATCTTTCAGATCAAAAACATGCTCGACGCAGTGATAGCCGTGGTCGCGGTTGCCACCGTGCTGGCGATTATTCTGGTATTCTCGCTGTCGCTGCGTCTGCGTGAACGGGAGATCAACACCATCTTCAAGCTCGGTTGCGGCCGCATGACCATTGCCCGGCTGCTGGCGTCGGAGATTGCGATCATCGTATTGATCAGCGGGAGCCTGTGCGCGGCCATTGTGTGGTTGACACGTGTGTACAGCAATGATTTGGTGCGGACGTTGTTTATCGGGTGAGCGGAGAGCGGAGAGCGGAGAGCGGAGAGCGGAGAGCGGTGAGCGGTGAGCGGTGAGCGGTGAGCGGAGAGCGGAGAGCGGAGAGCGGAGAGCGGTGAGCGGTGAGCGGAGAGCGGAGAGCGGGGAGCGGGGAGC
>CALZGZ010000053.1 GCA_945787105.1 uncultured Gammaproteobacteria bacterium
GGGTTGAATTGCATAGGAAATGTTGATTCCCCACTGGGCGCCGTCTTCCAACAGCAACTCAAAACGGGGCGTATCCTGCGGCGTCGAAATCACCAGCACGTCCTTGATTCCAGACAACATCAGCAGCGAGAGTGGGTAGTAAATCATCGGTTTATCATATACCGGCAATAGCTGCTTGGAGATTGCTTGTGTTACCGGATGTAATCTAGTCCCGGCACCGCCGGCAAGAACGATGCCTCTCATTTCGCCGCCTTCAATCCAAGTCTTTGTCCCTGATAATGTTCCAGGGCCGCCCGGCACCAACTTTGGTTATCCAAGTACCAGTTGACAGTCTTTCGCAATCCGCTGGCGAAGCTTTCTGCTGGTTTCCAACCTAACTCCCCTGCGATCTTTGAAGCATCGATGGCATAACGCTGATCGTGTCCCGGACGATCTTCGACAAACGTGATCAGATTTTTGTACGAATCCTTAGATGGGCGAATTTCGTCTAGGATAGAACAAATTTCACTAACGACTTCGATGTTCTGCTTCTCGTTATAGCCGCCAACATTATAGACTTCACCCGGGGTCCCCCGGGTCGCTATCTCCAGCAATGCTGTTACGTGATCTTCTACATATAACCAGTCACGTACGTTATCGCCATTACCATAAACTGGTATTGGTTCTCCGCGCAGTGCCTTATGAATTACTAGCGGAATCAACTTCTCCGGGTGCTGATAAGGACCATAATTATTGGAGCAATTTGACATTAACATGGGCAAACCGTATGTCTTGTACCAGGCACGCACAAGATGATCCGATGCCGCCTTACTCGCCGAATAGGGTGAGTTGGGCTGGTATGGCGTGGCCTCTGTGAAATAACCTGTTTTCTGTAGGCTTCCGTAGACCTCGTCGGTGGACACGTGGTGAAAGCGGAATTTATTTCGGTTGTCCAACGACAATTGGCTCCAATATTCCCGCGCGGCGTCCAGCAGCGTATAAGTACCAATAATGTTAGTGTCAATAAAATCACGCGGCCCATCGATCGATCGATCGACATGAGATTCGGCAGCCAAATGTAAAACTGCGCCTGGGGAATATTGTTTGAAGATATCGCCCATCATTTCCCGGTTGGCTATGTCTGCATGGCAAAAAATATGCCGATCGGAATTACGCACGCTGTCCAACGACGCTAAATTTGCGGCATAAGTCAACTTGTCGATGTTGACAACGGTCACATCGGTGTTGGTAATCAAGCGGCGGACAAGCGCCGATCCAATAAATCCAGCACCACCAGTGACGACAATGACCTCGAACATGCCCAATATTCTACTAATTAAACCACCCGTTCGCGCACGGCGAGCTGCAAATCCGCGTTCACCATTTCGGCGACAAGGGCCTCGAAGCTTGTGCGCGGTTTCCAACCTAATTGTTGCTGCGCCGCGATTGCGTTGCCCACCAAACTTTCGACTTCGGTGGGACGAAAATACCGTGGATCTACGGCCACGATCGTATCACCGGTTTTGGGAAGGGATTCCTCATCGATTCTAAAACCGTCGAGCCTGCTTGCCAACACTTCGTATTCGAGTTGATCCAAGGCGCCTGTCTCTTCCACTCCGGTACCTTCCCAGCGTAAGTGAAATCCTATGTTCTCCGCTGCCACATTTATGAAGTCCCTGACACTTCTTTGTTCGCCAGTCGCAATGACGTAATCTCGCGGTTGATCTTGCTGTAGCATCAGCCATTGCATTTCTATGTAGTCCCTTGCGTGTCCCCAGTCCCGTCGCGCATCTAGATTACCCAGGTACAAACACTGTTGTAAACCCACCGCGACGCGGGTAAGAGCACGGGTAATCTTGCGCGTTACAAATGTTTCTCCCCGTACTGGTGATTCGTGATTGAATAAGATTCCATTACATGCATATAACCCATATGCTTCACGATAGTTGACTGTTATCCAGTGCGCATAAAGCTTGGCAACGCCATAGGGGGAACGTGGATAAAACGGTGTGTTTTCCGTCTGTGGGATCTCTTGCACCCGCCCAAAAAGTTCAGAAGTAGATGCCTGGTAATAGCGAGTTTTTTCGCCTAAACCCAAGATTCGGATCGCCTCTAAGAGTCTCAATGCCCCCACTGCGTCGGCGTTCGCAGTATATTCAGGTTCTTCGAAGGATACTGCTACGTGACTTTGTGCCGCCAGATTATAAATCTCGTCAGGTTGCACTTGTTGGATAACACGAAGCAGACTGCTGGAGTCGGTCATATCTCCGTGGTGTAGAAAAAATTCTACATCGATTTCATGTCGATCCTGATACAGATGATCTATGCGTGCCGTATTAAACAACGACGTGCGCCGTTTGATACCGTGCACCTCATAATCTTTCCGTAGGAGAAACTCTGCCAGATAGGCTCCATCCTGCCCAGTGATACCAGTAATCAATGCTTTCTTTTTTGTCACGTTTCACCTGGTCGTTTGTCATGCAATAAAATAGGATTCTATCCACGCTACCGCCATGCAGTGTATTTCGCCACCGCATAAGGATCTATTTTTTGTTTTCTCTTATTTGCCGGCGTTATGCAACAGCTCTTCCATCCCCTCCGTGGTCACCGCGCCCTCGATTCCCAGTACGCTTGGGATCAACAATCGTTCTTTATCTGCCCGTTCGGCCAACCAACGATAGCGAACTAGGGGATTTACGAGATCAGTGATTAGATACGCGTCACAACCGGGCAGTTCTTGCCAGATACTGCAAACCGAGACCGAAAAGAATTGTTTTTTTCGACTTTCAAGATCAAACACCGCGACAATCTTTATCGGCGATTCCAAGGCGCGTACAAACGCAATCTCAGCGAGATCAGATAACCCACAAAGCACCAATCTTGTCCAACCATTGGCATCGCATAATGAGTACAGTTGATTACACGAATCACCCGCTTGACGGTAGAAGGTCAACGAGGTCGAGAAAAACCTGGTGGTTAAACGTGCCTTCTCCGCGAAGCCCTTTGGGGTGAGGTAGTATAGATAACGGTTGGCAGGCGCCTCGCGAATCTTAACCAGTCCCTTTTTTGCACAGCGTCTTAGGTAGGAATTAGCCAGTCCCAACGCGACACCCATCTGCCGTGCCAAGTGGCGCTGACTCACGTCGCTGCGGCGCTCGATCGCGTCCAACAGCTCCAGGGTCAGCCTGTCTTCCTTTGTTCCCGGGTCGTTCACGGGATGAACACTATACAGA
>CALZGZ010000054.1 GCA_945787105.1 uncultured Gammaproteobacteria bacterium
ACACCCTTCCGGATATATTCCATAGCAACAGTGAGCGCTGACAATCCTGCTGCATGACCTTCGGTTAGCACTTTAACCTCCGAAATCTGGATCGGAAGCCCTTCGAGCTTTCCGAGCCTGCTTTGGACCTCCTGAGCATCCCCCTTGCTGAACCCAGGACGAAATTCTGGCAATCCCAGATACAGGGGTAATCGCAAGTGAGGCTCCTTCGCATTGTTGAGCAATGCACAAACCTCGCGTAACGCAGATTCGGCCAACACCAGCAGTCGTTTTGGCCCCATCACGCACGGATCAAGAAAACTATCGAGCGCACCAGGCATGGGTTCGCCTGCCTGATCAACCATAAATGGATGATCACCCATACTGCTGATCCCGGCCCTAAGGGCCGCTGCGCTCGGCCGGGCCTGTAGACCTAGAGACGTGCGAGCACCCGTGGCTACGATGTGGACTGAAGTAGACATCAGACGTGCCTTTTCTCACGCACGATCGTTTCTTCTAGATAGTCTACGTTGTTGCGACAGGCCAATGAGGTTAACCAGACCATTATTACCCGTGGATGGTCTGGTTCGATAATAACGCTCGACAATCGACTACGATGCTCTTCTTTATGAGAGTCGATGAGCGTCTTGAATGATAGATGAACTCTCGGCAGAGTAAACCTAAGCTTGCCACCAGGTGTCAGGTTGGTGAGTTCTACGGGTTCGCCGCCTATTAGATAGTATTTAGGGCGCTGGTCAACGGGGGAGCAAAGCAGCGAACGAGGATCCCAATCTTCGGGTAAGAGTGGTAGTCGATTCTGTTGCCAGGCTGCATCGTAAGTACCTGTTAACTCCCGGCGTGGTGACCAATAGCTATCAATAGCACCAAAACCTGCCGGTCCATCCTTCTCGAGGTTACCATTCGGGTATTCGAAATTAGGCAGTGCCTGACCTATCCGACGTTCGGATAGAGCAACGACACCACAGCCCACTGGATTGCGAGTGTCCAGGCGCTGGTTCTTCGGGTCAGGATCCGTTTGGTCGTATCCTCCATAAGCACGTTCGTAAATGATGGGTAATTCGGTAATCGGTTTCGCTGACGAAGCGGCGGGGCCGAATGCTCCTTCATACCAAACACGGTGACCTTTGACGCGGATGACCTTTTGTATCCGGCCGATACGAGCCCCAACTATGAAATTAGTACTTGGACGCCCTTTGGGAGCGTACGCGGTACCGTTGATCACCACATCCGTGGTTGGTTTTGGGGCCACAAGGTCTGCCTCGTAGCGCAGGCTCGACAGTCCATCCTCACCGTTGTATTCGGGCGCCAAAAGTGGTTCGAGTTGCTCATCGGCTAGCTTAACGCTGCCATCAGGCAGTATGTCGTAGGTCCCTTTGACGGCTACTATCCACTCATGGACGCCATCTTTGTCACGCCCCCAGGTTTTGCCTGCTTTATACGGTGTATGGTTTGTTATGGACCACATGTTATGTCTTTGCTCCAACAGCCCTGGAGAGTGGATACGGCATCGTCGAACCACCGGTGAAAGAGGCCGGAGCGGCTTCCAATGTATGATACGGCGTCGTGACATAATCGCCGCGTTCAACTTCCCATCTCTTCAGCCGCCCTTGATGGAACTCAAAATCGCTGGGCTCGGTGCAGCGTAGTTCGATTAGCCCATTGCGCTGAAGAAGCATCAGGTCTTCCATCACTTCGCTCACGTTCGGAACTGCTGCCTTTACAAGCAGGCCTCGTGGCCAAAGGGGAAGTAGATTTGTGAGCAAATCCCGCATAACCTCTTCCTTAGCTTCCACCTCATAACCAGATGGATGTTGAAACATGGGGTTCTCAGCACTACTTTTCCCACATGGCGTAAGACACGAAGCAACCAGTAAATTCGAAAACTCATCTATGCTCGGGGGGCGCCGCGTAAACGGGCTGCGTGTCAGAATCGGAGTATGTAGCTGTCGATAGCAGAGAAGATCCACAGTATCGTCGAGCGTACGGCCCGTGATCTGCTGTTCAACAAGTTGTGGCACCACATCATCTGGAATTTGACCTGAGCTGTAATTGAAATCTGCATCAGCAACGTACTCTAGCCTGTGGTGGCCCGCAAGCGCCATAAATTCGCTACGCCAATACGGATGGTTTTCCGCGGCGAGGTATTCGTGCGCAACGTAGGAAACATGGTTGTCGCACACAAACTGAAATTCGTTGGTAATTAGCTGCGAATAGGGGTGCTCGCTTACCGTCAGCGACGAGACAACATTAGCCGCAACCTCCTGGGCTTGCCGGGCGCGGATCGGGAGGTTTGAGGCAGCTGCGGTCTGAGCAAGCAAAAACTCCCTTACCATTCCGCGCACGTTCCAGCCAGGGTTTGTATTGTAATTGAGGTACAGCAGCCCCCCGCGACGAAGGCGTTTGGCGCAGAGCTGCAGAAGAGCATCACGGACATCGTGGGGTACCCACGAAAAGATGCCGTGGGCAATTATGTAGTCAAATTCCCCATCGAGCTGAAGGTCTGCTGTAAGAAAATCCGCATGGATAAATTCTATATTGGATAGCTCTAACTTAGATTTCCCGGAATTGGCAATTTTAATCTGGCTGCGCGCCCCGTCCACGCCGACAAAAGCAGCATGCCTTCGATAGTACGCCATCGGTAGGAGATTCGCTCCGTCTCCGCAACCCAGCTCAAGCACTCTGTAAGAATTTAGTGGCTGCCGTGGCCCACCGTGAAGCAGGGATGCAAGTGCAAGCCGTTCGGGTGCTGTCCATTCGATAGGAAGCGATCTGTAAGGAAACTCGTCGTATGGGTTTGGAGTGGTCATAAGATCCTTCACCTAGTTGATCTGTACCGATCCCCCTTTTATACGATTCACCCCCGAAGAACGACTTAGGGTGTATGTGCCTTTGATTAACACTTTTCCTGCCCTGGTCAGCGTAATACTCGCCTTACCACAACGCAGTACAATCTCTTTTTCAGCGTTGAACTCAAGGCGTTCTCCATCCAGCTCTGCGCTGTTTTTTTGTTGCCTGGATTGAACGATTTCTTCAGGATGTTGAATTCGACCGATAACAATTGGCCGTTGTGGATCACCACCTTCAAACAATAGTGCTACCTGGCATCCGATATCATTATGTTCAAATACCGTAGTGGAGTTTGCCTCAATACCAATATCACTTTGGTTACCGGGAAAAGCGACCAGCGGCCTACCGTTAGCAGTAAAGCTCATGATCACGCCGATCACCACGCCGTCGAGCCTGGGCACTGAGCTTGCATTGCCCTCGGTTAATACCGTTGCTACTTTTGTTACTACTTTAACGATTTCATTATCCATAATTTTTTCGCTCATGCCTGACAAGTAGTTGAGTTCAACAACTAGTTATGTGTAATTTTGCTACCTTTGATGATCACATCACCAGAGCCCTTGACCTGTATTTTCTTACCGTTGACCGTGATGTCACCATTCTTCTTCAGCGAAATTACCGCCTTGCCACATTTAATGGTCAGCTCATCCGCAATATCGATGACACCTTTCTTTTTCCCTGCGATGGCAAAGTCGTCACCTGCAGACAGAGACATCTTCTTGCCGGCGGAAACACTGACGTCTTTTCCAGCACTTTCGGAGATGTTCCCTCCAGCACTCGCAGAGATATCTTTCCCGGCAGTGGATGAAATGTTACCACCCGCACTAACCGACTTATTTCCACCGATGTTCTCACTGCTATTAGCGCCCACATTCACCGACTTTATACCACCAATCTCTTCTGCCTTGAGACCACCAATGGTTTCATTCATTGCGGCACCCACAGTGACTTGATAAGCCCCACCGATGGTCAGCTCTTTTGCCACACCAATCGTCTCGGCAGTATTGATGGTAACGGTTTCGGTCTTGTTACTACCAACGGAAATACTCTGGTTTGAACCCACGCTTAATGTCATATTGGCACCGATGTCTTCAGTATGATCTGCCCCTACACTGATAGTTTTATTGCTACCAATGGTCTCGCTCTGATCTACGCCGACGCTTTTTGTTCTGTTATTGCCGATAGCGATATCTTCATCCACCGCCACATCACGGCTGC
>CALZGZ010000055.1 GCA_945787105.1 uncultured Gammaproteobacteria bacterium
AGATCACGACCAAACCGTTGGCCCACACCTTAGACAGCATGATCTCAACTGGCCGTAGAGGCATCACCAGAAGATGTTCGATGGTGCCGTGTTCACGTTCGCGGATGAGCGCCGCACCGGTCAGCAGGATGGCCATGAGGGTGACGTTGTTGGTGAGAGCCATTACGCCTTGAAACCCTGTGGCCTCCATGTTGGGGTTGAATCTTGCGCGGGTAACTATGTTGATGGCGCGGGTCGCCCGGTCGTCTTTTCGAAATGCACTCACTTCCTGGGCGATGATTTGTTGGATATAGCCGGCTCCGGTACCGGCCATCCCCATGGCGGTGGCGTCCACGTTGAGCTGGATCACCGTTGGCCTCCCGGCGAGCAGGTCCGCCTCAAAATTCGGCGGAATATCGATGACGAAGGCATAACGCGCCGCTTCCATGCTCGCATCGACCTGGTCGACCGAAATGGCTTCTGGCGCCTGGAAACGGGGTGGCAGCAAGGCATCGCCGATGCGCCGCGAAAGCTGAGAACGGTCTTCGTCGACAATGGCCACGGCGGCGTTAACCACCCCGGTAACTGCATTCTCGGCCTCCTCGAAGATGGAAAAGCTGAACATATAAACGATCAGAAACAGCATTACAGGGTCATAACGCAGGCTGAACAGTTCTTTTATACCAAGTTGAGTTATGTTGGTGAGGCTGCGTTTCATGATTACCGCTCTTGTGTCTTGAGTAAAGTCAGCCCCAGGGCGAGGTAGACCAACACCAGCAAAGCCAACATGAAGAAGTTGAACATCAACGCGTCAGCTCCTAGGGACTTGGTGAACGTGCCCAAGCTGATCTGTTGGAAATAGCTGCTGGGAAATATGTGGCTGAACACCTGGGCACCAGGCGTGAGGGAGGCAACCGGGGAGAAGAAGCCGGAAAAGTTGACTGCCGGGACGGTGGTGATAATGGCGGTGCCGAATATTGCGGCGATTTGGGTCTTCATGAACGAGGACATCAACAAACCCAAGCCGGTGGTGGCGATGACGTAAAGCAGCCCACCCACCAACAACGCAACAATACTGCCTTTGATCGGTACGTGGAACAAAAACACCGCCAACAGGACCAGGCTGACGAAATTCACCAGGGCGAGGACAACATACGGAAGCTGTTTACCCAACAGAAATTCCAGGCTTGTCACCGGCGTGGCGTAGAAGTTGGTGATGGAACCCATCTCTTTTTCCCGCACCACCCCGGCGGCAGTCATCATCGCAGGAATCCACACAAGCAGCATCATGATGGTGCCAGGCACCATGGCGTAAACGCTTTTGAAGTCTTGGTTATAGCGGAACCGCGTTTCGACGGTGACGAGCGGGTCTTGACGGACGCCGCCGAGATTGCTGCGCAGCCGCTGCTCCTCCAGGTAAAGGTGGTGTAGTCCGAGGATATATCCGCGTGCGGTTTCAGCGCGGAACGGGACGGTACCGTCAAGCCAGATGGCTACTTCCGGTTGACGATCGCGCTTCAGGTCCTTACCGAATCCCGGTGGGATTTCAATGGCGAAGGTCAATTGAGCCGCACGCAGGCGCTCTTCTAGATCGGTGTAACCATACAGCGGCGACTGCTGTTCGAAATAGCGCGAACCAGCATAGTTTTCCAGGTAGTGGCGGCTTTCAGAACTCTGGTCACGATCGAGCACCGCGTAGGAGATATTCTCTAGATCAAATGTGATGCCGTAACCGAAGGCGATCAATAGGACGATGGGGCCGAGCAAGGCGAAGGCAATCCGAATCGGGTCGCGAGCGATTTCCAGGCCCTCGCGGCGGGCGTAGGCCCACCCCCGGCGCGGATCGAACAGTGCGCTTCGTGGTCGTTGTTGCCTTGCATCGGTTTGGCTGCGGCGATCAGGCGAGTCTATCAATTCGGTGGGCGTAACGGTGTCGGTGGCGGCCTCTTCCAGATACGCAATAAATGCGTCTTCAAGGTTTTTCGCTCCACGCGCGCGGACTAATTCAGCGGGGCTGCCCTGAGCGAGAACCTTTCCAGCGTGCATGAGTGAAATACGGTCACAGCGTTCGGCCTCGTTCATGAAGTGGGTGGAGATAAAGATCGTGACACCGTCGTCCCGAGACAGCTGGACCAGGAGTTGCCAGAAAGAGTCGCGCGCCACCGGGTCAACCCCCGATGTAGGCTCGTCGAGAATCAGCATCTCCGGCCCGTGGATCAGCGCCACCGCCAGAGACAAGCGCTGCCGCACACCCAAAGGTAGTCGTTCCGCCAACTCATCGGTCACTTCGCTAAGACCGAAGCGTGCGATCATCTCGGCCACCCGGGTTTCTATTTCCGCCTTGGGCAATTGAAATATGCGCGCGTGCAGTTCCAAGTTCTGGCGGACCGTCAGCTCACTGTAGAGTGAGAAGGCCTGCGACATGTAGCCGACCCGTCTGCGCAGCTCTATGTCCTCAGCATCGACAGCTTGTCCGAACAGGCGGGCCTCACCCTCCGAGCGAGGCAGCAGGCCGGTGAGCATCTTCATGGTGGTGGTCTTACCGCATCCGTTGGAGCCCAGAAAACCGAAGATTTCGCTGCGCTCGATGCGAAAGCTGACGTGGTCGACGGCAACGAAATCACCAAAGCGGCGGGTCAACCCATCGGCTTCAATGGCTGCTGTCGCGTCTTGGGTTCGTCGAGAGGGAATCGACAGAGACTCGTGGTGGCGACGTTTTTCGGGTGGCAATAGAGCAATGAATGCCGCCTCCAGGCTACCGGTGCCGGTGTCGGCCTTCACTTCAGCCGGGCTGCCGGTGGCAAGCACCTTGCCGTCATCCATGGCGACCAGCCAGTCGAAGCGTTCGGCTTCGTCCATATAGGCGGTGGCGACGATGATACTCATGTCTTCGCGGCGCGCGCGAATGCGCTCAATCAACTCCCAAAACTGCCGCCGCGACAGGGGATCAACGCCCGTGGTGGGCTCGTCCAGAATCAGCAGATCGGGATTGTGAGTCAAGGCACAGCAAAGCCCCAGCTTCTGTTTCATGCCCCCGGAGAGCTTTCCGGCGGGGCGGTCGGTAAATGGTGTCAGGCCGGTGCCTTTGAGTAACTCGCGGATACGCCAGGCGCGCTGTTCCCGGGTGTGGCCGAACAAACGACCGAAAAAATCCACATTTTCGAATACCGACAGGCTCATGTAGAGATTGCGACCCAGACC
>CALZGZ010000056.1 GCA_945787105.1 uncultured Gammaproteobacteria bacterium
AACGCCGCCCCGTAGCCCTCGCGCCCGCCAGGATCTTGATAGGTCAGCAGGCCGCGCATGGTCTTGGCGATCTCCTGGCCGCTGATCACCACGTTCCAGCGCATCAGAAACACGTTCATCAACACCAGCAGCGAGCAAATCACCGCGCCCACGATGAAGGCCTTGCCTCTAACTGCCCGCGCGAACATGAGGCCAAGAATGATAATCGGCAAGATCGCACCGAACCCGAACTGGAACACGAAGTAGCGGTAGAACAACGGGCCGGTGACGTACTCCATGATGATCTCGATGCCCTCCTTACCCTTGTACACCACGTTGGCGAACTCCAGCCCTTCGAGCAGCAGGGTGAACATCAAAAAGCCCCACAACGCTCCCGCCATGCCGCGCACGCAGGACTCGTCGATCGGAGTTTTACGGATCTTGGACACCAGCGTGTAGAGAACGATCAACACGGCGACACCGGAGATGATCGCCGAGAACAGAAAAATGACCGGCATCATATCGGAGCCCCACCACTCCCGCGATTTTAGCGAGCCGAACACAAACCCCACGTAACCGTGCAGTCCGTGGGCGGCGGGGATACCGACAATCGCCAGCGTGAGCATCCACTTGTGGTCATAGGACTGCGCCTTTTCCGAGATGTCGTCGGACCACAGTGTGATAGCGCGATAAAATCTCCTGACCAGGCCGGTGGAGTTGCGGGCGCGGATGACGTTGTCGACGCGGAACGCGAACCAGACCTCCAGCATCAGCAGGATCGCATAGAAGGCGGCGAAGTAACCGAATGCCGCGAACGCCGAAGTCAGGTGCGGGGTGATCATCGCATTGAATGCGCGTTGCGGTTGACCGAGGTGCAGCAGCAACGTCATGGGGACGAACAACATGAAACACAAGGCGGTGAGCAGCGCAAAGCGGGCGACGGGCTTGAAATTCTCCATCCCGAACACGTGGTACATGCTGGAAACCGAGAACGCCCCGGCCACCAGGCCGGTCATGAACGGATACACGACGATCATGATCGTCCACGGAATAATGGTCTCGTTGGGGTACACATAACCGATGTACGGCGAAGCATGGAATCCGGCTTCGATCATGACACCTCCTTATCCAGTCCGATATAAAAACAGGTCGGCGCGTTGCCGGTCTCGGGCTTGAGCACTTGAACCCGGTTTTCACGCAAGAATTTGCTGATATCGCTGGCTTCATTGTTCATGTCGCCGAATATCCGCGCACCGACCGGGCACACCTCCACGCACGCCGGCTTGAGGCCCTTGGTAATACGGTGATAGCACCAAGTACATTTCTCGGTAACCTGTCTCTCGTAGTCAAAAAATCGCGCACCGTAAGGGCAGGCCTGCACGCAGTATTGGCATCCGATGCAGTAATCGTGATCAATGAGCACCGCGCCGTCCTCGGTCTTGAACGTTGCGCCGGTGGGGCACACCTGCACGCAGGACGGATGACGGCAATGGTTGCAGATCTTGGGAACGAAGAACGCCTTGTCGATCTTTTTGCCCTGATACCGATTGTCGAAGCGGTACTCCTTCTGCGATCCCGAGGCGGCGATGTTCCCCGGGTCGCTGTGACTGTCCACCATCGGCCGCTCCTCGCCTTCCAGCCACACGTAGCGCTCGACCCAGGTGCGAAAATGGTGAGCGGTAGGCACGACATCGTTCTCGGCCTTGCAGGCCTCGACGCAGCGCAGGCATCCGATACAACGCGTGGCATCGATGCCGTAGCCCCAATCGTGTTGGGACCAATCATAATCGGGTATCGGCGGTATTTCGTGCTTGGTCACCGCGGCATGACTCGTCCCTTTCTTGCCGATCAGCCCGGCCCCACCGATCATCAATGCGCTCACGGACGCGACCGCTTTTCCAAAACCACGCAGGAAAGCCCGCCGCCCGGACCTGATGTCACCGCCCTTCGGTTTCCGTTTCATGCTTGCAACCCTCCACTTCGTGCCACTGCCTGGGCATGGCCGAGTCGTTTCATATTGAATGTGTTCGTCAATTTGATACCTCGTGGCGGTCAGTTCGACGGTTTGAGTGACGAGTAATAACCAGCCAGTTTCTCGATCTCTTCGTCGGTCAACCCCTTGGCGATCGGTTCCATCATCGGGTTCTGACGTGCCCCCGATTTATAGTTGTGCAACTGATCGCTGAGATAGGCGGTGTCCTTACCGGCCAGCGCCGGAAATACCCCAACGCCCTGTCCCTGGGCGCCGTGACAGCCCAAACATTTTGCGTTTGCCGCCGGGGCGGTCACCGCCGACTTCGGCGCTGCCGCCGATTTGGCGCCCAACGTCGCGTAATACTTGGCCAGCATCTCGATCTGCTCGTCGGTCAACCCCTTGGCAATCGGCTCCATCATCGGGTTCTCACGCACCCCGGATTTGTAGTTCTTCAACTGGTCGATGAGATACGCGGCATCCTTGCCGGTGAGCGCCGGAAACACCCCCACGCCTTGTCCCTCGGCGCCATGACAGCCGACGCACTTGGCGGACAATTGCACCATTGCCGAGGAGCCGGTGCCGGGGGCGCCTGGTGCCACTGCCGACTTGCCTCCCAGGTTCGCGTAGTACTCTGCAAGCACGTCGATATCGCGGTCGGACAACGCCTGCATGATGGGTGTCATCATCGGGTTCTGACGCGCTCCTGCCTTGTACTTCTTCATTTCCCGGGCGAGATAGGCGGCGTCCTTGCCGAGCAGCCCCGGAAATGCGCCCACGCCTTTGCCGTCGGCGCCGTGGCACCCTGCACACTCGGCCGCCAGCGCCACCGCCGGTTTCAACCCGCCAATGGACGGGGAATGCGGGTTGTGGCAGGTAATACACTCCTGCCGGTCCTCATGCGGGTAGGGATGGTCCTTGACCACGATCTGCGGCTGGGTAGCCGGGCGACTGGGCATTTTTTCGTGACACAGGGTACACAGCTTGACGGTATCGGCGGGGATCGGCAGTTTTGCGGTGGTCGGGGTTGTCGGATGCTCGCCTGCCGGGGTGTGGCATATCTCACATTTCACCACCTTGTGAACCCCCGCGGTCCATTGCACGTGACGTTCCGTGTGACAGTCCTGGCAGTAGGCGGGCCCTCTATATTTTGGTTTTCCGGTCGCCAACTCCGGTACCGAGTCTGCCCGGTAGTGGCCGTAGCGGTAAAAGGACTCGTCGGTAAAATAGATCTTAGCGGCCACCGCGGTGGCGAAAAAAACCACCACCAAGACGATGAGTCGGACTATATGTTGAGGCATGCTCGAGGTTTTTTAGTCGTTCCCTAGGGTGCACAGACGATAAACCACCACCGCAGCGGAAGTATTTGACATTTGTCAAATTACTCCCGGGTGTTATGGGGTATTTAGTGAATCGTAATAATGTGATCACTGCCGAGCCCGGTGGCAGGCCGAGGTCATGGGCCTAGAATCAAGCTATGATCGGCATTCTGCTACGGTAGTAATCGAGCGAAAGCGCTAAACGCAGGAGCACAGTTATGAGAAAGTCCCGAATCAAGTCGGCCATCGCTGGTAGCGCCCTACTGTCGTCTTCGCCTGCGCTTGCGGGACACGCTGATCCGGCCGCGCCCATCAACATACTGGTGGCAGTGGGGTTCGTTCTCCTTATTGTTGTCGTGGGGGCGGGTGTGTATTTCGCGAGAACCCGAAATCCCAAGGAAGCGCCGTTGACCACCGTGCTGGGGGATGAACGACCGGATCCACACGCTGTCGGCCCGGAGATGTCGGTCCAGGATTGTGTGCGCAAGATGAATGACGAGAAGAGCGGCGCAGTTTTGGTACTGAAAGATGAACGGTTGGTGGGAATCTTTAGCGAACGGGATGCCCTGTCCAGGGTGCTCGCCGCTGGACTCGATCCCGTCTCCACCAAGGTCAACGAGGTGATGACCAGGGACCCCACGGTGATCACCCCTGACACCAAGGTGGATGCTGCAATGCAGATCGTCACCGAAAAACACATCCGCCACCTACCGATCGTCCAAGATGGCAAAGTGCTGGGCATGGTAACCAGCAGCGACCTGACGCACTGGGTGGTCAAGGACGAGGCGAAGGAAATCCAGCATCTGGTGGATATCGTCGAAGGCGCCTGATAAGGCGGCTCTGTTTCGGTGCGCCCGACATCATCGCCGATGATGCGGGAACGGGCGGCTGGACGTCGCGAGTTTCAGCCTTGCGGGCTGCGTAGCCAGCGGGTGGCGCGTTGCTCAATGACGATGTTGGGCCGGTGTTGCGTGACCAGTTGCTCGATCACCGACAATGGCACCGGACTGGCGGGAACATAGTGCACGTAGGCGAACGATTCCGATAAATACGGCATCATGGCCAACGAGTACGAGTCCCGGAACATGAGCAACCGACCTCCGGCGCGAGCGCATTCGGTGCTGAATGCGGTCTGGTTGCGAATGCGGTTATCGGCATCGGCGGGGATGCCCTGGGTGACCGCACAAGATACAACGGGTTGTTTCAGTTCGATACTGGGCTCACGCAGGAACTCGGCCATCGCCAGGTTCTGGGCCAGATCCCCCCCGGTACGATCGCGGATAACAAAAGTCCCTGGGGAGAGCTCCAGTAGGCGTGGGCCGGGGTGCTGCGTTACCAGGCGCTGCATCACCGCCCGGTAACCTTGGTATGCCCCGAAGTCGTTCCAATGGGTGTCGGTTTTGTGGTGGGTGCGCAGTACGGACTTGGCCTGCAACAACACTGGCCGCAGGTCCAATACCGGCACATCGGTGTGCCTGGTGAGATGGGTGATCAACTGATCGGCCCGCGATTGCGCGCGTACGCGGTTGATGGCGGCGGGCAGGTGTTCGCGATAAATGACCGGCTTGTTCGGCGCCACCACGAACAAATAGTCAATGCCGCGCGCCGCCAGCCAGTCTTTCTTGGCGGTCAGGACCTGGGCCCATTGCGCCAACTCCCCCTCACCGTAAGGCCAGTCATTACGGGCGTCACGGATGTGCGGATCGCCGCCCTGAAACAGCCAACCGCGATCTCCGACCAACACCCACTCGCTGGGTGACACCCGCAGCCAACCGACGCGCAGCCGGTTGTACCATTTCACCAGCGCCTGTCTGAACCCGAAGTGATCGTTATAGAACGCCTCGAACTGTTTTGGAAACTCATCGAGTGCGCGCCGGTCATAATGCAAGGTCGGCAACGGCGCCAGGCGGCGCCGTTCGGCCTGGGACTCGGTTTTACTCGGTCCCAGCACCATCGCCACCAGCGGCAACCAGATCATGCCGAAAAACAAGATCACCAATACGCGTTTTGAGGGTCTCGCGAGGATCATTAGAAACGGAAGTAGATGAAAGGATTATGGGTGCCCGCCGCCAGATGCATGCCGGCGCCGACGACAATCAAGCACAACAACGAAATCACAACCACCGAGTACACGGTGTTGAGAGCCGGTGATTGGTCGAGCAGCTTTCCGACTCGTGGCGGCGGCGACAGGAACCATCGGCGCTTGAGCCACGGCAATACCGGGGTCGCTGCGATGAGGCCAACAGAAAAAATAATCGCGGTTTCCCGGTTCCAGTAAAGGCCCACATGAAAGCCGGTTCCAGCGCCGCTTCCGGCACCGAACAGTGCCTGCATAAAGGCCCAGGCATATTCCAGCGTGTCAGCACGGAACAACACCCACGCCAGCATCACCACGAGCAGCACGTACAGGTGGCGGACGATTGCCCAGGTGCGCGCGAGCATCGCCCCGAACCCAGCTCGTTCGAGAATCAAGAATGTCCCGTGGACCATACCCCACAGCACGAAATTCCAGCTCGCGCCGTGCCACAGGCCGACCAGAAAGAATACGGTGAGCAGGTTGGCGTACACTCGCCACGGCGCGCATCGGTTCCCCCCAAGCGGGATATACAGATAGTCGCGGAACCAGCGTGACAGGGATATGTGCCAGCGGCGCCAAAATTCCTGAATCGATCGCGCGATGTAAGGGTAATTGAAGTTAATGAGAAAGCGGAATCCGAACATACGTCCCAAGCCGATGGCCATGTCCGAATAGCCGGAGAAATCAAAATAAATCTGCAGCGTGTAACACGCCAAACCCAGCCAGGTGAGGCCGAAGGTCAAATGTTCGGCGGGGATGGCAAAGATCTGGTCTGCGACCTCGCCCATTGGGTTGGCAATCAGCATCTTCTTGCCGAGGCCGAAGATGAACAACGCCACGCCGCTTGCGAATCCATCGAGACTGACACGGCGGCGAACCAGCTGTTGTGCAATATGGTGGTAGCGCACGATCGGACCGGCGATCAACTGCGGGAACAAGGCGATGTACAGGGCGCTGTTTATGGGATTGCGCTGCACCTCGGCGTGCCCGCGGTAGACGTCGATCACGTAGGACATCGCCTGGAAGGTGAAGAACGAGATCCCGATGGGCAGATGTACCGGATCCAGATTGACCGGTGTGACGCCCATGGCGGTGATCAAGACATTGA
Organism: uncultured Gammaproteobacteria bacterium; assembly: GCA_945787105.1. Classification (GTDB taxonomy): domain Bacteria; phylum Pseudomonadota; class Gammaproteobacteria; order Arenicellales; family JAANXG01; genus CALZGZ01. The sequence goes on from CALZGZ010000056.1 coordinate 6,456, forward strand.
GATTGTCGACTAGAAAATTGGCGTACTTGAAGCTGGCGAGCAGCGCGAGATTGGCGGCCACCGCCAGCAACAACGCGATCTTGCCGATGGTTTCACGCCGGTAACGGGCGATCACCAGGCCGCCCACATAGTTGAACGCGATCGATGCGAACATGATCGCCACAAACACCCCCTCCCCCCATGCGTAGAAGAGCAGACTGGCCAACAACAGAAAAAGGTTTTGGAGGTTACGCGGGAGGACGAAATATAAGACCAGCACCGCAGGCAGGAACAGGAACAAAAAGACCGACGAGCTGAAAACCATGCACGTGGATTATCCCAACCTCCAGCGATGAAACCGTTCTACCCAGCGGAGCAGGCCTTGCGGTGCGTGGGCGCGTTTCCATTCTCCAGCGGCGAATTTGCTCGCCTCGGCCAGCGTCGGATACACGTGTATCGTGCCCAGTATCTTGTTGAGTCCCAACTTGTGACGCATCGCGGCGACATATTCGGCGATCAAGTCGCCGGCGTGCGCACCGACAATGGTGGCGCCGAGTATCTTGTCTTTACCCGGCACGGTGAGCACCTTCACCAGCCCATGCGCCTCCTCCTCGGTGATCGCACGATCCAGTCCCTTCAAGTCATAGCGCGTCACTTCATAGGCGACGCCCTTTTCCTTCGCCTCGATTTCATTGATACCAACATGCGCGACCTCCGGATCGGTAAACGTGGCCCAGGGGATCACCGAGTAGTCCGCCTTGAACTTTTTGAAGACACCGAACAGCGCGTTGACTGACGCATACCATGCCTGATGGGCGGCGGTATGGGTAAATTGATAGGGTCCCGCGACATCGCCGCAGGCGAATATCGTCGGCACGCTGGAACGCATGTAATCGTCCACCTCAATAGTGCCGCGGGTCACGGTGACGCCAAGCTCTTCGAGGCCGTACCCGGTAACGTGGGCGCGACGCCCAAGCGCCACCAGCAACTCATCACCCTCGAGGGTGACCGGTTCTCCTTGGTGTTCGCACACGAGATGAATCACGCCGTCGTCGCGGCGCACGGATTTGGCGGTAGTGTCGACGCGCGCGTCGATGCCTTCGTGTGCGAATCGTTGGTGGATGATGTCGGAGATCTCCGGGTCCTCTTTACTCAGCAAGCGCGGCAACATTTCGACTTGCGTCACTTCGCTGCCCAGGCGCGCGAACGCTTGTGTCAGTTCGCAGCCGATGGGCCCGCCTCCCAACACCAACAGCCGCTGCGGACGCTTGCGCATCTGCCACAGGTTGTCAGAGGTCCAGAAGTCGATGGCGTCAATCCCGTCGATGGGCGGCACCAGTGGCTGAGCGCCCGCGGCGACCACAATGCTGCGGGTGGTGAGGGTCTTGCCATTGACCTCCACGCTGTAGGGAGACGTAATGCGCGCCTGCCCATGAATACATTCGACGCCGAGCTGGGTGTAACGCTCCACCGAATCATGAGGTTCTATGGTCTTGATGATGCGCTGCACCCGATCCATGATTTCCGCGAAATCATAATCCACGGTCGCGCTGTTCATGCCGTAGTCGCGAGCGCGTTGGATTTGATGCACGTATTTGGCGGCCCTGATCAGTGCTTTGGACGGAACACAGCCGGTATGCAGGCAATCGCCCCCCATGCGGTGCTTTTCGATCAATGTGACCCGCGCCTTGACCGCGGCGGCGATGTAAGCGGCTACCAGACCGGCGGATCCCGCGCCGATGACCACCAGGTTGCGGTCGAACCGTTGCGGTTTTGGATGGTGGCGCAGCACTTTGTGTGAGTTCAAATATTCAACGCTCTTTTTTGCAACCAGCGGGAACACGCCCAGCAGCGCGAAGGATACCAGCAACCCTGGAGACAATATCCCACTCAGAGATTCAATCTTTGCCAGCTGGGTGCCCGCGTTCACGTACACCACGGTGGCGGGAAACATGCCGATCTGGCTGACTACGTAGTAAACCAGCGTGCGGATCGGCGTCAACCCCATTAACAGATTAATGACGAAGAACGGAAAAATAGGCACCAGACGCAGTGTGAACAGATAAAAAGGCCCGTCTTTGCGTATGCCTTCGTTAACCGCCGCGAAGTTACTGCCGAAGCGTGCCTGTACCCAGTCCCGTAACAGGAACCGTGATACCAAAAATGCCAGCGTGGCGCCGATGGTGGAGGCAAACGACACTACCACAGTCCCCACCATCACTCCGAAGATTGCGCCACCGGCCAAGGTCATTAAGGTGGCGCCGGGTAACGACAGTGCGGTCACCGCCAAATAGATGCCGAAATACATACAAATCGTTACCCACGGATTCGCGTGATAGAAGACATCGATGTCATTTTGTCGCGCTTTGAACGCATCCAATGTCAGGTATTGCGGAACATCGAAGACGAAAAAAAGCGCCACCAAGATGGCAACGAGGTAAAAAACGGCAAGCTTGGATCTTCGTATCAAGGATTCAGTCTATCCCGTAAAGCGCACCAAGGCGTCCCGCCCCTATGCACTTCCGACACCGTGAAATATCCAACATCGTCATCCCAAGGACTATACAGTTAGCCCACCTATTGCACCAAGGCGCCCCGCGACTATTCATAGTGCCCAGCGAAAAGCTTTACAGTATCACGTAGATGAAATAGCAACATACGAGTCTCCGGGTTATGTAGGGAGAATAGTCGCGGGGCTACCCCGGCACTGGCGCGGTCTCGAACGTCCAGCCCTGCGCTTCACTCGACAGAACGATAGTGGTCGGAGTCACGGACTCCGGCTCCTATTTGTTATCACTCCAGCGCGGCGTGCAGCCGCCCGGCGCTGCGAACACGCGCAGCACAAGCCCTCTCGCCCTCATCCGGGATCTGTAGTGCCAACTCTGGGTTGCGACGGATAGAAGCTGAAATCGGCTGAAGTGAGCGAGAATTTCCGGGACCGTCGCCAGCAGGGATGCTGGCGCCGAGCCTACATGGATGTATTCACGGCGTGTCCCGGGAATTGTCACTCAGTTCAAAGTGCGGTTAACCCTTATCTAGGCATTCGAGCGGGCTAGCCGTTATCGGCTAGGCTCTTGGTGCCGATCTCGCGTACGTCGCCAGATAGATCGGCAGTCGACAATATGCTTTGGATCTGCGCTTTCATCAACTCGGAACGGGTCTTCTCGTAGCGCCGCCAATGATTGAAGCTGGTCATCAAATAGGCTGCCAACTGCGGATTGAGGGCGTCGAGCTTGCGTACCCAGTCGGCGACAAAGGCATACCCCGCCCCAGTTGGATCGTGAAACCGAACCGGATTCGCGTGGGCGATGGTGCCAAGGACGGCGCGCACCCGATTGGGGTTTTTGATATTGAACCCCCGATGGCGCGTGAGTTCCACCACCCGCGCCAAGGTATCGGGCCGTGATGAAGCCCCCTGAATGCTGAACCATTTGTCGATCACCAACGGTTCATGCTCCCATCGCGAGTAGAAAGTCGCCAGCGCCGTTTCTCGCTCTGCACCACCCATGTCGCTCAAGATCGTCAGTGCCGCGGTACTGTCGGTCATGTTAGTCGCACTCTCGAATTGATTGACGATTAACCGTCGGGTCTGCGGATCGTTTAGTGTGGCCAGATGGGACAGGCACAAGTTCTTTAGCGCGCGCCGCCCGGTGGCACCGGCATCTAACCGCGGCACGCTAGTGTCGTGATTACGCTCATAAACAGTCAGGAACTCCCGCGCCAAGGCCCGTGTCAAACCGCTCCGCAGAAGCTCCCGGGCGTTGTGCACGAAGTCCGGACAAATCACCGGCAGCGAATCGGCAATATAGGCTTCGCTCGGTATGCGCAACAATTCAGCGAGATAGGCGTGATCCGGTTCATCGCTGAGCAGGTTGGCGCGAAAGGCCTCTACGTACTCGGCTGGCAGGGTCGCGGTCAGCGACTGTGGCGGCCGCTCGATCCACTGCACGATCAATTCGGTGGCTAGTTCTTGGGCCGCGTCCCAACGTGAATACGCATCGGTGTCCTTGGACATCAAGAAATAACGTTCGTCCGGCGTCCGTTCGATGTGGAGTTTTACCGGTGCCGAGAAACCGCGCAGTGCCGACAACACCGGCGTTTCTGTCACCTTTTCGAACACGAACCGTTGCGCCGCTGCGCGCAGTGACAGCACCTGTTCCCGGGCCGGCGGCGCACTGCTGGCGCGCAGTAGCAATTCCAGTGGTTGCCCCTCTTTTCCCAGCAGCGCCACAGTCAACGGTATATGAAACGGCTGTTTTACGGTCTGTCCTGGGGTAGGAGGACACCACTGGGTTGCATTAAGCGCGTAAGTCTGCCGGTCGGGATCATACTCGGTGTCGATCTTGACCTGCGGGGTACCCGCCTGATCATACCAACGCCGAAATTGCGACAGATCTACGTCGTTGGCCTGTTCCATCGCTGCCAAAAAGTCATCGGTAGTCACTGCCTGTCCGTCGAAACGGTCGAAATAATAGTCGCTGCCACGGCGGAATCCCTGCGGCCCTAATAGCCGGTGCAGCATGCGCACTACTTCTGCGCCTTTGTTGTAAACGGTGACCGTGTAAAAGTTGTTGATCTCCTGGTAAGAGTCTGGCCGCACTGGATGGGCCATTGGACCGGCGTCTTCGCGAAACTGCAGGGTGCGCAATACGTTCACGTCTTGGATGCGCTTCACCGCCGCCGAGCCCATGTCGGCGCTGAATTGTTGATCGCGAAATACTGTGAAGCCTTCCTTGAGGCTCAATTGAAACCAATCGCGACAGGTGACCCGGTTTCCGGACCAGTTGTGGAAATACTCATGCGCAACGACCGACTCGATATGTAGGTAGTCGCTGTCAGTCGCGGTGTCTGGATTGGCGAGCACATAACGTGAATTGAACAGATTGAGCCCTTTATTTTCCATCGCCCCCATGTTGAAGTCGTC
>CALZGZ010000057.1 GCA_945787105.1 uncultured Gammaproteobacteria bacterium
GTGGGGTGTAAACAACTTCCATCCCGGCGTCGCGTAGATGTGCCGCGACCACGCGGCTGCCGCGATCATGGCCGTCTAACCCGATCTTGGTGACCAGTACCTTTATCGGCCGCGTCGTTGGGTTGTGTGCGTCAGTCACGGTTTGGCGTGAGTCAAAGACAATACGCGTTGAGTTATTCGTTGCCAGACGCACGTTACAAGAGACCAGCCGACAGCTCAACAGCAACTGTGGGAATATGGTCCAGGTTACTATGATCCTTGCAGATGTGGGCCCTAAAAGAGACTCTGTTTAATTCGGGGCTGATTTTGGCCGCAACCAAACGGCAGTATCGTGGAATACCGCGCCACCGTTGGGAGCCCCGGGTTCCGCGCTGGTAAGAACATTGATTCCCACCCCGCCTGGAAAGTCGTAGCCCGGCCAGATACCCTCAACCGCGATTACGCCGCGCCCGATGTGCTCGAATAGTTGCGCGTGCACCACTACCACCCCGCGCGGGTTGCCGATTTCCACCAAGGCGCCATCGGTGATGCCCAATCCGGCCGCATCGTCCGGGTGCAGCTTGAGCCGGGGTTGTCCTTCTTTGACCCGTGAACGCGGGGTCTCGGTGAAGCTGGAGTTGAGGAAGTTATGAGCGGGGGGCGCGATTAGCCGAAACGGATGGGCCTCATCGGGCGTCTCGATGACGTCCCAGTGATCTGGCAGTGCCGGCATCAGATGCCCCAGCGGTCCGAGCGCCGCCCAGTCCGGTTTGAAGCGAAAGCGGCGGTTGGGCCAGGCGAATCCATGGATAAAGTGCCCGGTCTCGAAATCGGGTGCCTTGTTCTCCCAACGCTGTTTGGTCAGTGTCGCGGCGTCCGGACAACCGGAACGAAGCAGGGTCGCGTCTATCAGCTCCAACTCGGTCATAGCGAAAGCGGAATGATTCGCTCCCAGTCGCTGGCCCAGTTCACAAATGACTTGATGGTTTGAGCGGCAGCCGGTAGGTGGTTCGATGACCTTGCGCCCGATCTGCAAAAACGTCTGACCATAGCTGCGGTAGAGGTCATCGTGCTCGAGAAACATGGTGGCTGGCAACACCACATCAGCCATACGCGCGGTTTCGGTGAGAAATTGCTCGTGGACACAGACAAAAAGATCTTCGCGGGCGAGGCCCTTGCGTACTTGGTTGAGCTCCGGCGCCACCGCCATCGGGTTCGTGTTTTGGATCAGCATGGCGGTGACCGGCGAGCCATCACCGATATCTTTGGGATTGCCCGTCAGAACATGGCCGATACGCGATTGGTCGAGCATGCGGACCGCCGGATCACGAAGTCCGGCCCGGGTGATCAGCTCGAGGTCGAGCGGGAATAGGTCCGACGTGGAGAGTAGGGCACCGCCACCACGATGTTGCCACGCTCCCGTGATTGCCGGTAGACAACTCACCGCGTGTACGTTGTGGGCGCCATTGCGGCTGCGCGAGAAACCGATACCCATGCGAATAAAGCTTCGCGGTGTCTGTCCATAGAGTCGTGCAAACGCGCGGATCTGGTCTTCGGGTACACCGGTGATCGAGGCGCCCCAAGCCGGCGTGCGTTCGCGCAAGTGTGTTTCCAGTTCCTCGGGAACATCGGTGTAGCGGGAAAGATACGTCCGATCCGCGTGTCCGTCCGCGAACAACTGATGCATGACCGCGCAGGCAAGCGCGCCATCGGTGCCCGGCCGTGGCATGATGTGCACATCAGCAGCCTTGGCAGTTGCATTGCGGTACGGATCGATGACCACCAGCTTAGCGGCCCGATCACGCCGCGCCCGGGCGGCGTGTATCATCACGTTGACCTGAGTGGCGGCCGCATTACAGCCCCAAATCACGATCAAGTCGCTGTCCGCCATCTCCACGGGATCAGGACCGTATAGTGCACCGACTCCGGCGGTCCAGCCGGCGTAGGCCAGCGTCGTGCAGATGGTGCTGTGTTGCCCGGAATAACCCATCGTGTGCCGCAGGCGGTTGATCCCCTCGCGGGCAACCAATCCCATGGTACCCGCGTAGTAATAAGGCCATACCGTTTCCGAACCATATTCCTTGGTCGCTTGTTGAAACCGGCTCGCCACCAGGTCAAGGGCATCGGTCCAATCGATGGGGCGAAACTCACCGCTGCCTTTCGGGCCGTTGCGTATCAATGGTTGCGTGAGGCGTTTGGGATGATGGATCCGAGCCGCATAGCGAGCGACCTTGCCGCACAAAACCCCCGCCGTGTAAGAGTGATCCTTTGCCGCACGCACTCGTCCGACAGAGCCGTCCGGCAACCGGTCAATCTCTAATGCGCAGGCGGACGGACAGTCGTGGGGGCAGACACTGGGGATAGCCTCGGTCATGGTTCGATTGTAAAAGGATTGGGGCCGCGTGAGAACATATCATATCTGTCTTTGGCCGCTGCGAAGACCGGTATCGTACCGACGGGCCAGCGGCACAAAGCATGCCTGGATGATAACAAAAGAGTGGAGACCATGAGCGCGGTGTGCAATGAAGTTTTGCCCTATATTAATGACCTTCGAGGATATTTCCATCGTAAAAAATGTCCGTAAATGGATCTGGCCTATACTAGAAGCTATGTCCGAAATCTCAAGCTTGCTATCCACTCTATCATTTCCAGGACGTCACTGATCGCGGTGACATGACAGGACTGGGCAACGGTCGAAGATGCGCATCAACACATGACGATCACTAAGAAATTGACCTTAGCGCCGATTATTGTATTGCTTGCCGTGGGCGTGACCAGCGCGTTAATGCTCGACTCTTATCTGCAATCGGTGTTGAAGGATCGTATTAAAGAGGAGCTTTCGGGGATTGCCGCATCGGCTATGGTGGCCGTCAATGCGTTGGGGCAAGCTGCGGATATCGAGTCTTTCGATGCGTTGGCCGATCGCCTTGGGAAGTCCAGCGGGGCACGGATAACCATTGTTGATGGCGAAGGTGTGGTGTTGGGCGATTCCGAACTGCTATTGGAAGAGCTGCGTCAGGTGGAAAATCTAAAGTCTCGTCCCGAGATTCAGTCTGCGATTCGTGGTGGTTATGGATTCAGTGAACGCTACAGCGCCACGGTCAACGCGGCATTTATGTACGTCGCAACCCAGGTCACTTCCAAATACGCCACGAGCCAGCAAGATCCGGCCATCAAATCACGGTTTATTATTGCGCGCGCGGCATTGCCCCTGACCAATATAAATAAAGCGATGGCGGGCATGCGGTGGGGATACGGCTTAATAATATTTGCCAGTTTTTCTGGGGTCGTGCTTCTTGGTCTGGTTGCATCACGGCTATTAGCAAAGGCGATCCAAAATGAGCGAATGGTTTTGGAGCAGCGGGTGTCGGCGCGCACTAAAGAGATATCCTTGCTTCAGAATATGTCGGGTTTGTTGAATGCTTGTACCAATGTCGATGAGGCGGGCAAGATCCTTATGCAGATTCTCCCGCAACTTCTACCTGACCTGAAAGCGGCCATTTCAGTAACGAGGCCGCCTAGGAATAAGCTTACGCTCTTGGCCAATTGGGGCGGTGAGTGGCCGGGTGCAGAATCATTTAAGTCAAACGATTGTTGGGCGTTGCGCAAGGGACATCACCACACGTCGAGAGAACAAGAAACCAATGTTGTATGTGAGCATCTTGATGACACTTTGAAAGGCGAGGCGATATGTATTCCTCTGTTAGCGCAGGGAGAGACGTTCGGTGTGCTGCATTTAATTAGCAATGAGTCTCAAGTCAGTGACAATGAATTCAAGATTGCGACTTCTGCGGCTGAGCAAATCGGTTTAGCGCTTGCCAACTTGCAATTGCGAAATGATCTGCGTCAACAGGCCATCCGGGATCCGTTAACCGAGATATATAACCGCCGCTATATGAAGGAAACCTTGCGACAAGAGTTCAGCCGAGCAAAACGCCTGCATACCACCATCGGCCTTTTGATGATTGATCTGGATCATTTTAAAAAAATTAATGATACCTTTGGGCACGATACCGGTGATTTGGTATTGCGACGCGTCGCCCGCGAATTGCGAAAGAATTCTCGCGCTGAAGACACGGTCTGCCGCTTTGGAGGTGAAGAGTTTTGTCTGGTGTGTCCCGATATATCACTGGAAAATGCCCAATATCTGGCCGACAAATTCCGCAAACGGATACGCAACCTCGATATTCGGATTAATCACAAGCCTATAGACACTGTGACTCTCTCAGTTGGCGTCGCGTTATTTCCACATCATGCCCACGACGCGGAATTGCTGCTCAAATCCGCGGACGAAGCGCTCTATCGCGCAAAGGCTGAAGGCAGAGATCGGGTAATGGTATCCCTAGTAAATAAAGCCGGAGTTAAATCACAGTTCTTATTGATCTAGCAGTCCGTCGGACTTAGGGTAAATCTACTGCGGCGGCGGGAAAGTCGGACTACTGCGGCGTCTAGCCGCCCGAACCTGCGCTTGTCCCCGCCTTGCCCCCGCACAGCAGGGCAACAGCAGGGGAACAGCAGGGAAACACCGCGCAGGATTGGTCCCCGCGCACAGGGGGACAGCAGGGAAAAGGATCTCACCCTGTTGAAGTCGTCGCCATGGTCGAGCATGAGGAGATTCCTCACTACGTCCGGAATGACAGGAGAAAAGTTCGGTGCGACGTTTTGTATCCGAAGTTCCGCTTATTCCAACGCTGGCTTAGTCTCGAACGCTATGCGGCTAGCAGAAAACCGGGCCTGCATTCAATACAAACCCCATTTGCTTTTAATCTTGCTTGTCGATGTGGTCCCAGACATCGCGGTCCCTTTTACGGCGTCTGGGGCGTCGGCGGCGGTCATTCTTGGCGGGCTCCCATCGAACACCTTGTCGTCGATCCGGCGTCTCGCGACGATCCCTCCCGGAACGTCTATCCGGGCCCAGATAGTCAGGCGTGTTAATGTTTTTTTTCATATCGCCCTGTCCCTCGGAATCACCCCTATTGCAAGGCAGTCAAATGCAATTCATGTAATAAGTTAAGACTGAATTTTGTCAGAATGCCAGTTGGCGAGAACGCCCACCGGGCAGTTTGGCCTGGTTGCGGGCATACCGTAGAGCGCTGACGGACCGGATCAGTTGCAGTATCACGCCAACTCAAGGTTCTGACACCTCCTGCGCTAACAGCCGCAACGCGACCAGATAACCGCATCGGGTCGCAGACGGTCTATTTTTGTATTGACATTAGTACTAATACAAACTAAAATAGTACTAACTAGAACCTTTAGTGGAACTATGGGTACCAAGATCACGTATAAAAATGCCGCCAACCAGGACTTTCTGGCCGTGGTGCGCGCCCTGGTGCGCGCTTATCAGGATTTCGCGGCATATGATGCCGCGGGGCACCGTGCCGCGGGACTGACTTCACCCCAAGCGGATGTGTTGTTTGCGCTGGGCAACACCCGGGGCCTTACGTTCCGGGAAATTGGCGAGAAAACTCTTATTACCAAAGGAACATTGACGGGGGTCATCGATCGTTTGGAGTACAAACGGCTGGTGCAGCGTGTGCCTAACCTGACGGACAAGCGCTGCACCCTGGTACGGTTGACCGGTAAGGGCACTCAGGCATTTCAGGAGCATTTCCCACGGCACATCGCTTACCTGAAAACGCGTTTTGATCAGTTGAGCCCCTCGGATAAGCGTACCGCAATGCGTTTACTGCAAAAGATCAGAGCGGTGTTTTAAAAATTTTTAGTTAACTAGTACTAGTTAGAACGAAGTATCCACCACACACCAACTCGATTCAAAGGAGACATAGGATGACTTACGAAACCCGTTACAATCTAGCCGCGCTGATTTTACGACTGAGTTTGGGTACGATGTTCCTCGCGCATGGGCTGCTCAAGGTGCTGGTATTTACGCTGCCGGGCAGCGCTCAGTTTTTTGCGTCGGTTGGCTTCCCCGCGTGGACCGCCTATCCGGTTACCGGGCTGGAGATCGCGGGCGGGACGTTACTTCTGCTCGGGATCTATGCGCGCTGGACCGCAATTGCCCTGTTACCCGTACTAGTCGGGGCGTTATCGGTTCATGCCGGTAACGGCTGGCTATACACGAACGCCAACGGTGGATGGGAGTATGCGGCGTTTCTAATCGTCGTTACCATCGCCCAGGCGGTGCTCGGCGGGGGTCGTTATGTAGTCCGGTTTCCGGCGCCCGCGGACAGCCCTAAGGTGATTACCGATGCCGGATGATCATGAGATTTCAACTAAAATGGGACCTGAATCGAATTCAACCCCGATTGTTGATCCATTCATGGCATGACAAAGCGCATAGGTTTGATTGTGAACCCGGTTGCGGGAATGGGCGGCAGTGTTGGTCTTAAGGGCACCGACGGCACCATGCGCGATCGAGCAATCGAACTGGGTGCGAAGCCGGTGGCGCCGACGCGAACAAGGGAATTTTTGTCGCATATCGGACACCGAGACGACATCACGCTGCTGGTTGCGCCCGCCGCGATGGGTGATGATTACGTCGAGGGTATCGACATCGATGCGAGCGTAATCGGATCAGTTGGCAGCAAAACGACCGGTGAGGACACCAAGCGACTCGCTGCACAGATGCTGACCGACGGGATAGACCTCTTGGTTTTTGTTGGTGGCGACGGTACTGCGCGAGACATTTGCGATGCCATTGGTCTCAAGTTGCCCGTCGTCGGTGTCCCCTCCGGTGTCAAGGTATATGGCTCGGTGTTTGCGCTCAATGCGCGGGCGGCGGCGGCGATGTTGGACGCTTTTGTCGAGGGTGTCGAGGTGAGTGAGGAAGAGGTCCTCGATATCGACGAACAGGCGTTTCGGCGCGGTATTTTAGACGCTAGGCTCTATGGATATTTATTGGTGCCCAATGCCGTCCAATTCTTGCAAGGCGGTAAAGAGGCGTCGAGCTTAGGTGGATCCATCGTCGCAAATAAACAAGAGATTGCCGCGTACGTTGCCGGGCACATGGAAAGTGATACTTTATATTTACTGGGACCGGGGACGACCGTGCAAGCCATCGCCGACGAACTAGGCATCTGCAAAACGCTGTTAGGGGTGGATGCGGTTTACAACAAAACACTGATAGGTACAGACATAAATGAACGAGGCATTTTGGAGTTGTTGGAACAACACCCAAGATCGAAGCTTATCGTGACTCCATTGGGAGGTAATGGATTTATTTTTGGGCGTGGAAACCGGCAGTTCACTCCGGGAGTAATTGCCCGGGTGCGCAGGGAGAACATCGTTGTCGTAGCCACGCGGGACAAGATCGATAAGCTCAAATGCCTGCGTGTTGATACGGATGATTATGGGTTAGACCGGGCACTTTCAGGGTATATGGATGTGATTACCGGCTACAAGTATTCCAAGCTCGTTCGCGTCGAGTGCTAGAATAGTTCGGCAACCGATAACATTATGAGGACTTGCATGTGGTCGAAGTGACAATGACGTGGGACTTGAGGCCGGATATCGATCTGGAAGCCTATATCAATTGTTCTAAAGATGCCGTTTCCAAGCCGCGGCAGGCGCCTGGCTTTCGCGAATTTCGCGCGCATCGGAAGGTGCTCGGCTCACGCCACGCACGGGCCAGTGGACTGGGCCAATTACCAACAGACCGACGCGTGGCAGGCTTTGATGCCCGATCTCAATAAGTATGTCACTCATATTGAAGTCCGGGTGTGGGGTCCTTCCACGGTGATGCCCGAATCACTGCGCCCCGGTGCGTAACAACAAATCACTAACTGTTGGCTAACCCAAACTGCACCCATCCTTCCATGCGCCCGATACTTGAGGTTGCCGCTGAACTTGATCTGTCACCGGACGATCTTGTCCCTTATGGCGAGTACATGGCGAAACTACGCCTCAAGGCGTTGCCGGCGACGGATATTGCACCACCCGGTAAGATCATTCTGGTCTCGGCCATTAACCCGACGCGCAGTGGCGAGGGAAAGACGACTCTGTGCATCGGTCTAGCCCAGGGGCTCAAGCGCACCGGCCATCGTGTGGCATTGGCATTACGCGAGCCCTCACTTGGACCGATATTCGGCGTCAAGGGCGGTGGCACGGGCGGCGGCCGTTGCCTGGTGGAGCCTTCGACCCGTATCAACATGCATTTCACCGGTGATCTCCACGCGGTAGCCGCAGCGCATAATTTGCTGGCGGCACTGGTCGACAATGCGGTTCATTTTCGCAGCGAATTGGACCTCGAGCATCGCCAGGTCTTTTGGCGCCGGGTGCTGGACGTGAACGACCGGTCGCTGCGCCAAGCGGTAATCGGATTAGGTGGACGGTTGAACGGCGTGCCACGTGAGGCGGGCTTTGATATTACCGCGGCGTCCGAGGTGATGGCGATACTTTGTTTATCCAAAGACGTTGCGGATCTCAAGACCCGGCTCGGGCGCATTCTGGTCGGATTCGATCGTTCCGCTGATCCAGTCACCGCAGAGCGCTTACAGGCGACCGGGGCCATGGCGGCATTGTTGCACGATGCCATCCTGCCGAACTTGGTACAGTCTACGGAAGGTGTGCCGGCATTCGTGCATGGCGGCCCGTTCGGCAACATTGCTCACGGCTGCAATAGCGTCATCGCCACTACCACCGCCGCGACACGGGCAAATTATGTGGTGACCGAGGCCGGGTTCGGCTTTGATTTGGGTGCCGAGAAGTTTTTCGATCTCAAGTGCCGTAGTTCGGGCCTATGGCCGAGCGCAGTGGTGTTGGTGGTAACAGCAAGGGCGCTGCGTATCCATGGCGGCGGTGATCCCACCACGGGTGGCCCGGTTACGGAGATTCGTAACGGCCTTAAGCACCTTGAACATCACGTAAGCAGTGTGCGGGCGTTCGGATTTGAGCCGGTCATTGCCATCAATCAGTTTGCGCAGGATAGCGATGTCGACCTGGACGCCATTGAGACTGGCTGCACGGAGCGTGGCTTGAATGTTGCTCGTTTTACCGGGTTTACCGAGGGTGGGGCGGGTGCCGAGGACCTGGCGCGAATCGTCGCTAACGCAACGGCAGAGCCGGCGCCGCCGGTGCGTTATTTATATGATCTGGATGAACCCGCCGAAGCCAAAATTGCGGCGGTCGCGCAGACCATCTATGGGGCCAAGGACGTTGAGTTCAGCCGCACCGCACGGCAGGATTTGGAGCGCGTGCGCCGTTTGGGTTACGACCGGCTGCCGATATGCATTGCCAAGACCCATCTGTCGCTCACCAGTGATCCACGCGCGGTGGGACCTCCGAGTGATTTCTTGTTGCCCGTCGAATCGGTGCGCATCGCCGCCGGCGCCGGCTACCTGCTGGCATTGACCGGGGATATCGTCACCATGCCGGGTTTGTCGCGGCAACCCGCGGCGCATCGCATTGACCTGTCCGACGACGGGGAGATCCTGGGTGTGTAAGATTCTTAGTCCGTATAGTGCATCATGTATCCCGCATGATGGTATAAGGATCACGCCATGGTGAAGCAAGCGAAAATTTCCGCGACACGCCGTCAATACATCCGTGTAGGCTCGGCGCCAGCATCCCTACTGACGACGGTCGCGCAAATTTTCACTCGTTTCACCCGGTTTCCGCGTCTATGGCTACTCATCGGGAATCGGCCACAGGAAGCGGCCCTTAGTAACAAAGTGATGTAACTGCTGTGCGCTGTGCGCCGCCTTGCGCGCGACCGCTTCTTGCGTATTGAACGCGTTGTGCGGCGTGAGAATGACATTCGCCCATGACTGCAAGGCGAGCGCGGCTTCGACTTCGGGTTCCGGCCCGGACTGGCCGCTGCGTAAAGCATGGGCCAACTCCGGTTCGTGATCGTAGACATCGAGTGCGACCCCGCCGAGGTGCCCCTCTTGCAAAAGACGCAGCAGCACCGAGGGAGGTGAAAACTCGCCGCGGGACACATTGACAAATAGGGCACCGCGTTTGGCTCGTCGCAGTACGTCATAACTAAAATAGCCCTTATTACGCGGCGTCAAGTTCATTGACGCGACAATGATATCCGCGTTCGGCAGCGCCTGTTCGAGGGGTTGGTAGTTGATCTCCGGGTTGTTGTGGACGATATCGACGCCAATGACGCACATACCCAGCCCCGTCCCCAGGCGGCAGATTTCGGTGCCGATGTTCCCAACTCCTACGACGACCATGGTCTTACCTTCAGCCTCCGCACCAGTCAACCCGTCGCGGTGAAAGCGCGCGAAGTTGTCCCGCTGTTGGGTCAGCTTACGCAACAGCGCCATCCACAATAGCAGCGTCTGCTCGGCCACGGCGCGATGGCAGTAGCGGGGAAGGTGGCCACATGCAAGATTGTTCTGTGCGCGCTGCCGATAGGCCAGCAAGTGCTCATAGCCGGTGCTGCGCGAGAGTATCGCCCGCAATGTGCTTGCCCAGGCTTCGGGGATAACCGATTGTGTGCGTATGCTAATCAATGGAGCGGGAGGATGGTCGTCGCCG
The DNA here is from genome assembly GCA_945787105.1 of uncultured Gammaproteobacteria bacterium. Lineage (GTDB taxonomy): Bacteria > Pseudomonadota > Gammaproteobacteria > Arenicellales > JAANXG01 > CALZGZ01. Next base: position 10,429 of record CALZGZ010000057.1, read on the forward strand.
CGTTCTTGAATAGTTTTCCAGCTATAGCCCGCCCTGATATGTGGTTGCAGATGATGTTTCAGCGCTTCGGCCTCCTCTGCAAACGCTTCGTAGAAAAAAACATCCATCGCTCTCACCCCAAGTGTTGGTTGGTTTAGAGTATTGTGCAGGAATTTTCACGATCGCAGGAACAAAGTAACATAGATAAAAACTGTCACAAGTGTCTCACGATCGTGGGCTTGCGTGGGAGATGAGCATCCTTCAATGCTGTGGCAGCATGTGGTGCCGCGGTGATCCACACCGAATTCATCGAATTGCTCATGCTCCCCGCTCTTCGTGCCCCTAACCCCGGGGCCAAATAGGGTTGTAGCGCAATTTCCGGTAATATTTGGGCGCTTGCTAGAGTTAGGTCCGCGCCGCGTGTCGTTTGCATCAGGGGGACGGTTACCCGGCGCTGGATTTCTCGGTGACACATCACACAACCCGAGCAATCTCGCTGACAATGTGCACGAACTCAATCGGCGGTAACACACTATCATGACGTCGCGCCGGCTTGTTGTCGCCTCGACTTGGCGCACCCCGGTGGTCGTGCTAATTGCCGGTTGCCTGATCGCCATGGTCGGGTTTGGAATTCGTTCGGTATTCGGCCTGTTTCTCGAGCCGATGACGGTGGCAAAAGGTTGGAGTCGAGAAACATTCGGGCTCGCCATGGCGATTCAAAATCTGCTGTGGGGTATCGGCCTGCCGTTTGCGGGCGCATTGGCGGATCGGTTTGGACCGGTTGGTGTCATCATTACCGGGGCGCTGCTGTATGGGCTCGGAATTTGGGGCATGACGCTGGCCGACAGCGGGTTTGCGTTGCACCTTACCGGCGGGGTGTTGACTGGTATCGGGATTGCATTCACGGCGTTTTCCCTGGCGCTGGCGGCGATGGTGCGGGTGGTGGGGGCGGAGAAACGGTCACTTGTATTAGGGCTGGGTACCGCGGCCGGTTCGGCAGGGCAGGTCGTGTTCTCTCCGCTCAGCCAAGGATTCATTGCCGCATTCGGTTGGAGCACTGCGTTGTTGACCCTGGCGGCCATCACATTGGTACTGATCCCTTTGGCGATGGCATTGCCCAACGATCCGACGACCCCGGGTGAAATGCATCGCGATCAGACCATTCGCGAGGCGGTGCGTGAGGCGGTCGGGCACCGCGGCTATGTGTTGCTGACGATTGGTTTTTTTGTGTGCGGTTTTCATGTGGCTTTTATCACCGTACATTTCCCGGCGTATGTCCAAGACGTCGGACTTGACCCTTACATTGGTGCATATGCCATAGCGTTGGTGGGACTATTCAACATCTTTGGGTCGTTGCTATCCGGTATCGCCGGACAGCGCTGGAGCAAGAAATTCGGGTTGAGTTTTATCTATTTCTCCCGTGCGATCGCGATCACCGCACTATTGTTGATGCCCAAGACGGAACTCACGATCTACCTTTTTGCCGCCGTCATGGGGATTCTGTGGCTCTCTACCGTCCCGCTTACCACCGGTATTGTCGCTCAGGTGTTCGGCGTGCGTTACATGGCAACGCTGTTCGGTATTGTCTTTTTCAGCCATCAGCTGGGAAGCTTTCTCGGTGTGTGGTGGGGTGGACGTATCTTTGACCAAACCGGCTCTTATGACGGCATGTGGTGGGCCGGAATTATTCTCGGAATGGCGGCGGCGGTAGTGCATCTGCCTATTAATGAGAAACCACTGCCAAGGCTCAGGCCCGACGTCGCTTAAAACGGGGCGCTCAATGCGCAACATGCAGAGCTTACCCATTACTCGTGCTCCGATGCACGAAATCGTCGTTGGCACAGAACGCTTCGATACAATGGGGGTCAAAAGCTGGAATACCGTGCCATTGAGTGATTAACAGCGTTGAGAAATGACGGATGAAGAGCATCGCGGCGGCGCTACTGATATGGATTAACGCCAATTCGGGATACGAGTATCTTGGTGAACCGCCGAAGGTCGTCAAGACGGATCCTGAGGCGTTAGCGTATCTGCTATTGGGCGAGGTCTGGATCATCCCCGAGCGGGCTAAGCGGGGTCTGATGGGATTGTACGATGTGGAAACCCGGACAATTTGGCTGCGTGATAACTTCGATCCCAACAATTATAAAGACCGCAGTCACCTCGTTCATGAACTCGTCCACTTTTTGCAATACGAGGGACAACGTGGCGACGGATTAGTGAACCAATCCGACTTTGAGAGCGAGGCCTATGCAATACAAAATCGCTTCCTGCGGGCCCACGACCTACCGCCCATAAAGAGAACAACCGTGCCAGATCTGACCAGATAGGTGGCGCGCCAGGGTAGTGGCGCACTTGCTCCTGGCTTGAAGAACCGGGGATGCCGGAAAAGCCGTAGTGACTAGCTCATATATGACACCACGGCGGCAAACAGCGGACCTAACAATTTATTCGGAATACAAAATTCAAGCAATACGCGATGTGACACGTTGTGCGCGAGTATGCGCCCATCCCGACGCTGGCTCGGTCTTGAACCCCTGCACTTGCGCTTCACGCAACGCGTAGCTACGGCTATGCATTTCATTCCAGCGCGGCGCTTGTCCCCGCACAGCAGGGGACCAGCAGGGGAACAGCAGGGGAACCAGTCGCAGGGCAAGTTCCGTCGCCACCATCCGCGGTCCTTCGTGCAATATACGGGGTCGGTGTCGGTTTTTGTGTTCATTTGGCAAGGTATGGTAAAAGCTTCTTCCTTGATAGGGGTCAATGCAAATTTTCCGGTACCAAGATAAACTTTTTCAAAACCCTAGGTTGAGAAATAGTTATGGTCACTTTTGATTCGCCCGTACTGTTATGCGATGTGTGTGGCGAAGTCGTGCTCCGTGACACAACATGGGACGATTGTGCGCGCGCACATCGTTGCCAGATCAAGGAGTGCCCGCACAAGAACGAGTTTCTCGATCAACGCCACAAATCCCAACCGCAATCCGTTGCAGCGGGTACTGGTTCGGGTGTCGCAAAATTCGCGACCGGTGGCGACAGGTCGAACACCGACACCAGACACGGGATCAAAAATAATGATTACCGAGACACGAGCAGAACCCATCGGATTTACTATTCATTAGTGATCGTGTAGGAAATAAAAATCCTCCGGTGTAGAGGGATTTGCAGCGCAGCATTCTTTAACATGGCGAAATTCATTCAATAGTTCCGATTTGTCGCAACAACGGGAGGTACAGTGGACGTTCTTGTGACCGGCGGCAGCGGCTTCATCGGGAAACGGGTCGTCGCCAAACTGCTAGAACGAGGCACAGTTACCACCCACGACAACGGTCCGGCCGATATCGACACGCTTATCGTGGTTGATGTCGCGCCTCCGGCCGACGCGTTCGCCGGCGATCCGCGGGTACGGTGCGTGCAAGCTGATTTTGCGCTTCCGGATACGTTTGCGCCGTTGATGACGCCAAAGGTGGGGGTCGTGTTCCATCTGGGCGCGGCGGTGAGCGGCGAATGTGAACAGGATTTCGATTTGGGACTGCAGGTAAACTTAATGGGCACACTCAGGTTATTGGAGGCGTGCCGCCATGGTGCTGACCAACCGCGGTTGGTATTTGCGAGTTCGGTCGCGGCCTATGGCGGCGAGTTGCCGGATGTCATCAGTGACGACACGCCGTTGACACCACAGACTTCGTATGGGACCCAAAAGTGCATCGGAGAATTGTTAACAAAAGACTACAGCAGAAAGGGATTTCTCGATGGGCGCTGCGTACGGTTGCCGACTGTAATCGTGCGTCCGGGTAGACCAAACCAGGCTGCATCCAGTTTTGCTAGTGCGGTGATTCGCGAGCCTTTGCAGGGCGAACAGTACACTTGCCCGGTTCCACCCGATACCGCGATGTATGTACTGTCACCGCGGCGCGCCGTCGAAGCACTGGTACACGCCGCCGAACTGCCAGCCGCTGCGTGGGGTACAAATCGCTCGGTGTGTTTACCGGGGATCACCGTCACGGTCCGCGAATTGGTGGATGCGCTGCGCAATGTCGCCGGTGATGCAATCGCCGATCGTATTCGTTTTCAACCCGATCGGTTTATAGAACAGATCGTGCACGGCTGGCCGGCCCGGTTTGCGCCGAAGCGCGGGCTGAGTATGGGATTTCAGGCAGATGACTCCATTCGTGAGATCATCCAAGCCTTTATTGAAGACGAATCGCAAGAAAGTTCAAATGGCGCGCAGCGCATATGATAAAGATTACTCAACCTCATGAATAAGGAAGGCGGTTGGTCCGAGAAAATATTCTCTGTGTTGCAGAACATGGAAATTCGCCAAGCGGCCTATGTGCCGGATGCAGGACATGCACGCCTGATCGAGCTTTGTCACGCCGACGCCCGTATGAAGGCAGTGTCGTTGACGACCGAGGAAGAAGGCGTGGCCTTGCTCGCCGGTGCCTGGCTTGGCGGCGAGCGTGGCGTGTTGTTGATGCAGTCGAGCGGTGTGGGAAACTGCATCAATATGTTGGCGATGCTCCAAGAGTGTCGCATTCCATTTCTGACATTGGTCACCATGCGTGGTGAATGGGGCGAGTTTAATCCTTGGCAGGTGCCGATGGGTCAGGCAACAAGCGGGCTGTTACGAGATATCGGCGTAATTGTTTATCGCGCCGATACCGCAGAGCAGCTCATGGATGCGGTGAACGCAGCGTCCCATCTTGCCTTTGATGCCAACCGGGCGGTGGCGGTGCTCATCGCCCAGCAGATGATAGGTTTCAAGGACTGGCACAAGTGACACAACAAAACGAGATCATCCTCGACCGCCGGGAGGCGGTCGCGCGCATCCTGGAGGATCGCGGCGACGCGCTGTTGATCACCGGCCTGGGCAGTACCACCTGGGATGCCGCCGCTGTCGGGGACCATCCCCACAATTTCTATCTGTGGGGCGCGATGGGTGGTGCGGCGGTGCTGGGCCTTGGTGTGGCACTGGCGCAGCCGCATCGTCGGGTACTGGTGATTACCGGGGATGGGGAGATGCTCATGGGTCTCGGTGGACTGGCGACGATTGCCGTGCAACGACCCGCCAATCTAGGTATTGTCGTGATTGACAACGAATCGTATGGGGAGACCGGTATGCAGAAGACCCATACGCACCATGGGGTGGACCTCGCTGGGTTGGCGGCGGCGGCCGGTTTTTCGGCGAGCCGCACCATTTATAGCCGAGATGAACTCGAGGAGACCGTTTCTGTGTTGTATGCAGCTTCCGGTCCGGTGTTGGCAGTGGTGAAGGTTAAGGCAACCCTGGCGCCCACCGTGCTCCCACCCCGGGACGGGCCATATTTAAGAGACCGTTTTCGCGGCGCCGTACTTGGCGACCGGGCGGCCGGATAAATTGATTGCGAGAGATACCATAGTGGAGAAACAGTGATGCAAGTACAAACACAGTCACAACCGCTCGAACAATACAAGATGTACATCGACGGGCAATGGGTGGAGTCCGCCTCGGGCGATTACTTTGAAAGCGATAATCCGTTCACCGGACGGCCCTGGGCGCTGATCCCCAAAGGTGGAAACGACGACGTAGACCGCGCGGTGCAGGCGGCGTATCGGGCGTTTGTCAGCGGGGACTGGCCGAAACTCACCGCATCACAGCGCGGCGCGTTGTTGCGCAAACTTGGGGATCTATTGACGACGCATGCGGAGCACCTCGCGGAGATCGAAGTGCGTGACAATGGCAAGTTGATCGCCGAGATGTCGGCCCAGCTCAAATATGTACCACAGTGGTACTACTATTACGGCGGGCTGGCGGACAAGATTGAGAGCAGTGTGATTCCCATCGACAAGCCCGATAACTTCAACTACACACGCTACGAACCGCTGGGCGTGGTCGGGGCGATTGTGCCATGGAATTCGCCGCTATTGTTGACCGCATGGAAGCTCGCCCCGGCGCTTGCGGCGGGTAACACTGTGGTCCTGAAACCATCGGAATACACCTCGGCCTCTCTGCTCGAGTTCATGCGGGTGTTCGAACAAGCCGGTTTCCCCCCGGGGGTCGTCAACGTGGTCACCGGTTTTGGCCCCGACGCCGGCGCACCGTTGGTCGAGCATCCACTCGTGGCCAAGATCGCATTTACCGGATCGGAAAAGACCGGTCAGACGATTTACGAAAGCGCCGCCCGCGGGCTCAAGCGCGTAGGTCTGGAACTCGGCGGCAAGTCTCCCAACATCGTGTTCGACGATGCGGATATGGATAATGCAGTCAAGGGGGTGATCTCCGGGATTTTTGCCGCCACCGGACAAACCTGTATCGCTGGTTCGCGGTTGCTGGTGCAAAAGAATATCCACGATGAATTCGTTGACAAGCTCGTAATGTTAGCCAAGATCGCGAAGATGGGAGATCCGATGAACTTCGACACCCAAGTCGGCCCGGTGACCAACAAACCTCAATACCGTAAGGTGCTTGATTATATCGACATCGCCAAAGGTGAAGGCGCGCAAACCCGACTCGGCGGCGCTAAGGCGGAGCGGCCAGAGTGCGGTGATGGTTGGTTTGTCGAGCCGACAGTGTTCACCGGCGTCAGCAATGCCATGCGTATCGCGCAGGAAGAGGTATTCGGTCCGGTGCTCTCGGTCATTCCATTTACCGACGAGGACGAAGCGGTGGCGATCGCCAACGATGTAATCTATGGTTTAGCAGCCGGTGTCTGGACCCAGAACATCCGCCGCGCCATCACTATGGCCGACCGCTTGCAAGCGGGCACCGTGTGGGTCAATACCTACCGCGCGGTGAGCTATATGTCGCCCTTTGGCGGTTACAAACGCAGCGGCTTGGGACGCGAGAATGGCCAGGATATGATCAAGGATTACATGCAGGTCAAGAGCGTGTGGATCTCCACCGCCACCGAGGTCCCCAATCCATTCGTGATGCGCTAGCCCGTACACTGCACCTAGGCGCCCCGCCCTTATTCATGGTTATACATCGAGGATACCCGCAGCGTCTGTTGCAACCAATAATGTCATTCGAGGCTCCCGGGTGCAATGTTGCCACCAACATCCTAGACGTTGCGTTTTTAGCTGCCATCGTAATAACGGAAAGTGTGTTAGTGACGCAGCAATGCACTCCACTTATGACGTTTGTATCTGCACCCACTGACTTGCCTTGTGATTGTCGTTCATGATTCGTTTGTAACTAGGCGCTGAGGTTTTTTCATGCTCGTTGAGTTGGTTCGCGACCAGATTTGGCATATCCAGGCGCCGGTGAGTTTCGCCGGAATCACCATGAATACACGCATGAGTGTCGTCCGTTTGGCGGATGGCAAGTTGTGGATACACTCGCCGATCCGGCCCGGGCCGGCACTACGTCAGACCTTGTACCAACTCGGTGACGTAGCCTATGTGTGCGCACCGAATCGCTTTCACCATCTTTTCGTCGACGAATTCATGGCCCGCTATCCGCAGGCATCGCTGTTCGTGGCGCCGGGGTTGCCGAAGAAGCGCCCCGCTATCCGCTACACCCGGATCCTTTCGAATCAGCCCGAGCCCGAGTGGGATGGGGACTTGAATCAGCTTTTGTTCGAAGGTATGCCAATGTTGAACGAGGTCGTGTGGTTACACTGCAAGAGTAAGACGTTGATTTTGACGGATTTGTGTTTGTATTTTAAGGAAGACGCCGCTGCGATCACCCGTGTTTTGGCGCGCATGCTCGGTGGCTATCGCAACCTCGGCATGTCACGGACGATAAGACTCATGGTCAAGGACAAAACTAAGGCGCGCACCTCGAGGGACCGGATCCTGAATTGGGATTTTGAGCGCGTCATTGTCTCCCATGAGCATATCGTCAGGGCGAACGGGAAAGACGCTGTCGCCAGTGCGTTTGCCTGGCTGGGTTAGCAGTCTGTCGGCCTTGGAGTAGATCTACTGCGGCGGCGGGAAAGTCGACCCACTGTAACGATTTCTCTCGTTAGATAGCTCGCTATTCGCCGCGATAAATCGTCAAACTGATCTCGGTTTCCCACCAGCCTCGCTACGATCCCCTACGTCCGACCGACTGCCGGCGCGCGTATTGCGCCAAGGCGCCCGGCCCTTATTCATGGCACAAAACAGAGACACCCGCAGTGTTTCGTCGAGGACAGTACAGCATTTAGCTCTCCAGTGTTCTCGGCAAGGATAACGGCCGGACTATCCGGTCCCTGACGCCATCTCGAACGCCTGTACTTGTGCCTCAGTCAACCGAAACATAGAACATAGGGGTCGGCGTCACGGATTCCGATCCCTATGTTTCATCATTGCAGCGCAATGGCCAGCCGCGCGATCCTGCGCTTGTCCCCGCCTTGTCCCCGCCTTGTCCCCGCACAGCATGGGGAACAGCAGGGGAACTGGGCGCAGGACAAGTCTGTTTGTTAACTTCCGGGATCCTGGGTGCAATACCCGGCTAATGGTCATTGTGTTATCCTCGGCCGCAACCAGCGACCGCTTACGTGGGCGGCATAACTTGAGTTAAGGTTGGCGCCTCAAAATCCCACGTGGCATATCCCCGGAGGAGAAAACAATGTCTACAGCCCGTGCCCGCCATATCCTAGTGGCTACTGAACAAGCGTGTGAAGAACTCAAGAATCAGATAGAAGCCGGTTCGGATTTTGCGAGTTTGGCAAACGATCATTCCCAGTGCCCATCCGGCAAACAAGGCGGAGACTTGGGAGAATTCGGTCCAGGTCAGATGGTCAGGGAGTTCGACGAGGTGGTGTTCAACGGTGAGTTGGGCGAGGTCCACGGTCCAGTCAAGACCCAGTTCGGCTACCACCTGATCGAGATCACCAGCCGCAACGATTAGATCACGTCAAAATAGCGGTCGGAGTCTGCGGCGCCGACCGCTATTTTTTCGGAACGAGCCTGTCCAGAGCGCAGCGAGGAATCCGACCGTGGGTTGGTCCTTCGCATCCGTTTGATGTCATTCCAGCCGTAGCGAGGAACCCGCCCGTCGTTAGTCGTACCGAGCGCGAGCGAGGAATCTCAACATGTTGGATGCAGGTGACTGACTTTAAACACGCTAAGATCCCTCGCCCCACAGCGACTCGGGATGACAACAATAATAGGTTCGCCCTGAGCGCGGTAGAAGGAGCCAGACAACAGTTGGGGTCAGAGTCGGGAACTCTGACCCCAACATTTCATCAGGTTGCCCATCGGTGTAGCGATCCCGCGTCGCGGACGTGTGACGCGTTAGAATTTTTGCGTGTCGCCGGGCTGCATCACGATGAGTTTGACCGGGGAATCGCCAAGCGCCGCCTTGAACTGCTCCGGTGTCCCTTTCAACGGTGGAAATGTCGCGTAATGGATGGGAATCACGGTCTTTGTCTTGAGCAGATTTTTGACCGCATAGGCGGCATGCTGCGGATCCATCGTAAAGTGCCCGCCGATCGGTAGCAGCGCCAGATCCGGTTGGTAGTATTCGCCGATGAATGTCATGTCCGCGAACACCCCGGTGTCGCCGGCGTGATACATCTTGAATCCATTTTCCAGTTGGATAATGTAACCGGCCGGTTCACCGCCCGGGTGCAGGCTCTTTTTACCGGTAGTCGGGTCGGTGTGGAGGAGCTCGGAACTGTGCTCGGCCCGCACCATGGTGATGGTGATACCGTCGCCGAGGGGTTTGATCGGCCCGCTTTTGTTGAACCGGATGAGTTGTTTGTAGGGCACGATTCCCAAGGTGCCGAAGGTGTGTCCCATATCGGCGTTCATGGCCACCTTGGCGCCGCTCATCTCGGCGAGCTTGGCGGTGTCGCCGACGTGATCCCCGTGACCGTGGGTAACCAAGATCAGGTCAATTTTGCCGAGCTTGGTAAGGTCTTTCAGCTCGTTGGGGGTCTTCGGATTCTTGGTGATGAACGGATCGATCATGATTACCTTGCCGCCGGGGGTGGTAACCTTGAACGCCGATTGCCCGAACCACTGCAACTCAACGGCATGGGCCGCGCCGACGCTGAGCAAGCAGGTTGAACACACGAGACTGACAATTACCCTATGAAACGCGTTCATTTATCTCCTCCTTAATGATGGTTAGTACTGTTAAATCGCGTCGCGAGTATATATGAATTGAGTTTTTTGAGATATTCTCAGTTGCCTTCTGGGTTATCATCGTGGTCCCTGTGGTTGCGACAATTTTGACATCGAGGCGACACGATGGGCCGGTTTCACTACCAACAATTTCCGGGCGAGAGCGACGCGTATCGCCGGGCGCGTGATGGGTGGTTGGACATGGAGATCGATTTGCGCCAACAGATCGAGAAGGTGGCGGCGATGCGGCGGCGGCTGCCGCCTGGTGGGTCTGGCTAGCCCGCACAGCGCGCTGGCGCGAAATGCATGGCCGTAGCTATGGGTTGGGTGAAGCGTAAGTGCAGGCGTTCGCGCCCAAGCCGGTGCCGGAATAAGTCCCACCCAAGTACCAAACGTCACACCGAACATTGATTGAATTCATTATCTCACACAAATGGTTGGATCCTCTTTTCACCGCCGTGGTGCGAGTTGCGGGCCAGGGCCAGCGGCATGCGGAGACGATGAATGGGTACGTTGCGCATTAACCGACCAACGCGGCCGTCAATTATGTGGCGGATAACGCCAAACCCCGCGTGACCCCGGAACTGCATAAGCAGTTTGTCGAGACTGCAGGCGGCATCTCGCCGGCTTTAGCGCGTGCGCTCGAAGACATCGGGCCGGTATTACTGCCGGATCGCAGGCGCAAAGGTCTGGTCTCATTCCTGGCGCGGGCGATTGTCGGTCAGCAGCTGTCCACCAGGGCGGCACGCAGTATCTGGAGCCGTATCGAGGATGCGGTGCGAGAAGACGGCGGCCGCATACCGGGCTATTTTTGTGAGCGCAACGTACCGCGGCTGACAGCATGTGGCGTTTCCGGAAACAAGATCAAGGCGTTGTGCAGTATCTCAGCGGCACATGCGGAAGGAAGCTTATCGCCGGATCGGCTGAAAAAAATGAACCCCGAACAACGCTCAGCCCACCTGCAGACGATCTGGGGAATCGGCCCGTGGACCGCCGACATGGCGCTGATGTTTTACTTTCGCGAGCCCGACATCTGGCCCGCGGGGGACATCACGGTGCGTAAGACATTCAGCCGGTTTGTGAGCGACGCGGGCGACACGCCGGTGTCTGAGGCGGCGGCGTTATTTGCTCCCCATCGATCCTTGTTGGCGCTCTACATGTGGCGTATCGTTGAACGTACGCCGTCGTGATATGGGTTGTGATTTTATTGCGGCGTTGGATTTCTGCTAATAACTAATATTTTCACCGAGGAGGTTCACAGCTATGTCGACGAAAGATACTTGTGTCACGCTTGTCCCGTATTTCGAAATCCACACCGGGCAGGTCGAGCGATTTAAGGAGGTTGTTGAAAAGTTTGTTGAATTGACGTCATCAGAAGAGAAATGCATGTTCTATGGATTTTCCTTTTGTGACAACGAGGCCCACTGCCGCGAAGGTTACGTCGACGCGGAAGGGGTGCTCAATCATTTGGAAAATGTCGATGCCCCCCTGCAAGAGGCATTATCGATCTCCAACATCATCCGGCTGGAGGTGCACGGTCCGGAAGCGGAGCTGGCGAAACTGCGTGAGCCTTTGAGTGCGCTGAATCCCAAGTATTACGCGCTCGAGTACGGTTTCCGTAACTGAGTTACCATTGTTATAACCGCGTACCGCGCTAACGCCCATTTTACACCACGGCGGTGAAAAGCAGCACTTGGGCGGTGAATGCAATATAACCCCGTAGCAATTAGCGATGCCGACGCACCGATAATTGAACTCGCATTTTGCGGTCCCGCGAACAGTTGACGCTTGGGGATAGATTACGCCGCTTTTCCTGCCAGCGGACCCGACTGTGATGCCGCGCCATTTCCCCATACCAGTCGTTTGTAGTCGAAAGAATGTTCGATGGTTGGTTTGATAATCTGAAAGTACGGCGAGAGATCAAAGTCCCGTGGTGCAAACAGACTGTGGTGACGTATATGCAGGATCTCGCGGACGGTGAGCCCGTAGCGGCTACGGGCAGGCGTGTCGAGCTCCTCGACATGGGGCAGAATTGGATAACGCACGGATTGAAACGCCTGGGCGATCAGAGACGAGCAAATCGCCTGGGTGGGGTCGCCGCTGCCCAGAGCGAGCATACGACGCCGCATCGTGCTCGGCACCGGAGGCGTGGGTAGCAGATAGCGCGCAAGGTCGATGATATTTTTTAGATCGTAGGCATGTCCCAACCTCGAGACCACGTATTCGATGATGCGCCGCTGGTCCTCCGGTGCGAGATTAATCGCGCGGCAGATCCGCGTGTTATATGTCGCATATTTTCCGAGCGGGACCCCGATCACACCCTGCTTGATATCCGCCTCCACGAGCACCGGTGCGGTCTCGTAGTCATCGCCCTGACCCAAGGCATCGCCAACGTAGATCGCCGCATGCGACCACGTTGACTGGGTTAGATATTTGATTGCGGTGCTGAGCCGCCGGTCGCCTTCCACGAGCAGTACGTCACAGGGCCGCATAACCGCGGCCAGCCTGGCCGGATCGGTGATTGAAAAAGACTCATAGCCCTTGATCGGCTTGTTCAGGTAGTTCGCGAGCCAGTTACCCACGGTGTTCAATATTGATCCGGACATCTTGGTTACTCGATAAGCATGGAATAAGGGTCAATTTTTCCAAAATCTAACCGCAGTCACCACCCCGCCATGTTGGCCGGTGCCGATTTTCGTCTATGTGGCAGGCCGTTATTAGTTATAAGACCGGCGGTCAGCCGGAATTATTTGTAATTAAATCGGGCGAGCTTTGAAATTAAAGCCGCTTTAGCCCGTATGTCGCACCAAGGATCCCGGTTGGCGATGTCCCCATCTTGTGTCAGCTAGCACAACCGAGGTTTCAATCTGGCGTCTGGGGATACGCCAGTACTTGCCGAGCAGCCTGTCTTTCTCCGATGTCGTCACTAACCGGTATCCATTTTTTTCATAAAAGGCAATGGCCCAGCGCGCAGCGGCCCAAGTGCCGACGAGCAGCGGTGTATCGGTTAACGATTCGAGGTGTTGCAGCAGTCTGGTGCCAATGCCTTGGCGTCGTGCGCGCGTTGTAACATATGCGTGCCGGATGAGATGAATATCGCCCTTGTCCTGCGTACCCATGACGCCCGTGAGGTCTCCGTCTGCCTCAATTCCCCAGAATACGACGCCATCTTCTATTTCTTGACTCAGTTCTTCTCTGGACATGTACGGGTCATGCCAGCAGTCCGCTGGAATGATGCCTCGGTATGCCTGGGCCGCGTCGTTGATGATGTCGCAGATCGCTCTCGAGTCTGATTTGTCACACTTTCGTATCATCAGACCCAGGCCCCCAGCGCTTGGGTATTCGATTATTTTTCCAATCCGGTGAGACGTGCGTAAACACGCGGCAGCGCCTCGGGCAACGCCGCCACATTCGAGATCACCATATACCGGCCCACCCCGAATAGATGCGGTAGGTACTCTTGTCCTTTTTGGTCGATGGTCAATCCGAACGGCAAAACCCCCAACGTGCGCAGATCGATTAACGCCCGGCGGGTGTCCTCCAAGGCGTAACGCCCCTCATAACGGTCTGCCGGATCGTAAGGGCGCCCGTCGGTCAGCACCAGCAACAGCCGGTGCCGGCTCGGCCGGCCCGCAAGAACGCCGCCAACATGACGCAGGGCGGCCCCCATCCGGGTGGATCCGTCCGGCCCGAGCCCCAGGATCCGCTGGCGTACGGTGTCGCTGTAGGTCTCGGCAAAGCTCTTGATGAGCAGGCAATCGACAAATGCGCGGCTGTTGCTGGAGAAGGCGTATAGCGCAAATTCATCCTGCAGCCCTTGCAGTGCCTCGGCAATCACCAGCATCGCACGCTGGGCGATATCAATGACCCGGTGTAATCCGTCGACGCGGCCCTGGGTTGAATTTGATACGTCGAGCAACACCGCGACCGACAGTTCGCGTTCGTTACGAATACGATGCCGGTACAGTTGATCGCTGCGGTGACCGGTGGCGCGACGTTCGGTTGCCGCATTCACGAACGCGTCCACATCCACCTCTTCGCCGTCTGTCAACCGGCGCCGCCAGTGATCCTGCAGGCGAAATGCTTCAAAGCGGCGGCGGATGCGAGCGGCAAGTTGCTGCAATTCCTGGTCGGGGGCTTTGGTGGCGACGGCTGGCGGCACCTGTTCGTACACCCGGCACCAGTCCGCACGATACTCCTGGCGCCGGTAATGCCATTCTGGATAAAGCAGGGCGCCGGTCAATCGTTCCCCATCCGCGACGGTGTCGCGGGCATCGGGATCGTAGGTTTGTTCCTCGATGGGTTCGTCGGTGCGGTAACCCGCGGTCGCGGTTTGATCTAGCAGTTCGGGGTCCACATAGTCGGGTAGCGGTTTGGAATCTTGCCCGGCCGGTGGCGCCGGGTGACCCCACACGGCAGCCGGCCAGAACGGTAGTGGCCCGCGTGCCAACACTGCCGGTGGCTGGCACAACAGCTCGCCGCGTCGGGCGGCGTCTATTGCTTGTGCAAGCCACGGGTGATTCACCAGTCTGGGATCCCCCAGGCCATTCCTGATGCCGGCTTCCAACAGCGCAAAACCGGCGCCATGATGGCGTTCGGGAGAGTCAAACTGTGCGTCTCGTTCCGCGAGACATGCCCGACACAGGCGCGCGTATCGCTTGCGGAGCCCGGGATATTGGCCCACCAGCAGCTCACTGACTGCCACGCCTCTCAGTAGGTGTTCTAAACCTGGGGTCAACTGCGAGTCTGTGGGGACCTCGGACTCGAACGCAAGATAGGCGGCCAGCCAGTAGTACAGATCCCGATTCAGGGCGCGATCCGGAAAGCGTGCGATCTGTTGCGGCAAGTGCGCCTGGTCCGGGTTTTGCCAGGCGAGTTCGTGCCAGTGACGTTTCGCCGACAACTTGCGCCGCAATAGCCCATGGCGCGCGGCGCCGTTGCCGGCCACGATCTCGAGCCGGCATGACCCGGCAAGCGCGTGCAGAAACACATGCAGACCCCGCTGTACGTCGGCGAGTGCGACCGTTGCCTGCGGATAACTTGGGGCGCGGCGTAGGCCCAATGCCAGCTCGAAGCGAAGATTGGCGGCAATATTCATTGATCCCCTGGTTATTGCTCAGCCGTCGAAATACGCGCGCACGATCTCCGCGAGTCCTTCCTGTATCAGTGGATCATCCGTCAGCGCCTCCACCAACGCCACATGACAGGCCTCGCGTCGACTCAATCCTTCCATCATCAAACTGGCCGCGTGGATGAGTAGCCGGGTGGAGGCCACTTCCTCCAGATCGTGGCCTTCCAATGTGCGTAGTTGCCGTCCCAATTCGGCAAGGCGCCGCGCTTCGGCGGCATCGAGCCCGGTTTCCAAGACAATGATCTTCGCTTCCTGATCGGGCGCGGGAAAATCGAACGTCAACGCTACGAACCGTTGCCGCGTGCTCGGCTTTAGGTTCTTAAACAGGTGTTGATAACCCGGGTTGTATGACACCACCAACATGAAATTGGCCGGAGCCTTGACCAGCTCGCCGGTCTTCTCCAGGTAAAGCTCGCGACGATCATCGGTGAGTGGGTGCAAGATGACGGTCGTGTCTTTGCGCGCCTCGACGACCTCATCCAGATAGCAGATGCCACCCTCACGCGCGGCACGTGTAAGCGGTCCATCTTGCCAAACCGTTTCCTCGCCGCGAATGAGAAACCGTCCCACCAAATCAGATGCCGACAACTCGTCATGACAGGCCACGGAGTAAAGCGGCCGGCCCAACTCCGCCGCCATGTGACGCACGAATCGGGTCTTACCGCAACCAGTGGGGCCTTTGATGAGCAGCGGGAGCTGGCGGTGATAAGCCGAACGGAAAACTTCCTGCTCATTGTTTTGTGGTAAGTACGGCGGGGGTGTGGGTGATTGCTCGTGGAGTACTGTACTCATTGTGTCCTGCCCGGTGCGCATGGCGTGAATCCAAATGCCACATATTAACGTTTCTACGAGTGCGGCGAAAATACCATGTTGGAAAAAAGCATGACTCTTTACCAACACTAAGAAAATCGGCTCGGAGTATTCGCGCCGGTCATCATGGCCACAAAGCGTCGAATTAAGCCTGGTTGCGTATGGGCGCCAAAACACCGGTGTGCGAAAATGGGGTCTGAACTCAATTCAGGCTCCATTTTCTCACATGACAGATAAACGTTGCACCAAACCCGGGCCCGAACAGGTTGCCGCTGAGCCGCGGGCTCCAGGTGCGCTTCGCGTCGCCGTAGTGGGCGCGAGCGGGTACATCGGCACTAACCTGGTTCCGAAGCTGGTTGCGCGCGGACACCAAGTGCGCGCAACTGCGCGCAACCGGGAGGTGCTGGAGGGGCGCCGCTGGCCCGGTGTCGAGATCGCGGTCGCCGACGTGCTCGCCCCGGAGACGCTTGGCGACGCCCTGGAGGGCATCGATGTCGCTTATTATCTCGTGCACTCGCTGGATACACGCGGTGATTTTTCCGCGTTGGAACAGCAAGGCGCGGACAACTTTGCCGGCGCGGCAGCGAACGCCGGTGTCAGGCGCATCGTCTACCTCGGTGGGCTGATCCCCGAAAATGCGGAGTCGCAGCATCTGGTTTCCCGACGTATCACCGGAGAACATCTGCGCAAAGGTCGCGTACCGGTCACTGAGATTCGTGCCGGCATCATAGTCGGTCCGGGCTCATACGCGTTCGAAGTGATTCGTGA
This sequence comes from uncultured Gammaproteobacteria bacterium, assembly GCA_945787105.1. Taxonomy (GTDB): domain Bacteria; phylum Pseudomonadota; class Gammaproteobacteria; order Arenicellales; family JAANXG01; genus CALZGZ01. The sequence continues at coordinate 27,152 of CALZGZ010000057.1, forward strand.
TCTGGTCAACAACCTGCCGGTGATGGTGACACCGCGCTGGGTCAAGGTTAAGTCGCCGCCTATCGCCTTGGAAAATCTCTTGGAGTACTTAGTGCGCGTTGCCGAGTTGGATGAGGCCGCCGGTCAGATCTATGATGCGGCCGGGCCGGAGATGCTCAGTTACCAAGAGCTGATGCTGCAATACGGGGAATGTGTGGGTAAGCGCCCGTTCATCATTCCGGTTCCGGTATTGACGCCAACGCTTTCCTCGTATTGGCTGCGTGCGGTGACTTCGGTACCGACCTCTATTGCCCGTGCGCTGATCGCGGGTCTCAAGCTGGATATAAAGGCCGACGACAGTGCCCTGCGTAGCCTGGTTCCGCAACACCTGCTCACTTACCGCGAAGCGGTAGACGCCGTATTCGATGCCGAGCGCCACGACGCGGTGGCCGCACGCTGGACCGAAGGTGTGCTGATGTTCCGCGATTACAATTCAAACTACGCCTACTACGCAAAGAAAGCCGGCGGCACCGCGCTCGCGAAGGCTGCACCCGAAGCGGTGTGGGCTCAGGTCGCCGCCATCGGCGGCGACCACCGATATTACTATGCGAACTTTTTGTGGACGGTGCGGGAGTTTTTCGATTGGGCGATCGGCGGCCAGGGCCTGAACCGCGGACGCCGCCATCCGACGGAGTTGCGCGTCGGCGACACTATAGATTCCTGGCGGGTGATTGGTGTCGATCCGCCACGGCGGTTGACCCTGGGATTCGGCATGAAGGCGCCGGGCGCCGGTGTCCTGGAGTTCGACATCAAACCCGAAGACCCGCAGCAGACCCGCATCACGATCACCGCTTACTGGCACCCCGCGGGTGTGTGGGGCTTAATGTATTGGTATGCGTTCTCGCCGTCACACGCCATGGTGTTCAATGGTATGGCGCGTGCCATCGCCGAGCGGGCGCAGGCGGCACCGGTTCACGATGTGCCTGAGGCCGACGCGTCGTCGCTGACAGCCAGCGAGAACAAGCCGCTCTCCGAGTCATCCAAATAAGCAACAGTTGTAGTTGTCGGGTATGAATTTAAGGGGCTTTTTCAACCGGCTGCAGACCGTTGCGGACGCGCACAATTCGAGCCAGCATTCTGACTGACCGCACGACGGTGCGAACACCAACTCGAAGCAAAATGTCGAACATGGGGCAGAACGGTCACAATCACAGCCACACCAGCAATGAGCGTCGAGTGTTCTGGGCCATGCTTTTGACCGGAAGCTTCATGGTCGCGGAAGTGGTCGGCGGCATCATGTCGAACTCCCTGGCGCTGCTGTCCGATGCCGGTCACATGCTAACCGACTTCGTATCTCTTGCCCTTGCCTGGTTTGCGTTCCGCTTGGCACGCCGCAAGGCCGACATTCGCCGTTCATACGGTTATCACCGCTTTCAGGTGGTGGCCGCATTCGTCAACGGCCTGACCCTCCTCGCCATCGCCGGTTGGATCACAGTCGAAGCGGTGCGGCGGCTGGTTGATCCGATCGAGGTCCTGGCCGGGCCGATGTTGGTGATTGCGGTGCTGGGCTTGCTAGTCAACATTATCGTATTCGCCATCCTTCAGACCGGCGACCGCGAGAACTTGAACATCAGAGGCGCGGCGCTGCATGTAATGGGGGACCTGCTGGGCTCTGTAGCGGCCATCGCGGCGTCGCTAATTATTTTTGCGACCGGCTGGATGCCCATCGACCCGATTTTGTCGCTGGGGGTTGCGATGCTGATTCTTCGCGCCGCCTACACGGTGGTGCGCAAGTCCGGACATATTCTACTAGAGGGAACGCCGGAAAATGTCGATCCATCGGACCTGCGCGACCAACTGAAGGCGGCAGTGCCTGAGGTCGCTGATGTGCATCACGTCCACATCTGGTCGCTGACCAATGAGCGTCCGGTCGTGACGCTGCACGCAGTGCTGGCGGACGGCGCCGACCAGGACGACGCTTTGGTCGCCGTTCACCGGGCGCTGGAAGAATTGTTCGGATTATCCCACGCGACCGTCCAATTAGAAGGAAACCAATGCCCCGACGACCGGCCAAACACGAAGGCCAGTGAAACAGCTCGATGATGTAACTCAATTGGACATAGGAGGGTTCGGTGCAAGGAGCAATTACGTGTGTCGTGACCAACGGCATCGAATAACCGCTTGTGGTCGTGACTTACCGAAGGAAGTAAAAACCGCGGGAGCATGGATTTACAACCTAAAGAACTAGCGCTCACGACCCAACGGAGCCGTTCGTGCCCGTGACTCCCGAATGTCAGGTCTAAATTATCTAGCGGACTTATTAGAATACTGTTGAGATTCGGTATTAGTGGGAGTACGGCCACCATAGGAAATACCTAGTTGGGATGTCGATTTTCTTTACACTCCTGAAATTACCCTTAATCTATTGAGAGTTAGCCATATTGTGTGCCTCCCGTCACATTTTCCAGTGATTTTGGCTCTGAAACGGGCTGAAACTGTCGGAAATCTTTACATCTTCTTATTAAGTCAATGAGCTAACCCTTTGACTTCTAATAAAATTATAATATTGGCATGCCTTTTGCGGAATATTGTACGATGTTATAAACCAAAGGCGTAACAACACATGGATCTCCAACGGCTTGGCGCCTTTTTGATCAGCGCGCTTTGCTCAACCACCGTCTTCGCGGTATTTACGGAAATTCGTATCGGCGATGTGGACGGCTTCGGCTTTGTCTCTACCTCTGGTTTGCAGGCTGCGAACGGTGGGAGCGCGGACACGAATGGCAATAATCTGATCGAGGCCGGTGAATTCCTACCCGATCGCGATCGCGATGAATATGTGCGCCAGGCATCGAACGACAACTTCGACAACCGGTCGGTGGCAGAGACTAACGGAACGACAGGCGCCCAATGGACGGATATATCGCTGTCGAAGAGCTTCTCAAAGAGCTTTCCAAGTAATCCTTTCCCTGATCCTGCCGGGCCCGATACACCCAACGCGCCGCATTTCGAGTTCCGTTTTGACGTTGCGAAAGGCGATATTATTGACGGTAGCGACATCTTCTTCAATCTGCTTTTTGGCGATTACGACGTGACCCCCGCAGAAGTTGAAATCACTACGAACGACGGCTCGGGCGGGCTGAACGGAACGGTGATCGTACCGTTGACGGTTCAGGCCGGAACTGAAGACGGGCTCGTCCAGGCGGCGTTCGCGGCGCTGGACTTCGGCGATGTCTTCTCCGACGGCGGCGCGAACTGGGTCGGTGTTCTTGATATTGACTTTATTGCCCCCCGTGAGCCGTTCATGGCGTTCGACTACGTCGAACTCAGTATTCAGCAAGCAGATGTCGAACTCGGTATTCAGCAAGTAGCTGTACCAGAGCCCGCCACCATCGCCCTGCTGGGCCTCGGTCTTGCCGGTTTAGGCTTCGCAAAACGTAGGCGGAATGCATAACAACTGATTACTTAAACTACACCTATCCAACACAGACCCCGCTCCGGCGGGGTTTTGTTGTGGTGCGCCCGGCAGCAGTTCCGGGGACAGTTTACTTAATTGTGGATAAGTTGGGTGGTAGCTTGCTTGGCCTGATCGTTTTCGGTGTTGTCGGTGATTAGCGAATAGTCCTTTGTCATAGTTATTAACAGATAA
>CALZGZ010000058.1 GCA_945787105.1 uncultured Gammaproteobacteria bacterium
AGATTAGCGGTTGCGGGTCCGGCGCCGGTCAACGACACAACTACTGCTACGAACAAACTTGATAACCCCGTCAAGTCATGTCCTTAGCAAACCACGATTAGACGGCGGTTGAAATAGTGTGGTGATCCAGAACTTCACCGCGTGCCGGGTAATCGTTCTTGGGGACAAAATCCAGCGCCATCACGATTTCACTGAAGTTTGGGCGTGCGAAGGGCATGGTCTGAACCGTCGCGCAATATAGGGTGCGGTCCGGGCGCACCAAAAACAATCCCGGTTCTGTAAATAGTGCGGGCTCTTCCACGCCGACGGAGGTCTTTCCCCTACCGGTGGAGATATAGAGTCCCCACTGACGGGCAACGTCCAAATCCAAGCCATAGCCGATGGTCAGATTCTCGAGCCGCCACTTGCTCTTGGACTGCGCCGCTCTCTCGAGTTCATCACTACTGATTGCAATCGTCTCGACACCGCGTTGCGTAAAATCGCTGAGCTTACCGTCCAGATCTGCGAGATACTTCGTGCAGATCGGGCAGTGAAAACCTCTGTAAAACACAATCATCGTGAAATTCTGTGGATTTTGATCAGCGAGATTCCAGGTGTCGCCACCGACGACGGGCACTGCGACTTCAGGCACCAACTGGCGTGGATACAACGGGGTTAACTGAGACATGTTATGGCGCCTTCGAGTTTTTGTTGGGCAGATTATGTAATCGTGCGTCATGGACTTGAGAATGGTTGACCAGCCAATGGCTCAACCATAGCGACATCCCGCCATCCTCGTTTGGCACGTCGTCCTGAGACGCACCCATGAGTTCGCCCAATCTTTCGAGGAACCGCTCATGTTCAGCCTTGTGGTCCTCGTAACCCTGGTAATCCTGCTCGAGCATGATTTCTTCCTCGCGAATGAAGTGCTCGCGGGACTCGGCATAGACCGCGGTCAGAAAATCCATGACGGTTAATTCATCACCACCAGATCCAAGTTGCTGGTAGAGGCCATTTATGTCTTCGATCAGCTCTTGATGATCCTTATCCACCTCGGGAATCCCGACCGCGAAGTCCTCACTCCAGTCAATTAACACCATCGATACGAACCTGGGTAACTATCGTAAATCAATCGAGCCATTTAGCCGACTGACAATGATCACGGTGTCAAGCCGTGTGGACATGAACTATCGCAGGGTAGTCGGCGCTAAAAATGATATAAAGACATTATGCATCACGGTAAAATGAAACGATAATATATTGCTATGGGGATCGGGCTACCGGAAAGCACGTGTTTGTGAGTGCACGACTGTCGGTTTTGCCGGCTTCAGTTGACCCGAAAAGATTACACAAATCATGGGGAATCGAGTATGAACAAGATTTTAGTGGCTGTCGATGACACCAAGGGCTCAATCAAAGCCGCAGAGACGCTTGCTGAATGGGCTGCCATGGTGCAACCCAAAACCATCATCCTACTCCATGTAGAACAAATGCTGGGGCGATCGTTGATCGGCGAGAGCCTGGAAAGCGACATGGATATAGAGGAAATACGCGATGCCTTGGAAGGCACCGCTTACAAGGAAAAGCTCGACAAAAGGGCCGGCAAGATTCTTGCTTACCATACGCAGATTTTAGTGAGCGCCGGCTTTTCAGGCATCAAACCGATGATCAAACCGGGGCATCCCGCCGAGCAAATACTCGCAACGGCCAACGAGGAAAACGTTGACCTCATCGTCGTGGGTTCTCGTGGCAAGCGTCGCCATGACTTTTTGATCGGTAGCGTCAGCCGCGAGGTCGCTAACAGCGCGAAGGTCCCGGTTTTGTTGGTACACTAGCCGCTATCATATCCGTTGGATTACGCCGTGATGATTAATAAACCGCATAGTTTTCTCTTAATCTCGATTCTAATGTTTGCACCGGCACACCATGCTCTTGGTCAAGCCGGGTGGCGTCAGTCCTTACCTACTCTAGAGGACAGCGACATTGAGCAAATCAAAACGGTGGCGCGTAAGGAGATGGGCGGTAAACCGGTCGGAACCAAGCTCGAATGGCATAACGCCAAGACCGGCAACCACGGGACAGTCCAACTGGTGGATCTCTTTGACCGTGACCAACGGGAATGCCGTACCCTTGAGCATCTGGTCAATATCCAAACCCAGGGTAGATGGCGAAACACCGTCACCCTATGCCAAACGCCGGACGGACAGGATTGGAAGTGGACACACCCTCGCAGTCGCTGATCGCGCACCGGCACACCAAGGTAAGGGCTCTACTGGGTAAAGATTGGGCTTTACCACCGACCCCGCGTCATGTTGACGAACTATCGATCAATCCAAAACATTACTCATGCTGCTCACTTGGCCGATTTCGTGTTGCGCCAACATCTCCAGCGCGCGCACCATGGCGGAATGATCCCAACCGCTCCCGTGATGCGCTGCACAGGCGTTGAACAACTCCTGACACGTTGCGGTGTTCGGCAGACTGATATTCAAGGCGCGCGCACCGCTCAACGCTAAGTTGAGATCCTTTTGATGCAGCTCGATACGAAAACCGGGATCGAAGGTGCGCTTGACCATCCGCTCGCCATGGATCTCCAGAATCTTGGAGGAGGCAAATCCACCCATCAGCGCCGCACGCACCTTACCCGGGTCGGCACCGGCTTTCGATGCAAATAATAAGGCCTCGCCGACCGCTTCAATGGTTAAGGCCACGATGATCTGGTTGGCAACCTTGCAGGTTTGGCCGTCACCGTTACCACCGACCAGGGTAATGTTCTTGCCCATCAAATCGAACAGCGGTTTGATCTTGTTGAACGTCTCCTCCTTGCCGCCGACCATGATCGTTAGAGTTGCGCCTTTCGCCCCCACTTCACCGCCGGAAACCGGGGCATCGAGATACTCGCAGTCGAGCTGGTTAATCTTCGCCGCGAACTGCTTGGTGTCGATGGGCGAGATGGAACTCATGTCGACAACAATCTTGCCCGCCGTCAGGCCATCCGCCACACCATTCTCGCCGAACAATACCGCCTCAACGTGGGGTGTGTCGGGCACCATGACAATAACGATGTCGCTCTTTTCCGCTACGTCCCGACTGGATTCACATGCCGTTGCGCCTTTGCCCAGTAAGTCTTGGGGCAGCGGGGTGATGTCGTACAGGTAGAGCTCGTGCCCGCCCTCTTGCAAGTGACCCGCCATGGGGCGGCCCATAATACCCAAACCGATGAAACCCACTTTACTCATTTTTCCTAATCCTCGATTCTGAATGTTTAAACTTCGCGTTCGCTACAGCGCGAGCCCGGCATTCATTCGCCGGTGTGTTCGCGCAGCCAGCTCAGCCCGGCTACGGTTTCGTCTTTAGGTTTGTATTCACAACCTATCCAACCGTCGTAACCGAGTTGATCAATGAACTCGAATAAAAAGTTGTAATTAATCTCGCCCGTACCCGGCTCATGGCGCCCGGGATTATCCGCGAGTTGCATATGTGCGATGCGATCCAGATGCTTTTCGATCGTAGGCGCCAAATCGCCCTCCATGATCTGCATGTGATAGATATCATACTGAAGAAACAGGTTATCCGATCCCGCCTCATCAAAAAGCCCCAGCGCCTGCCCGGTGTGATGCAGGTAAAAACCGGGAATATCGCGCGTGTTGATCGGCTCCGCCAGTAGTTTGATCCCCGCTGCCTGCAGTTTTTTGGCAGCGAATTGCAGATTGGATACGAAAGTCTGACGCAGCTTATCGGCGTCGACGCCGTCCGGGCTGATTCCCGCCAGGCAGTTGACCTGAGCGCATCCAAGCGCGGTAGCATATTCGATCGCTTGACCCACACCGTCCTGGAATTCACCAACGCGGTCCGGGAGGCAGGCGATGCCGCGCTCGCCGGCTTCCCAATCACCGGCCGGCAGGTTGTGCAACACCTGAACCAGACTATTCTCGGCGAGTTGTTCGGACAGCTGCTGCTTCGGATAGGCATATGGGAACAGATATTCCACGCCCTTGAAACCGGCTTGGGACGCCGCCGTGAAGCGATCGAGAAAATCGACCTCGTTAAACAGCATGGTCAGATTGGCAGCAAACTTGGGCATGAGTTTTTCTCCTTCGGTTACGCTACTTTGTCCGTGATCTCGGCTTTCGGGGCAACGTCAATGATCTCCTCGAACTCCGTTATCTGATCGATCTCCGGGCCCATTGCGATATCGGTCTTACGTTCGGTAATGACCTCAACGACCACCGGCAACCGCAGCTCTTCCGCCAATACTCGAGCCTCTTCGAGCTTCGGTGCGATACCGTCCGGCTCGAACACCCGAAAACACTTACCGCCGAGCGCCTCCACGGCGCGCACGTGATCGACGCCGTATTCCCCGATCTCCTCGCAATTGACGTTCTCAAAACTCAACTGCACCTCAAAGTCCATCTTATAGCCCTTTTGCGCCTGACGAATGAGCCCAAGATAGCTGTTGTTAATTAAAACCATGACAAACGGAACGCGGTGCTGTGCCGCCACCGCGATTTCTTCGATCAGAAACTGGAACGAGTAGTCGCCGACCACCCCGACCACCTCGCTTTCAGGCACCGCAAGCTTGGCACCGATACAGGCGGAAATCTCCCAACCCAAGGGGCCTGCCTGACCACAAATGATGTAATTACGGGGCTTGAATACCTGCTGGAACTGGCCCGAAGCGATCTGATACAGGCCAATGGCAGTAACGAACCGGGTGTCGCGCCCGAATACATTATTGATTTCCTGGAACACCCGTTGGGGTTTAATCGGGACGTCGTCGAAGTCCGTGCGGCGCAGCATGGTGGACTTGCGATGCAGGCACTCAGCAACCCACCGGGAACGGTCCCGGAGTTGGCCCGCCTGCTTGCGCTTGCGGGCTTCTTGCACCAATGCCTCCAATGCGACCTTGGCGTCGGACACAATACCCAGATCCGGACCAAACACGCGCCCGATCTGATTGGGCTCGATATCGATGTGCACAAATTTGCGCCCCGCCGTGTAGCGTTCGGGGCTACCGGTGTGACGGTTGGCCCAGCGGTTGCCGATGCCGATCACGAAGTCACTTTGCAGGAACGTGGCATTGCCGTAGCGGTGCTGGGTCTGTAACCCGACTTGCCCTGCTTGCAACGGATGATCATCGGGAATAACGCCCCAACCCATGAGCGTCGGCACCACCGGCGTATTGATCAGCTCCGCGAACTCGACCAGCAGCTCGCTGGCCTCGGCATTGATCACCCCGCCCCCGGCAACGACTAGCGGGGTCTCGGCCTCGTTCAGCATATCGAAGACCTTGCTAATCTGCTTGGGATGCGGACGCGGTTTGAAGATCTCCAACGGTACGTCGGATTCGGCATCGTATTCGATGATCTCTTTTTGCACGTCCAATGGCAGGTCAATTAACACCGGCCCGGGGCGACCGGACTTCATGATTTGGAACGCGTAGCGAAACGCCCACGGGACTTGCGCCCCTTCCATGACCGTGACCGACCACTTAGTCACGGGCTTGGCAATCGCTGCGATGTCAATGGCCTGAAAATCCTCTTTGTGCAGCTTAGTTGTGGGCGCCTGACCGGTGATGCAGAGTATCGGGATACTGTCGGCGATCGCCGAGTACAGCCCAGTGATCATGTTGGTGCCGGCCGGGCCGGAGGTGCCGATATTTACGCCGACCTTGCCGCCGGCTCTGGCGTACCCCTCCGCTGAGTGCGAACCACCTTCTTCATGGCGCACCAACACATGCTTGATCGAGCTCCCCTTGAGTCCCTCGTAAAAGGGTAAGATGGCGGCGCCGGGAACTCCAAACGCAACGTCCACGCCCTCGCTTTCAAGGACTTTTACTGCGGCTTCCGCCGCTGTCATTTTAGGCATTTTTTGACTCCTCTGGTATGAAAATAGCTTGGATTTTTTGGTTATTTTTGTAGCTATATACCCGTAATACAAGACCAATAGCAAATGTATTCGCGGTCGGCGGACACGATCGTGGTGTGTACCCTCCATGTATAGCGGACCCGGCATCCCATCCACGCGCGGACCGTGCCGAAAGTTGCTCAAATAACGCCCCCGCCACCGGCCCATCAGGCGTGGCATACCATCACCCACGGTGATCCTGTGGAACCACAATTGCCGCCGTTGGCAGTGATTACCCGCTCGTGTGGCGTGAAAAGCCGACGGTTGTTTCGTGGCGGACAGGAAGCGGACAACGCGTCATGCCGATCAGCGCCCTTGAGTCAACGAAAAAGAACATAGATGATGGTATAACTAGTTTCTATAGCGATTACTTGTTGGCAGTTATGCAGAACATTGCGTCTCGTGCGCGGTTTTAAGTATTGAGATCATTCCGCTTCCGACGATAACCACGATGACGCGATCGTTACAATCGATAATCAGGCAATTCAAGCAATTGTTGTGGCGGCTGATCTTCGACCACAAAAAAACCAGTACGCTTAGCCTGGATCGACCGGCAAAGATCCTTTTCGATCAAAAAGAAAATCTAATCGGAGACATGGTCGTCAATACCGTGGCCTTCCGGGCGATAAAAAAAGCCCACCCGGATTGGACCATCCACGTACTGGCAGGCCCGGTTAATCGCGATGTCATCAGCAGCAATCCCTACGTTGACAAGATACACCCATTTTCTGGACTGTGGCCGGCAATAAAGAGTCTCAGGCAAGAGCGGTTTGACATTTATTACTTTCACAAGAACAGATTGGCGCTGCGTGACTTCATTCTGTTGAAATACGTCGGTTCGAAAGTCAACGTAGGCCGCAATAAGAACGGCTTTCGGCTGTTCGATTACTCAATCGATGCACCGAGTGAGACTGAACTCGACAGATTCGCACGGTTTCTCGAACTGTTAGGCGTGGATACCATTGATCGCCGGTATGAAATTCACCTTACCCGTGAAGAGCTTTCGCAGGGGGAATCATACCTATCCAACCTAGCCAGAAGGCCGGTGATAGCATTTAACCGCTATGGGCACCGCCGCGGGAAGCTGTTCAGCCGCTCCCGAGCGATACAACTGATCCGGGAAATCGATCGTGTGTACAAGGAAGCGGCAATTGTTTTGCTGTGTTCCCCGGCAACGAAACAGGAAACCATCCGGATGCAACAAGAGTTGGCGTTGGGAAATGTCTATACCGCCACATCGATTCGGACCATCAGAGATTCCGCCGCGATTCTCCAGCATGCCGATCTAGTCGTGACACCGGATACGTCGATCGTTCACATTGCCTGTGCCTTTGATAAACCACAGATATGCGTATACCGGGACCGAACCGAGTTGAAACTCTGGAGGCCCATGTCGGACAAGGCGATCGTACTGCTGCCCCAATCGCCGAGCCGCCACGTTGATGACGTGAGCCTGGCGGAGTTTTCCAAGGCTCTGGAGACGGCAAGGGCATGGTTGCCATCTCATCCGGTAGAACAATAAATAACCCGCACACTGCAGGCTCGTCACCCACCGATACAATGTCTCTGCACCGCGGCGCGATATTCGAGCTAACGCAATCGCGTGGATTTTAGTTGGCAACGAAATCGTTCAACATCGGCTGCAGTTTGCGAATTACCAACTCTGGAGTGATCTTTCTGTAGTAACGGTCCCCGTGACTGCGAAAGTCATGTGCGCGCTCGTACCAGGTCTGCTTGTCGATATCCAGCGCGTCGCACATGTCTACGCCGCGGTGCCGGTCACCCATGTGAGGAAGCCAGGCGAACTTACCGGTGAAAGGCGCAAAGATCGTGAATGTGGGTATCCCAACGGCTTCTGCAACATGCCTGGGCCCACTGTCGTTGCCAATAAACATAACGCAATTCTTTGATAACGCCGCCAGTTCTCGTAGATTCGTAGTCTCGATCGTTGCGAACACACGGTCTTGATTTTTCACTTGCTGGACCAGACGTTGCACGTCTTCGCGTTCACCAGGCCCCCAAATCATAACCGCCTGGGCATCAAATCGACTCACACAATAATCGAGCACTGACACAAAGTAGTCTGCCGGCCACGTTTTTGAACCAAGGCGGCTGATCGGGGAGAAAAGCAAGATGGGTTTGCGCAAGTCCATACCGGCACCGGCCATGCGCTTGCGCATCGCGGACACCTCGTGCGGAGTAAGTACAACATCGAAGTTCCTGTCAATCTCCACATCGAACGGCAAGCCCTTTAAAATCGCCAATTTAGCGTCAAGACTGCCACTCTTATTCGGGTGCGGCACCGGGGTGTTGTATAACCGCGAGCGCCATTTTCCCTTGTCGAAACCAATCTGCCACTTGGCGCCCGAAAGGCGCGTCATCAACACCGTCACCGGCACCGTAATCAGATCGATGACCATGTCATAGCGCGCCCGTCTGATGGCCAGCATCTTTTGGAAATATTTCCATTTGCGGCGCCGTTCTTCAGGCGTGATCACCAGCAGATGATCGATAGCGGGGTGGTGCTCAAACAGCGGCGCAATATGCTCGTACAACAGATAATCAATCTGCGCATCCGGAAACGTCTTTTTCAGGCTCTTGCACACGGGAAGCGAAATCAACGCATCGCCGATCTGCTTCAATCTGATTACAAGAATTTTCATTTATGAACACACACCGTAAGCGTGATCGTTTACGCGGCATTACAGGAATGGGGTTATACAGGCTGCAACTCGGAAAGCATAATTGTGAATCGCCGGCTTGTGTCCAACGCCGAACTGATCTTGATACTCAAAATGTCCGCCAACGCCTTCACCAGCGACAAGCCAAGCCCGGCGTGACGCCCGCCGGCGCGGGCCTCGTCTTTGCGCCAGAAACGCTCGAACATCAGCGGCAGATCCTGTTCGGCTAGGTCAACCGTCGGGTTAGACACGGCAAGCTGCGCGCCGACCGTATTCTCCTCCACCGCCACCACAATCACCGAATGGTCAGGGCTGTAGGACACCGCGTTGGAAAACAGATTCGTCAAAATGAGCGTCAGCTTGTCCTCATCGCTGCGCACCTTCAGGTCGTCTCGGACCCGATTGTCCAGCTGCACTTGCTTGCCGTTTGCCTGGGAGGTCAGACGTCGCCAGGTCTTGTCGATCAACTGAGAAAGGCCGATCGGCGCCATCGCCGCGCGCTGTGTGCCGGCCTCCAGCTGACTGAGCATCATCAGGTTGGTGACGGTCCTCTCCATGTCATCGGCCAGGTGCACCAGTTCGCCAAAGAAACCCTCGACCATATCCCGGTCGGCCGGCCACTCCTTACCTACTTCCGCCAGGCTGCGCAGTTCGGCAATCGGTGTGCGCAACTCGTGCGCGACATTGCCTGAAAAACGCTTTTCGCGTTGGAACGCGGCCTCCAGACGTTCGAGCAGCTCATTGAGCTGTCTCGTAATCGGTGCCAACTCGTCGCTGCCGGGCGTGTCCGGCAGCCGGGTGTTCAGGTTGTCCGCATCCAAGTTGCGGACCTCGCCGGCGATTTTGTTCAGCGGCTTCAGGCCGCGGTCGACGGACAGACGAACCAGCAGTGCCGTGGCGCCCATCAGCAGTGCAAAAATCACCGCCAGCGTGGCGCGCACGGTCGCGATCAAATGGTCGAGGTCTTCCGTCCCGCGCGCGACCGCGATGTCCGCTCGGAGGTCGGAGGCCGATGTCCCGGCCTCACCATCATCCGGCTGTCTGCCTGGGTCAGCCTGCGCGCCCGCTTGCTTCTCGTCGTCATCCGGACCATCGTGGTACGGGACAAACCGGACTGCGACCAGCCTGCCGACACGTCCATCGGGCAGTGTCAGGTCGGTAAAGTGAGGTGTATCCAGGGGTGGGTTCGACCGCGGCAGGTCCGCCTCGCCCAGGGAACCCGACCGCTCAATAAGCGTGCCATCCGCCAGCCACAACTGGAAGTATTCCGGACGCTCGTCCGCCGCGAACTCGGGCATGAACCGGTCGACAAAATCAAACTCGACTTCGCCCTCATCCTGCTCGCTCAGGGTCACCAGGCTCATCGCCTTGGACAGCAGGTTGCGATCGAACTCTGTCTTCAGCTGCTCGCGCAACAGGTAATCGATCGTCACGCCGGCAATAATCAACAGCATCGCCATCCCGGCGATGATCAAGAATGCCAATCTGGTTCGAATTGAGCTCATGAGCGTGCGCAATCAGTCGATATAATACCCGAATCCGCGTTTGGTCTTGATGACCGTATCTGAATTGACGCTGCTGATCTTTTTGCGCAGATTGCTCACCAATACCTCGATGACATTACTCACCGCCTCCGAGTCGGCGTTTGAAAGCCAGTCTTGCAGCTGGGATTTGGAAATGACGCAACCCCGCCTCAGCGCAAGGTACACAAGTAAATTGTATTCGGCAGGGGTCAAAGACAAAGAATGGCCATTGACCCTGGCCTGGCGCTTGGACGTATCGATGATTAACTCGCCGATCTCAATATCGGGGCTCTTCTGTTCGTATCGACGCCGGCCCAGGGACTTGATCCGTGCGAGAAGCTCCTCGAATGCAAACGGCTTGACCAGATAGTCGTCCGCGCCCAACTCCAATCCCCTAACTCGGTCCTCGACCTGGTCTTTCGCGGAAAGAATCAGCACCTGAGCGGGGCTGCGCCGCCGGCGGAGATTCGTGAGCAGCGTGAGGCCATCCAATCCCGGCAACATCAGGTCCAGCACGATAACATCGTAGTCCGTGGCGTTGGCAAACTTCAGGCCCTCGACTCCGTCCGCGGTCAGATCCACAACGAAACCGGAATGGCGTAACCCTTCCCCCAATGCCCGCCGCAACCGATGAGAGTCTTCAACAACGAGTATCTTCATGCTCGCTCCATGGAGCACTGAACGTCTATGCACACATAAAAAATCAACGACGCAGTATAACAAACAAAGATTAATAGTTCCTTAACACGAATCGGTGTGCACAAAGCATTGGTTCCACGCGTCGTTCGAAAATCTTTTCCGGCGAAAAAAGATAACGCGAGTTCAGCAGACATTAAGTTTCCTGGGTCACGCTTGCATGCGTGCGTGTTGCTAGACGCATTGTGTACGCGAAATCGTCACAAGACAACGTAAGTGAAAAACCCTCAACGAACAGGAGACAACATAATGACACACAAACCGATGATCGCCGGCGCGCTGGCGCTGGCCTTTGCACCGGCGGCGGCCATGGCCGAAGAGCCCTTCTCGGTTGCGAACATCTTCTTCGAGCTCAACAACACCGATGGAGACCTGGGTATTCATGCACTCATCGACGGAAAACCCTGGAAGAGGCTTGAGATCGAGGACGCCAAAGAACGCGAGCTACTCAACATCCGTCTCAGGGGACGTTTGCGGCGGCAGGGCCTGACGGAGTTGTTTTTCGAGAGCGCCGAGCCGCCTTTTGAGAGTGACGACCCCGACGAGATCACCTTAACGCCCGAAGAATTTTTCGCGCGCTTCCCGCAAGGGAAATATGAAATTGAGGGGAGGACGATCGAAGGCGACGAGCTGGAGAGCATCGCGATGGTCACCCACTTGATGCCGGCCCCACCTGTAATCTTCATGTCCGATGGCGACTTTGGGCCCGAGCTTGTGTCGGAAGCTTGTGATGAGGACCCTGGACCAACTGTCGGTGACCCGATCACCGTCAGCTGGGATGACGTCACCCGCTCGCATCCTGAGATCGGTCGCATGGACGAACCAATTACAGTTAAGAACTATGAGCTCGTCGTGGAGCAAGTCGCCCCACTCCCGCCGGTGAAGTTCACCGCCATCCTCCCCTCCAACGTGACCAGCGTGCAGCTGCCGCCAGGATTGCTGGTCGCGGGCGACGCCAAGGTCGAGGTACTGGTGCGCGAGGACAGTGATAACCAGACGGCGAACGAAAGCTGCTTTCAAGTCAAGTGACGCCCTGAACCGGCGCACAGTTCCAAAATTGGGGGCGCCATTCGCACTCGCATGGTAGCAGTAGCGAAGGCGAATGGCGTCCCACCTTCTGTATATCTTGCTATGCCCAGCGACTTGCTCATCGCTAGAAGAAATGAAGAAAACGCCACTGTTGACCTGCGGGAATTAAACGCGCGCCGAACGAAGGGCACAACGATGTTACGTTGGAAATCAACCGGCTCGCGGTTCATTAGGCAACAGCGCATGGCCGGACTTGATCATAACAAAGGAGAGATAATGTGTAACTTGGATAGCGCAACATCGCGAGCCGTCGACGGCGAACGAAAACTTCATACCAGCGATGGCAAACACAACCTTTTGAAGCAGCATTCGCAGCAACAACAGGGCTCCCTCGCTAGCCGTTGGTTCCTACGACGCACCGCTGTGCTCGCTTGGCTCATTGCAAGCCTGATACTGCTCGTCACTCTGGTCGAAGCACAGGATGCCCTCGATGGCGCACAGTCGATGACTCGGCTCTCACCGAGTTATCTACACGTAGAGATCAAGAATGACAGGGTGACGCTCAAGGCGCGTGACGTGAGCATTTTAGATCTGGTGACGGAAATTGCTCGCCGAACTGAGCTTACCTTGGTCTTGTATCGCCCTCTTGACGAACGCGTCACCATGGAGATCAATGAGCTCTTCTTGCCCGAGGCCTTGGCGCGTATCTTGCAACACAAGAGTTTCGCCTTGCGATATGCGCGACCTTTATCCAGCCACAGGGACTCTGGCCGGAAGCGCGCCAATAGGCTGTGGGTCTTGCCGGCTAGACTGGGGGATTATCCACCGCTTGACAAGCTTGTGCAGCAATTCTCGCCGGACGATATTTCCGATTTCGAAGTACCGCAAGCGGGGATGACAAATACGGGCACCCGGCTCACGCGACCGTCCGTCGACGTCTTGAGTGAGTTCGACGTGGATGAGGCGACTCTTAGCCGCGCCTTGGGCGACGAAGATGCGAACGTGCGAGTTAAGGCAATTCACGCGCTGGCGGACATTGGGGGCGATCAGGCGGTGGCGGCGTTGGTCGGGGCTTTGGGTGACGACAATGCGCGGATTCGAGTCGAAGCCACTCATGCGTTGGGTGAGATTGGTAGCGATACTGCTATTGAAATCCTCGAGCAGCCTTCCCATGATGCCGACACCCACGTGCGCCAAGCAGCCATCGATGCGCTCACCGACATCGGTGGGGACGACGCGGCCGGGGTGCTGGCCACTGCTCTGCGTGACGAACATGTATCTTTAAGAACAGATGCCGTGTACGCCCTCGGTGAAATCGGTGGTGAGACCGCGATCGGACTATTGCAGCGGGCCCTAGCAGATCACGCACCGTCGATCCGGGAGCTCGCCGCTGAAATCCTGGACGACCTATCGGGCCAGCGGCATCGATCCCGGGGAGCATGTGTATCAAACCCGTGCCCGAATTAGTAATCGTTGGCAGGTATGTGGTGGCAAACATCGGCTGATCGTTGGCGTCACGCGACTGGTGGTGCCGGCCACTATTCAGGTGATTGGGAACGCATCAATGACGCGACTGCGTGTGGCGGCATGCTTGAGTTTGGGGTCGCGGACCACCTTGCGGAAGTTGTTACCGACGCCGGCACGACTGCATACGTGGTGTGCATCTGATTTACCGATATTTCATTCTCACAAAAAAACTGACCGGTTGTTGCTATATTGCGTGTATGGTGGCCAGAACAGTTAATAACCCATCCATCAACCATAAACGGACACACGCGATAACACCCCTCCTAAGTGTGATCCACAATGCGTGGTGGTTCCGGATCCTAAGCGTCGTATTGATCAGCGCCGTGTCCATACCCCCTTCGTTGGCCGAGAGCGTTGACGATGAGTCGGTGCGCCTATACCGCACGCGAGCTGAAAAACGTGAAGCCGGTTTGCATCGGCAGTTGACACCCTGGCTCACACTCTCCGGACTGGTCGAATTGGAATGGAACAAGGATCGTTTCTCCGTTGCTCGCAATGCCGATGTCATCCGTCAAGAGGAGCAAGCAATGACGGTGCAACTGGGATTGATTGCGACCCCCCTGGAGAGTGTCAAGGCTGAGTTGATCCTCGAATACGATACCGACACCGATCGAGTCAAAACCGAGGAATTCACCATCGCCCTAGAATCAGATCCATGGGAACTTATCGTCGGCAAGCAGTATCTGCCGTTTGGGGAATATTTCAGCCGCTTCGTCACTGGCCCGCTGATCGAGTTTGGTGAGACCCGTGAAACGGCCGCGACGCTGACTTATGATTTCGCCGACCGGCTGGATCTATCGATGGCTATCTATCATGGCGCAGCCGGTGAGCGGGAGCGCAACAATCGCGGTTTGGATTGGACACTGTCGATGGAGGCGTGGCCACAGGAAAATCTTGCGCTGGGTTTTAGCTATCTGACCGATCTGGCCGATGCCGACAGCCGTTTGCTGGTCGATAATGACAACCGCTTTGTCCGCAAGGTGCCGGGTTTGAGCGGCTACATCTTATGGATCAATGACAACTTCGAACTGACCTTTGAGGCGTTAGGGGCGACGCGGTCGTTTATCGAATTGGAGGCCGATCGCGACCAGCCCTGGGCCTGGAACCTGGAGCTCGGGCTATTTCCACATCGTCACTTCGACTTGGCGCTGCGTATCGAAGGCAGCCGGGAGCTGGAAGACGAACCGTACCTTCAGTACGGCGCCGCCGTCACATTCCTCGTGCACCGCTACGTGACCGTGACAATGGAGTACCTGCACGGCCGCTTTCGTGGCGATCTCGCTACCGACGTCGACGACAACCCGCTCGATGACGTCAATCGTTTTAGCGCACAATTATCCGTTGCCTTTTAGCGCCAATGTTGTGCCCCTAGCGCGGGTGATGGCGGCGCCGTCTTGGCTTGCGAATTCAACGCCGCGCATCGACGCCTGGATTGCGCCGCATGCACCGCATCGCACGGGTGTTATTGTGAGACGTCGAGGGGTTTGTTGTGTTTTGTATGACTTGAGTCAATGCGCGGCCGATTGAGACCTGACAAGTTGTTAATTATATTGAGGATTTATATGATCTCGTCGACGACGACGACGTGGGGGAATCTACAGCGCGACAACAAGTTCCTTGCTATTCTTTATCAAAGTTGACACGCAATAAAACAGCCCATGGGTCCGAAAACCCTGAAGTTGAAAGTCGGTCTTTACTTGGCGATTGCCCTGACGGTGGCCATGGTGACATTCATCGTCCTGGTGGTAAAGCATCACCGCGCGCACCTGCTCGATGCGGCAATCAGTCACGTCACGCAGCTTTCCGAAGTGGTCACCAAGAGCACACGTTTCGCCATGCTGCAGAATCAGCCGTCTTACGTGCACCGGATCATCGAGGATGTCGGCAGTCAAGACGGAATCGTCAAGATCAGGATAATGAGCAAAGACGGGACGATCATACATTCCAGCTTCCCTGACGAATTCGGTCTTCAAGTGGACAAAAATGCGGAGGGATGCTTCCACTGCCACGAGAGCGAGACGCCTCTGGCCCAGATCCCCAGGTACAAGCGGGCGCGGATTTTTAAATCTGTGCAGGGGGGCAGATTGCTGGGCAGCATGGAGGTGATCCGCAATGAACCGTCCTGTTACACCGCGAGTTGCCACGTGCACCGCAAGGATCAATCGGTGCTTGGCGTTTTGGATATTGTCTATTCCCTCGATGGGATCGACCGCAAGGCATACGTCGACACGCTCACTATCGCCAGTTTTGCCGTCGGATTCACCATCATCGCCTCCCTGTTCGTGAGTTTTTTCGTGCATCGTATGGTGTATGTACCGTTACGGGACCTGGAGGCCGGCGCCGACCGGCTGTCATCGGGAAATCTGCAACAGTCCATCCCGGTGCGCAGCCAGGACGAGTTTGGTCAGCTGGCAGTCTCTTTTAACGCCATGACCGAGGCGCTCAGCAAGTCCCAGAAGGAATTGCAGGAGTGGGGCCACACCCTGGAACAAAAGGTGCAAGAGAAGACCAAGGAGTTGCAGGCCGCCCAGGCCGAATCCGCGCATCGGGAAAAACTTGCTTCCGTCGGACTGCTCGCGGCCGGCATCGCGCATGAGCTGAACAACCCCTTGACCGGGGTGCTTACCTTCTCGACCCTGGTCCGCGAGAAGATGGCGGAGGGAAGCCCGGAGGCGGAAGACCTGGACCTGGTGATCCGCGAAACCAATAGATGCGCCACCATCATTCGAAGACTTCTCGATTTCGCGCGTGAAAAAACCCCGGAGAAAAAATTTGCCGATCTCAACAAGATCATCGAGGATACGGAGCAGTTGATAAAACGGCCGGCGTATCTGGATGACATTGAGGTCAACATGGACCTCGACCACGACCTGCCGCAGATCTGGCTCGACGAGGATTTAATCAAGCAGGTCATCATGAACATTCTCGTCAACGCGCAACAGGCCATCGAGGGCACCGGCCGCATTACAATACGCAGCCGTCTGGTGCCGCAGGCGGACAGTCCCGAGGCGGGCCCCGGAACCATGGTGGAGATATCGATCACCGATACCG
The DNA here is from genome assembly GCA_945787105.1 of uncultured Gammaproteobacteria bacterium. GTDB lineage: Bacteria > Pseudomonadota > Gammaproteobacteria > Arenicellales > JAANXG01 > CALZGZ01. Next base: position 16,394 of record CALZGZ010000058.1, read on the forward strand.
GATGTGGAATCTCGGAGCAAGACCGGCAACGGATTTTCGATCCGTTCTTCACCTCGAAGGGGGTGGGGCAAGGAACAGGGCTGGGATTGTCCGTCAGCCATGGTATCGTCCGGGCGCATGGTGGGACAATCCAGGTGGACAGCAAGGTCGGGGAGGGAGCTACGTTCCGGATCTACCTGCCGGTAGAGGCGCAAGACACCGAAGTAGCGAGCATTGACTATGAGCGGCAAGATACTGGTAGTTGACGACGAGGAGATCGTCGTAAAAAGTTGCCTGCGCATTCTCGGCGAGACCGATTACGCGGTCGACGCGGTGCGAAGCGGCATGGAGGCCCTGCAAAAATTGGATGAGACGCACTACGACGTGCTCGTCTTGGACATCATGATGCCGAAGATGGACGGCCTGGAAGTGCTACAGAGGGTTAAAGAATCCCACCCCGACATCGATGTCATCATGGTCACCGGATTGTCGGAAATCGAGACCGCGGTTCATTCCATGAAGCTGGGGGCCTTTGACTACCTGCCTAAACCTTTCGATCCGGAAGCACTCAAGCTCTTGGTGGGGCGGGCTTTCGAGAAGCGGCGTCTACAGCAGGAAAATCTCAACCTCAAAAATGAGGTCAGTTCCAAGTACCGTTTCGAAAACATTATTGGCTCCAGCACCCAGATGCAGAGCGTATATCGTCTTATTGCAAAGTGCGCACCCACCAACAGCACGGTACTGCTCAGGGGGGAGAGCGGGACCGGCAAAGAGTTGGTAGCCCGCGCCATCCACTACAACAGCCTACGCAAAGACAGAGCCTTTGTCCCGGTCGACTGTGGTTCACTGAGTGAACAGCTACTTGAGAGCGAGTTGTTCGGCCACGTCAAGGGCTCGTTTACCGGTGCGGTGGCAAACAAGCGAGGGTTATTCGAAATCGCAGAGGGCGGAACGCTGTTTCTGGATGAAATAGGAAATATTTCCTTGTCCACCCAGGCAAAGCTTCTGCGTATTATCCAGGAACGGGAATTCAAGGCGGTGGGGGACACGCGGACGCAGGCTGCCAATATCAGGCTGATCAGCGCCACCAATAAAGACCTCAAGGCGATGGTCGCCGACGGAACATTCCGCGAAGATCTTTACTATCGCCTTAATATCTTTCCCATCGAGATACCACCGTTGCGGGAACGCCGCGAAGACATCCCCGCCCTCGCATTTCATTTTCTCAAGCTGTTCGGCGAGGAACTGGGGAAAGAAATGACTGAGTTCTCCGTGGAGGCGATGAACATGCTGGTGAACTACAATTGGCCGGGGAATGTAAGGGAACTGGAAAATACGATACACCGTGCCGTAATCCTTGCCACCGAAAAGGTCATCCGCCAGGGTCACCTGGTGACGATTCTCGACATGGGCGCGGCGCTCGATTCCAACGTGCCGAAGACAAGCGATGAGCTCAAGCGCTTCAAGAAGCTGGCTCGTGAGAAGTCGGTGAAAAATATCGAGAAGCTGTTCATCCTCGAAGCGTTGAAAAGAAACGACTGGAACGTCACCAAGAGTGCCGAGGACACCGGTATGCAGCGCACTAACTTCCAGGCGCTGATGAAAAAGTACGATATCCGGATACGGGGAGCGGAGCAGGAATCCGCCGGTTCCTAATCAAGGATCGCGGAAGCCGGACGGTTGCTCCTGGGCGTCTGTCCAGCGCCCCGGAGATGTGAACAAGGATTTTTTAGTGAATTTGCAGCGGAGACGGTGGCCTGGTGATATGCATCCGTATCTGTTGTTTGTCTTTGTCCTCGTCGTGCCGCTTGTCCTTGTTTGCATCCATCGACTTTTCGTCCTCTATTTCTTCATATCCAGTAAACATCGCCTTGATGTGCGCCGTAGCCGTGTGACCAAGGGTCGCAAGATAGACATGAATGAATAGAAAAAACGCGAAGAAGATGAGTATCAAAACGTGCACGGTATCCACGACCCGCACCCCACCGAGCAACGTCACGATTCCCGAAAAGCGTTCCACGTCCCAAAGCAGGATCCCGGTGATGATCTGCAAGGGAATGACGAGGAGCATAATGATCTGGTAAGACACCCGCTGCAATGGATTGAACTTGTTGTAGGGAGTCATGTGGTGCGGATTCGGCGCACCTCTGAAAATACCCCAGCCGTAATAACGGGCCTGACGGATGCTGTCACGGTAGTATTTTTTCGGATTCAATTCAGGGTGATAGATCCTGATCTTGTCCGAAAACAAATAAAACGACAGCCAGATAAAGAAATTACCGATAAGCAAAAACCCGATCCAGTTGTGCACGGTGACCGTGAGCTGCAAGGACATGACGTTGACCAACCCGACATATCTGATCTGCAGGCCGGTGAGGATTAGCGCGATAACGCTACTCGCATTGATCCAATGCCAGATTCTGATTGGAAGTGGATGAATGTATATTTTTTTCATCTTGCGTCCCTCTTTATTTGCCTTTCCTGAGTAATTTGCGCATCGCCAGGTGCACGATCGGCACCGAGGCACCGCCGGCCACCGCGAGAAGCAGGAGAATATCCAGCAGTTTTACCCTTGTGCCTCCCAAAGCGTAAAACCCACCCACAGAATTCATCGAAAGCGCGGAGCTCAACACCTCTTTTTCAGCGTCGTAACTCACCCGTTTGCCGTCGGCACGGATTAGAGAGACGGTGACGTTCTGGAACGGTTCGGCGCCATCGCTATGACAGCTCTCGCAGTTCCTGAGCGCTTTTTCTTTCCAAGCCAATTGATGCGCCTGTTCCCCGGTGACGACTTCCATGCGGCCCCGTAGGGTCACTTCGGCCGCGGTCCCGTCGCGATTAATTCCCCGCACCAGATTCCACAATTCTTTTGCATCCAGACCGTCTTTGCTCGACTCCCTCGGACCGGGCAGATTACCCAACCGCGGCGAGACTTCGTTTTCGGAAATCGGCCGCTGGGCCACGCTGTCAAATAGCATGAGATCAACCCGTCGTCGCGCCGCCGGCGCATGGCAAGCGGCGCAGGATACTGCTTGAAGATGTAGCCCGGCGTTTGGCAACCATTTCTTGTGGGCACCCTTTGCACCCTCATGGCAACCGAGACATGCCTCTTTCAACCGGTCCTCGACCGATGCCGCATTGACGTCATGCGCGCGATGGCAGTCGGAGCAAACGGGCGCCTCGATATGCCCCAGTTTGCTGCGGGCCTGCCCATGCATACTCTTGAGATAAACATCGAAGATGTTTGCATGACAATTCTTGCATGGACCACCGGTTAATGTTTCGTACGCCGCTTTGGGTTTCACAGTATGAGATCCATGGCAGTCCGTGCACACCGGCGCCGCAAAGTTGCCAGATTCGACCAGTGAGGCATGAATGCTTCCCTCGTACTGATGGGATTTGTCCTCATGGCACTCATAGCAGATCTTGGCCAGTGCGATGGATCGCTCACGCTTGTTGGCGTAAGTCTTTTTGTTCTTGCTCAGCGAGTGCGTGTTCAGATTGATGTCCCGATGGCAGCTAGCGCATCCGATCCAGTTATGCACCGACTTTGCAAACACCTCGCCCGGCACATGCAGGGAGAGCTTTTCGCCGTCTCCCAGAGTCGTTGAGAGCCGCTCGAAGGAATGGCATTTGAGGCACTTCCCATCCTCTGCCGATAGCGAATCGTCTGGAATACTTGCCAGCGCAGTGGACGTGAGCCATGAAAAAGAACACAGAACAAGAAACATTACCCCTGCCAGCTTACGAAGATCGGTGGGTAATCTGCCCATTGTCATCTTGTCTTTTCTGTTGGAAATTGTCATGGCTGCTTCCGCCGTTGCTTGCTCTCCCGCCTAACCGGGAGGCTGTTTTGCCTCCCGGGGATTGGCCCTATCAACGTTCGCGACACCCGCTTGTCATCAAACATCTTGCCAGGGCTGCGCTACTTCTGTGACGCGGATCGTCCGGTCAACGCCTGGATGCCATACCACACCAGCATGCCGAGGCCGATGAACGGAAAAGCGATGAAGTACGCCAGGCCGATGAAGGGTGCTGCAAAGAACAGGCCGATATTCTTCAACATGCGGCCGACGCGCTTCGATGCGCTTGCTTCCTCCGCGACTTCGGGCACCTTTTCCTCGATAATTGTTTTGCGGGTGATCCTTTCCATCACCTCCTCGATTACTTCCGGTAACAGAGGTTTGTGTAGAAAGTCGGCGACTCCCACCGCTGCTGCCGCAGCCTCGTTGGCAGGTGTGCCGTAGCCAGTCACCACTACCACCGGCGTCCACGGACTCGCTGCCTTGATGCGCTGCGCAACCTCGATACCGTCCATACCCGGCATCTTCATATCGGTAAAGACGACATCGTGTTTTTCGCCGGCGAATTTGTTGAGCGCTTCGTTGCCGTTCATAGCGGTGCTTACGGCATAACCCTTTTCCGAGAGCACCCGGTCGAAACTCTTGCCGACTACTGCGTCATCGTCTACTACTAGAACTTTTGCTAAGGCTTGCATGACTACCTCCTAGCCTCTGTCAACGGGGCTAATTAGTTTTCCCAAGGATATCGATACTTAAAGCTTTCGCCGCTGTCGTGGTCTGCTTCACAAGTTTGCAGAGTCCACTTTTTTTGCAGCATGGCTGCGTTCGCGGCCTTGATGACATCATCCGGACCCACCGGCTTGGCAAGGTAATCGTAAGCACCGAGCCGCACCGCCTCTTTGGCGGTTTCAATGGACGGGTAACCGGTGATGATGACCACCTGGCATTCGGGCCATCTCTCCTTAATGATCTTGAGCACCGACATGCCGTCTAAATCCGGCATGCGCAGATCGAGCAGTATCACGTCAAACGGATGGCGCTCCATTGCACGCAACGCCTCTTGCCCATTCCAGGCCTCTTCCACGTGGCAGTGCAGGCCTTCCAGGGTTCTGAGATGACTCATGCGTACCACTTCTTCGTCATCAACAATGAGGATGTTCGTTGTTTCGTACATGCAGACCTCCTAACCTATGCCCAATCTAGTTATGTCCACTCTTGGTTAATCTAGTTTGCAACTACCGTGCCAGAGTCGAATGCGGTGCCGAGAATTCGTTATTTTTCTAACTTTATTAATAACTTAGGGCGTGGGCGGGAACACGGTGGCAGACCCTGCGGCGCTGCGCGGGAGGCGTCGAAGAACATTATTTTTATACACCTAGATCAGGATATCTCGGCAGTTCGTATAGTTTTCAATTAGTTAAGCCATCGGACCGTCTGTATGTAATGTTTATACATCCTTGTAAGATATGATGAATTACCCATTAGAAACATCGGCTTAGGCTGGCCGCCGTGGATTGACCGCGGACCCGCAACCGACCGTAGCGGCGCGCGGCGGCCGCTCAGCGGAACGCCTCACCTGATTGCGATTGATTTCGGTAGCCCCCGCCGCATCAGACATCGCCGGTCATGGCGCGTGATTGTGCGCGCTGCCATGGCACCCGCGCAGCTCGATCAATCCGTTAGCGCCAGCTCCAATCGCCGCGCGAACCTGTGGATGCTCCGAACCGAAACCGGACCCTAGCCAGGGGAAGCGCGCCGGCTGCTGCTAATCCATCGCGGTCGCCAGTTTCGCGTGGCTGACCTCGTCCGCCGGTCGTTCATTGCGCGCGGACGGGTTGTACGGCATTAACGCCATTAACACTGAGCCCACCAGGCAGGCAGTGCCGGCGATGATGAAGGGCGTCATCCACATACTCGGATCAGTAGCGCCGGCGGCCGCGTCCTTGAATACACCGGCGAGCAGCGGCCCGACAATACCAGCGACACCATAGGCAGTGAACAACCAGCCGTAATTGGTACCCACGTTCTTGTTGCCGAATAGGTCCGCCGTGGCCGCTGGGAATAGCGCAAAGTTGCCGCCAAAGTTGAAGCCAATCAAGGCTGCCGCAAGGATGAAGCCATGCACCGCTCCGACGTGAATGAATCCATGATAAATAAGGAGCATGACCAGCCCCTGACAGCCGGTCATCAGCACAATCGCGGTTTTGCGGCCGAGGTGGTCCGAAAGCCCACCCCATAGGATGCGCCCGAGTCCATTGAAGACGGCATACCAGGCCATGGCGGTGCCGGTGACAGCGCCAATCCCAACAACGCCGCGGCCACTGAGGATGTCGATACCGAACAATTTGATGCAGTAAATCACCATCAAACCGGCCAACGCGGAGCACACGAATACCGTCCATAGCAGGTAAAACTGGGGACATCGCAACATCTGTCGCGGTGCATAGTCGAGTCCGCCGTTAGCGGCGGCGGTGGCCTGTTCAGCTGGCGTCCATCCCGCGGGCACGTAGTCCTCGGGTGGGTTAACCATGACCAGGCTGCCGAGCACGACCAACGCGAGGAACGCGATACCGTATACGATGAACACACTCTGCACGCCGGGGAGACCGAGGATGCTGACGGTATCCAGGAGTCCTCCGAACCAGGAGCCGGCCAGTTTCACCCAGATTACCGCCCCGAACCCAAATCCGGCGACCGCGAGACCGGTGATCAGCCCCTTCTTGTCAGGGAACCATCTGACGCCGACAGCGATAGGTACGACGTAGGCCAAGCCGACACCGGCCCCTCCCATAACGCCGATGAACACAAACTGGGCCCAGAAGGTGTTGCCGAAGATACCGCCCAGGATATATCCAAGGCCCAGCGTGACGCCTCCCGCCAAGGCGACGGTAGTGGGGCCTAGTTTGGCCTGCAACTTTCCGGCCACTATCATCACCACCGCAAACGTCGCTAGGCCTGCTGAGAAGATCCAAGCCGTTTGGCTGGCGGAAAACCCGTACACCCCATTCGGATCGGTAAGCGCCCCGGTGAACACCGACCAGGCGTAGATCGCACCCAGTGCGAGCTGAATCAGAACTGCGCCCACGACTACCCACCAGCGACTGAATGTCCGTCTCGTTGCCGTCATCTATACCCCCAATTTGTATCGGCTCATTAATGTAACTTGGCGATGGGGTCCGCGGGACGCCCGTCGCGCTCATGGTCCACGCCTGATGCTTCAGGCATGGATGGCCAAGAACGAGTTTGTGTTACCCCCCGGTAGCTATCGACGCGCGTGCAAATAGCCTTGCTTACAAGATAAGCATAGACCAAAAACTTTCAGAACGCCGCTGGTATCGGCCCGTGGACGGGCCGTCTCATCAACGCGAACTGCTCGGTCTGCTGTGTTCCATCATCACCCGGCCGTGAATCGTCCGAACACGGTGAGACATTGATTTTCTATGTAGGCCTATGTCGGATGCACCACCCTTCCTGGATTGCCGGTCAGCGTCTCGCCTTGTCCATTGCTTGTCGTCGTGATCAAACCAACTCTCGAGCATGATGCGTGGGAGGGAGCCACATTGACCGTGGTGCCACTGTCGACGATATACACTCACTCGGCGGTTGTGTTGAAGACCGTTATCGCGGCGGCGGACAAGGTGCGTCAGACAATCCCGTCACACTCCCGCGCTGATCGTAATCAAACAGAGCGCCGCGTAACGACTTTACAATGCTGCTATGAACGCATAGCACTGGCTAGAATTTGCAGCCGCAGCCACCTCCACCAGCAACACTGCCGACAATGCAAAGCGCCCTCTCAGCAGACGTACATTCGCGCCGGTCTTCCCTGTCGGAGAGATAAACCAATACCCCTAGGGCACCGCCGGCGGCCAAAATACGTCCAAAATTGTTCCCGGCCGAATCCTGCGTGGGTTCATCTTTCGTAGTAGGCGCAACATCGGAAGGTCGGTTTGTCGGATCTTCTAGGGCGAGGGGTATCGGCCGAGGCCGCAGTGTACGATACAACGTCCACACGTTGTGATCCGTCGAATACAGCGGAATTCTGATCAAGCTATTTTCGCTGAAGTCGTCCGCATCCAAAACAAGCCGAGACTGCGAACCGACGTAGAAGCTGCTGGCGGGATGTTTGCCGCCGAATCCGACCTCGACCTGGAACACGTAAATGCTGTTATCAGCGCGTGCAGTAACCCCGAGGAACGAAACTAGAACCGCTACGATGGCCCGGGCTGTGACTTGTTCGTATCGTGAGATTGTCATGATCTTTATCCTCCTGCATGATAAATACTTACTCCGGCAGTGAGTTTTTACCGCCGCTCACCCAGTCTGTTTCAAGTTGCGTGCCAACCTAGAGGGCGTGGTGACCGCCAGCAAAAGATTGCTACTTATCAATACGCTGAAAGAACCCGGTGGTTGATCGTGTGAATTTGTTATAGTGAGATGGGTGTGAAACGTGTGGGGATACGGTGTGGGGCACACAGAGGGGCTTTCTCCATGGCAAGATTCGGCAAAACGGGCACGCTCATACTAGGCCCAATCTCCGCCGTATTCTTTTTGTTGGTGTTTATCCCGATAACCCACAACACCTACCTCATCGGGTTCCACGGTAAATGGCAGGACGAACGATTCGTCATCACGTTGATCGAGCCCGACAGTCCGGCGCAGCTGGCTGGGTTTCGCGTCGGTGATGTCGTGTCGCGGCAAGGGACCACGCCAACCTCCCAATGGCACCAATGGTACCGTTCTGATTTAAGCTCCTATCTAAAAGCCCGATACCAACTTCGGGACAAAAACATTTCCTACGACATCGATCGGGATACTGGGTCGGTAATCCTCAATCTCACACCACGACCACTGAGCGGCAGGGAAACATGGACTTTTTATGGGTTCCGCACGGTGTTGATGCTGTTCCTGATGGGGCTGGCGGTCTATATCGTCATTTCCAAATCCAGGGAACGGTACGCGAATATGATTTCTATGTGTTTCTGTTTTGCGGTGATGTGGCTCGCCAGCGATGAACCCTACTGGGAGTTGTTCTACTCTCCGTTGGTTCGGGGAGCCATATTCCCACTGATCAATATCGTCGACCTGCTCGAAATCCTGTTCTTGCAATTGGTCATGAGCATCCTTGTGCATATCAGCTTGGTATTTCCCGAGCGTCGCCAGATCATACGGCGATATCCGTGGATACCGATGTCTCTCTATATCCTGTCAATCACCGTACCTTTCGTAGCGATACTCTTTCCGGAAGGTGGCCTACTCAACAAGATTTCAGCGACTTACCCGATCCGGCTGTCGCTCAATACCGGGTTGCTGGTGTTGGCTACGTGGTTAATGCTCGTCGGTTATCGACAGTGCCGGTCTCCGGGCCAGCGTGAACGGACGCGCTGGATCATTGTCTCGATGGCGATTGTTGCCTTCGCACATATTGTGCTCTGGAATCTCCCAATCCTGTTTGTTGGCGAACCACTGATACACCGCTACGACTGGCTTTTAGTGCCGGTATCTTTGATCCCCCTCTCTATGACCCTATCCATTACCAACCATGAGTTGTTTGGGGTGCGGGGTATTATCCGCGGCCGCATCAAGCTGCTCGGAACGCGATTGGCAAGAGAGAAGTCGGCGGTGATGCGGCGCGACCAGCGGATTCGTGAGATGACCCAGGAACTCGATCAGTTGACCGTGGAGCTCGAGCAGTACGCGCTAACGGAACGGGCGGGCGATGAACCGGCCGGCACAACCTCCAAGTTGAGCAAGCTGGAGAAGCGGTTTCCACAACTTCGGCAGATTCGAGAGGAGACGTTGATCGGTGCAAGTCCGCTCTGGGAGGATGTATTCGAACAAGCCGCCGTGGCGGCGCGCGGCAGCGCACCGGTGATGATCGTCGGCGAGTCGGGAACCGGCAAAACGCATATCGCACAGGCGGTCCACCTGCTGAGCGATCGCAGCGAGCGGATCTGCAAAGAGATCAGCTGCGCCCAGTTCGAGCATGCCGATCCCGCCTTCGCGCTCGGCAAACTGTTCGGAGTGGGGACCGGGCACGGCCTGCCCAACGTGCCCAAAGAAGGTCACAGTGGTCTGCTGGAAGAAAGCGATGGCGGCACGCTGTTTCTCGACGACTTCGACCGATTGCCCCTCAACGTGCAGGACCTGCTGCTATACCCCCTCGAGGGAAAACCGTTCGAGCCCGGGATTGGTCGCGGGGAACCGCGCACCGTATCGGTCAAATTTATCTTTGCCACCAATCGCGATCCCGCCCAGCTGGTATCAGAAGGAAAATTTCAAGCGGATGTTTTGGCGCGAATCGGGACACGAGTCGATGTACCGCCGCTGCGCGAACGGCCCGAGGACATCCCGTTGCTGGTGGAGCATTTCACCAGGCAAATCGGCCAACAGCTCAAGCATGAAATTACCGTGGTCTCGCCTAAGACCATTCATTTATTCAGTAATTATCGTTATGCAGGCGGGAACGCCCGCGAACTCATGTCCGAAATTCACAAGGCGATCGGCAGGGCGATGCTGGAAGATGATAATGTCTTGCGCGCCGGATATTTGTCCGAAACACTGCAAGCCGCGACGACTGCACAGCGTGAATCGGCGGGCCCGATTTCAACCGAACCTGCCGCACCGAGCAGCGCCGCGCATGAGATTGCCGCGACCACACAGGCGACAGAGTTGGCCGCCCTGAGAAGACACCGGTTTCAAATCAAACCCGCCGAAGAAGAGCTGGGGCTCAGCCATAAATCGCGCACATTATCCAACCACTTGAGAGGACTGTGCATTAAGACTTTGAGCGAAAACGACTGGGATCTTGGGCGCGCCGCCCGGTCGCTTTCTGCATCGGATGATTCCAAGATTGTGACTCGAATCGAAGGAAAGATGCGGCGGTATCTGAAAAACATAGAAGATAACGTGGGTAATCAGTCCGAGAGCAAGTTGTACAACAATCTACCCGCGGCATATCACGAGCCCTTAGCAAGAGCGATACGCTGGGTTCGAACCGCGTGTGACGCACCTTGAAATCAGAATCTTGTCTCTAAAGTCCGCACACTCATTACGCTAACGACCTAACGCGAGGCAGAGGTGACGCTGGATTTTGCGCACGAGTTCATGCCGGAGTTTGAGGCGCCGCAACGCCCCGAGTATTGCGAACTCTGGTTAGCAGATAGCACGCTCAATGAACGATTGCGTTGTTTGGGCGAGTCGGATCTGCCGCCGGAAGGCGCGCCTATAGGTCAGCCCAATTGCAGAGATCTGGCTCTGCCTGACGGGCGAGCCGGACTTCTGGTGTTGGCATTGATATGCGAGCAATTTTGGCGCAAAGATCAGGCTCATTCGCGAACTCAGCATGTCGGACTTGGCCTCGTCCTAGTCATCCCTTCGACCAAAGAATCGGCGCCGCCTCGCGCATTAAGTCATGGTAACAAGTCGATTGTTGCTGCGTCGAAGTCGAACTCGTGCCCCCGGCCGGCCTCGCCCAGCCTCGCGATGTGCGTCATACTCTGGCTGAAACGGAAGCTCACTTGAATTAAAACGAGACCCATACGTCGCCAGCACCGCACATGTCAGCATTGATCCGCGTCTCCAATCTTTCCAAGACTTTCGCCGGCGGATTTACAGCACTCGACCACATCGATCTGGATATCGAGCGCGGCGAGATACTCGCCCTGTTGGGTCCGAACGGCGCCGGTAAGACCACCCTGATTAGCATCATCTGCGGGATCATCAATCCAACCACCGGCACCGTCACCGTGGACGGTTACGACATCATTGCGGATTATCGGAAAACCCGCGCCTTGATCGGGTTGGTTCCGCAGGAACTAGCGACGGAAACCTTCGAGAATGTCCTGGCAACTGTCACGTTCAGCCGCGGCCTGTTCGGCAAAACGCCCAATCCGGAACACGTGGAAAAAGTCCTGACAGATTTGTCCTTGTGGGGAAAACGACACGCGCGAATCAAGGAACTGTCGGGCGGCATGAAACGACGTGTGATGATCGCGAAAGCCTTGTCCCATGAACCCCGGATTCTGTTCCTCGATGAGCCCACCGCAGGCGTCGACGTAGAGCTGCGCAAGGACATGTGGCAACTCGTTCGCATCCTGCGCGAGTCGGGCGTGACCATCATCTTGACTACGCACTATATCGAAGAGGCGGAAGCGATCGCCGACCGCATCGGCATCATCAACCATGGTCGAATCATTCTCGTCGAGCACAAAGCCGAGCTCATGCGCAAGTTGGGTAAGAAAGAACTCGTTCTCGACCTGCGACACAGCCTGGCTGCCATCCCCACGGCACTTGCCGCCTACAATATCGAACTCTCGGCAGATGGCCGCCAGATAACCTACACCTTCGACAGTAACCAGGATCGCGCGGCGATCACCCACTTTCTCGACAACCTAACGGCGGCCGGCGTTCAGTTCAAGGATCTCAAAACTGAGCAGAGTTCGCTGGAGGATATATTTGTGAGCCTGGTCAACGAAGCGGAATGAACACACCCGGCGTCAAGGCGATATATCGGTTCGAAATGGCGCGAACCCGGCGCACCTTGCTCCAGAGCATTATCTCACCGGTCATTTCGACGTCTTTGTACTTCGTCGTCTTCGGCTCGGCTATCGGTTCGCGCATCACACAAATCGACGGTGTCAGCTACGGTTCTTTTATCGTGCCCGGCTTGATCATGCTGTCACTACTCACGCAGAGTATCTCCAACGCATCGTTCGGCATCTTCTTTCCGAAGTTCACCGGGACGATCTACGAATTGCTGTCCGCCCCGGTGTCGTATTTCGAGATCATTCTGGGTTATGTGGGCGCGGCCGCGACAAAATCGATCTTCCTCGCTTCGATCATCCTGGCAACGGCGAGCCTGTTCGTGCCGTTGCACATCGCCCACCCCGTGTGGATGGTGGTGTTTCTGGCGATGACGGCGGTGACGTTCAGTCTGTTCGGCTTCATCATCGGTATTTGGGCCGAAAATTTCGAGAAACTGCAGCTGATCCCACTCCTGATCGTCACCCCCCTGGTCTTCCTCGGCGGCAGTTTTTACTCCATCAATATGTTGCCGCCGTTCTGGCAGACGGTGACGCTGTTCAACCCGGTGCTATATCTGATTAGCGGTTTTCGCTGGAGTTTCTACGAGATCGCCGACGTCAGCGTAAGTACCAGCCTGATCATGATCTCCGTGTTTCTCGGCCTGTGTATCGCCATCATCTGTTGGATATTCAAGACCGGTTATCAGCTGAAGGATTGAATTACGAGTCACTGCCCTTGGTGGCCGGCCTAGGTTACAGCGATATGAGTGACCGACGGACATAAGCAGATCTTACGTAAGCGCTTCGCGCCTCGGCAGTCGGGCAGTTCCGCAGTTCCGGGGACAGTTTACTTATCTGTGGATATGTTGTTCCGCAGTTCCGGGGACAGTTTACTTATCTGTGGATATGTTGGATAGTTGATTGACTGAACTGATCGTTGCCGGTGTCGTCGGTGAAACGTGAGTAGTCGGTCGGCGAATTTATGCACAGACAAGTAAACTGTCCCCGGAACCGCAGCCGCTATTATGAACAAGATTAAGCTGACGTATTTTGATATTGACGGTGGACGCGCCGAGCCCACAAGGATCGCCATGTCGATTGGCGGCATTGACTTTGAAGATCACCGCATATCTTTTTCTGAGTTTGGCCGGATGCGAGCAAGTACACCATTGAATGCGGTTCCAACCCTGGAAATTGATGGCACTGTATATACCCAGTCAAATGCAATGAATCGATATTTTGGGAAACAAGCTGGATTGTACCCCGACGACCCGTGGCAGGCTTTTAGATGTGATGAAGTTATGGAGGCTCTTGAAGATGTAATGCATTTCACTGTCCGGACTTTTGGCCTGCAGGGTGAGGAGCTCAAGGCTGCTCGACAGAAGCTAGCTGATGAAACATTTACCAAGTGTATTAAATTCCTAGATGTCCGACTTGAGTCTGCAGGTGGTAAGTATTTCGCAGATGGCCGTCTTACGGTAGCCGATCTCAAATCGTTCGTCTGGATTCGAAGCCTGAAGTCAGGTGTGTTGGACCACATTCCTTCCGATCTGCCGGACAGGGTTGCGCCTAGGTTGGTACAACATATGGAACGTATCGCCGCAGAACCCGGGGTAGCCGCATACTATGCAGCAATAAACGCGAATTGATCTCAATAATTATTGTTAATCAAAAAAAGATGCTCGCATTGAGCGTTAAACGGTAGTTTCCCAAGATCTTGAAATGGCCGCTTATTCCGTTTAACCGCGAAGTGGAAATCGATCCGAATTTTCGGGAATGAAAATTCTACTTAGTCTGTAGCCGACCCAGGCTGTGTCAAAACGCGAAATAAAAAAACAAAGTGGTAAATTTACGTTTTGTTCTTTGATATTTATGCTTTCATATGGGAGATCAAGTCTAACCCAGGATCACTTCTCACCTGATGTAGTGCGTTGTCCCATCGAGTAGGACTTTTTACGCAAGCTGGCCCCCTTGCCGCCATCTGAACCTCAACAACCTGGGCGTCCGGTATTCACTCGAGTGCGGCCATTGCAAGGAGCGGCTACTACCTATCAAATGGATAACTTTAATAGTTTTGCAGAAGTCTTCCCTTTTCAAGAGCGCGGTATCTGCGCGTTCTTCCAAACGAATTCGCACATCGACCGACGCTTCAACCTCAATGGTGACCGGGGCACGGATGCCCATGGGATTTTGTACAGTGCACCAGCCAATTATTTCTACCGGTCTACTTGGACGTCATAACCGATTAAGTGAGCCCCGCGGAGTTTTGGTCATTATTTTACGTCGGATACCACATCAGAACGAAAAGGGGCCAACCTGAGTTGGCCCTTTCTGACATCTCCTTACGGAGGTCTGCTCAAGTCGGTCGATTACCTTGATTCCCGTTGTTCCCCTGGCCCTTACCCTTACCTTTACCCTTGCTTGTCTGATTGTCGCCGGCGAGCCCATCTTGGGAGTCAGGTGTGGGCTCTTCGGCAACGGTTGGACATGCGCCGAGTGTATCGCCGTGCATCGTGTGCGCAGTCCCTGCCGGCCTGCCCACGGAAATAGTCATCCTGCCCTTGTGGCAAACCAAGTCCTTGTGTGCGTGGTTCGGGTCCTGAACATCAACGATGTCGTCCGCAGCGTCCTCCACGGTCACGCTAACTAGCGTGACCTCACTTGCTGAGCCCGTGATTATCACGATCTGATCTCCTCCCAAGAGCACCGGCGCGGGCACACAATTTGGATCGTCTGGGCTTTGTCGCACCGCGTTGATACACACATCATATGTCCCCGGCGGCAACGGGATATACGCAATACCATCGATGATCGTAGCGACAGTTGGTTCATCGTTATAGAGTGGCGGGCCCAATGGGACTCGTGCGTTTCACAAATGGTGGCGATTTGTCCGTCACGTTAACCCGCCTGTAACAGTGCTACCGCCTTGTGCGCCGCATTGGTACGCTCAACAAGCGGCAATGACCGCGAGAAGAACCCCGCTCCGGCGGGGATTTGCTATCGTGACAAGCCCGCCCTCAACCGACCTTACCCAACACTGCACGTACAACCCAAGCAGGGAGGGGTCGACGACTCGCTCCGCTCTTGCTTATTAAGCTGGGTGGCATGTCTGGAACACTTCCGGCAGCGGACGTTTGAAATCATGTTTTTTCAGGTGCCCTAATGCCCGGTCATGGCCGGTGGACTAAACCGCTCGCGCGGTAGCTGGGGGTGCGTTGGGGGAAGTGCTGTAAGGTTGGATTAGATCAAGGAGGGATGGGTCTGTCCTGTGTTGAAGTTGTAGTGCCTTAAACAACAACTTCAACACCGAAGGAGCAGACCCATGACAGAGTCTAACAAACCTATCAGTCCGTTACGCCAACGTATGATCGACGACATGACGTTGCGCAAGCTCTCGTCCAAGACACAGATCGCCTATATCCGGGCGGTCAAGAACTTCACGCGGTTTTATAAGCGTTCTCCGGACACCGCTGATGCAGAGGGTTTACGGCGGTATCAATTACACCTCGTGGAACAGGGCATCTCACGGGTCAGTCTGAACGCCCAAATCACAGGCTTGAAATTCTTCTTCGAGGTGACGGTAGATCGCCCCGAGGCGATGAAGAAGATGCGCCACGTGTATGAGCCGCGCAAGTTGCCCGAAGTATTGAGCGTGGAAGAAGTGACGCGACTGCTGCAATCCGCCGGGAGTCGCAAGTACCAAGCCGCATTGGGCGTGGCGTATGGGGCCGGCCTGCGCGCCAGCGAGGTCGTTCACCTCAAGGTACCCGACATCGACAACGAACGCATGGTGCTGCACGTCGAACAGGGCAAAGGCAAAAAAGACCGCTACGCCATGCTCTCCCCGGCGCTGCTGCAGCTGATGCGCGCCTGGTGGCGCCAGGGCCGGGCGCAGCACAAACTGCTCCCCGGGGGCTGGCTGTTTCCGGGCCAGAATCCGGTGAACCCGATGTCCACCCGGCAACTCAACCGTGCGTTTCACCTGGCGCGCCGCGCCGCCGAGATCGACAAGCGCGTGTCGCTCCATAGTTTAAGGCA
>CALZGZ010000059.1 GCA_945787105.1 uncultured Gammaproteobacteria bacterium
GATTGATATCAGGCCGTGGTGCTGCGGCCACAACGTTTCGGTGTCTGTGGAACAGGCCCCATAGCCGTCGCAGATAACGATATGAGCCGGCCACCGCGTCGTCGTTCCATTCCAAGGACTGCTCGGGTGGCGACGCGAACATCATGAACAAACGCACCGTGTCCGCCCCATACCGATCGATCATGTCCTGCGGGTCAACCGTATTGCCCTTAGACTTTGACATCTTAGTACTGTCTTTGAGCACCATGCCCTGAGTAAGCAGCTTGGTGAACGGCTCATCCGATTTCACCAAGCCTACATCGCGCATCAATTTATGAAAAAAACGCGCGTAGAGCAGATGCAGCACCGCATGTTCTATGCCGCCTACATATTGATCCACCGGCAACCAGTAATCCGCCCTGTGGTCCAGCATCGCCTGATCATTGTCCGAACAACAGAAACGTGCGTAGTACCACGAGGATTCGAAGAACGTGTCGAAGGTGTCGGTCTCGCGCACCGCCGGTCCGCCGCCTTCAGGGCAATGGGTCCGATAAAATTCCGGCATCTTCTTGATCGGTGATCCAATCCCCTGGAAATCCACATCCTCGGGCAGCACCACCGGGAGCTGGTCGGCGGGTACCGGAACCGCCGCGCCTCCTGCATCCGGACAGTTCACCATCGGAATCGGACACCCCCAGTATCGCTGCCGCGACACACCCCAATCCCGCAAACGATAATTCACCTTGCGGGCGCCCTTTTGTTGCCGCGCCAGATGTTCGGCGATGGCGTCAAAAGCCTCGGCTGACGACAGTCCGTCGAACTGATTGGAGTTCTTTAACACCCCGTATTCCTCATAGGCCCCGGTCTCGATGTCGAGCTCCGCGCCATCGCTCGGGTAGATCACCGGGGCGATCGGCAACCGGTATTGCCTGGCAAATTCCCAATCCCGTTGATCATGACCGGGCACCGCCATCACCGCACCGGTGCCGTAACCCATCACCACGAAATTGGCGACCCAGATCGGCACCGGTTGGCCGGAAATTGGATGGATCGCGTTACGGCCAAGGGGCATGCCTTTTTTTTCTATGGTCTCGATGTCGACTTCCGACGTGCTCGTTTGACGGCACTCCTGAATGAACCCGGCGAGCGCCGGATCTTTCTCGGCCGCCGCCAACGCCAGAGGGTGTTCGGCGGCCACCGCCATGTAGGTCACCCCCATGATGGTATCCGGCCGGGTGGTGAATATGCGCATACTTTCCTCAGCGCCCACAACACCAAAATCGGCCTCCACGCCTTCGGACCGGCCGATCCAGTTACGTTGCATGGTGCGCACCGCTTCCGGCCAACCGTGTAACTTATCGATATCGTTGAGTAACTCTTCCGCATAATCTGTAATCTTTACAAACCACTGTGGAATTTCGCGGCGCTCGACTATAGCCCCGGACCGCCACCCCCTTCCGTTGATCACCTGCTCGTTGGCCAGAACTGTCTGATCTACGGGGTCCCAGTTGACCTCGGCTTTTTTTTTGTAGACCAGGCCTTTCTTGAAAAGCTCGGTGAAAAACCATTGCTCCCATCGGTAGTATTCAGGCTTGCACGTCGTCAGCTCCCGGTCCCAATCGTAGCCATACCCCAAACGTTTCAGCTGCGCGCGCATGGCATCAATATTCTCGTATGTCCACCGCGCCGGGGGCACCTTGTTCTCTATCGCCGCGTTCTCCGCGGGCAATCCAAAGGCGTCCCAGCCCATCGGCTGTAGTACGTTCTTACCGCGCATACGTTGATAGCGGCTGATGACGTCACCGATCGTGTAGTTGCGCACATGGCCCATATGTAGCCTTCCCGACGGGTACGGGAACATGGACAAACAGTAGAATTTTTCGCGGCGAGGGTCCTCGGTGGCGCGAAAACTGTGGTTACTTTCCCAATAAGCCTGTACCGAAAGCTCAATCTCGTCGGGCTTGTAGTGCTCATCAATCATGGCGGCGTATTGTAGCGGCTCATTCGTACTCATCAACTCCTCTAGCTAGCAAGCGGTCTTCATGTCCATCGCGCAAAGGGCTAGAATAAGTGGCAACTACCATTATAAGGGCGGCATATCGTGCGCCACTTGTTATCTCTGCTGTGCGTGGCAGCGTTTGTTCTCGGCTCAACACCGGTCCACGCATTAAAGCTGTATAAGCTGACGCAACCGGACGGCACGGTAATGTACCAAGATGACCCGCCGAACAAAGGATCTGCCGCCCGGATCGAGGAAAAACAGATCAACCCGAACGCCAATGTTGTGCCGATTGAACAATTCCCCATGGACGGCGACTTTATGGTCCCTGAGGGCCCCGCAGGGTCTGTCCAGCCGAGCGGACCGGCGGCGAAATCCAAGGTGATACCCTTACCCCAGGATGATTTCGGTAATCCTGAGGTACCGGCATCGGCACCGGCACCGCCAACCCCACGGGCGACAATGGGCGGGTTTTGACTCTAAGTTTCGCTGTGCAAGGTTCAACCTGCCGTTCTCTTGGTTCGTGCGTGGCATGATTGACCTGTACACCGCCGCGACACCCAATGGTTACAAGGTCTCGATCATGTTGGAAGAGATCGGCCTGCCGTACACATTCCATCATCTGCAACTTCAGGACCAAGAACAAAAGCAGGATTGGTATTTAAAACTGAATCCCAATGGACGGATTCCGACGATCGTCGACTTCGACAATGACGGCTTCGTCGTCTTCGAGTCCGGGGCGATTCTGATCTATTTGGCCGAAAAGACCGACCAGTTCTTACCCCATAACCCCGATCGCCGTTCCCAGGCGATTCAGTGGTTGATGTTTCAGGTCGCCGGTATCGGTCCCATGCAGGGACAGGCGCATGTGTTTTACCGTTACGCGCCGGAGCAGATTCCGTATGCGATCCAACGCTATCAACGGGAAACATTGCGCCTGTATCAGGTACTGGACCGCCGGCTCAAAGATTATGAATACCTGGTGGATGACATCTCCATCGCCGATTTCGCGACCTATCCTTGGGTGCGCAGTTACAAATGGGCGGGGGTATCCATCGATGGCTTAGAACACCTGCAACGCTGGCTGGGTGCCATGCGGGCCCGCCCGGGTGTGCAACGCGGGCTCGATGTACCGGTAAAGCGCGAACAGATAGGAACCCAGACCGCAGACGAGAGAGCGCAGCTGGGACGGAGTATTATCTAAATTCGCGGATTTAACATAGGTGGTCGGAGTCGTTGACTGGTACCTTAGATGCGCAGATTCTTTAGCCCGGATATTGCA
>CALZGZ010000060.1 GCA_945787105.1 uncultured Gammaproteobacteria bacterium
AGGCTACATTGTCCCGGGAGCTCCGCACCCCGGGGTTACCCCCAACGCACGTCCCGGTAGGGTACCGGTGGCAGAACACCAGATCGTCCTTGATAAATACTCGTGCAACCTCGTGTCGCACACCAATCAGAGTCACTGCAGACAGATAGGATCTGTGACAGAACAACAATAGCTGAGCAATTACGAGTGGACCATTGGTAGGTACCAGGTCAATTCCTTGGGTATACAGCGCTCCATTCGCGGCGCTAGTAAACCGAATGGTTCAAATTTACTGGCGTTATCAAGATTCTTTCTTTGAGCAACAATGAAGTCATGCAACATTTGGTTACTCCAGGGTATGTGACGTACGGAGGTGTTTTGTCACAAAGCTACTGGTGGTTCCACGATGAATAACACATACGTCTCTACATTAACTGGCAAGTTAACGAGCATATCAATACTAAATTGATCGATGTTCGCGTTTATTAAGATCAGCCGTCTCACGATGGACATTGACCCCTTGGGCTTCACAAGCGATGTCCTAGAGAACATTACTTTTAAATCGGCATGCAAAAATGACCCACTTTGGGAGTGAAATCTGATTCTCGCAATAGACGCAGGGCAGAAAAACTTAAAAGTGGAGGAACTCAATAAGCTAAAAATATAGAGAGAGGCACTTCGTGCCAGAATAAGCAAGCCCACATGCTCTTAAGAGCATTTTAAGAGACTTTATCTGCTTTTGAGCGCAGATACCATTGACTCGCTTTGTCACCGGTTGATATGCTCTGAAGAGCAGATTAACCACGTTAAGAATCGCTTAAGAGCAGAAATGACAGCAAGAAACGTACTGAGCAGTGCTCCACCCTATCCGGTCGAACAGGCTATTAAGCGCCTGGGCGCAAATCTACGCACGGCCAGACTGCGGCGCAATCTGACCATCGAGGAGGTGGCGGAAAAGATCGGCACCGGACCGCGGGCGGTGATGGCTGCTGAAAAGGGTAAGGCATCCACCGGGGTTGTGGTCTATACCGCCCTGCTCTGGGCCTACGACTTGTTAGAGCCTATTTCTGCGCTGGCCGATCCGGCAAAGGATGAAGAAGGCTTAATGCTGGAGCTTGCCGGCGGGCGCGCGCGCGCGCGGACGAAGGAAGAGCTAGACGATGACTTCTAAGCTTGGAGCAAAGGAATGCTATGTCTATATCACGCTCCCTCGCTCCACGGAATTCGTGACGGCGGGGAAGTTTGTGCTGAATGCTGACCGGACGGCAACGCCGGTCGGCCGGTTTGTCTATGGCCAGTCTTATCTGGAGCGGCACGATGCAGTCCCGATTGATCCTGTTGAGCTAAAACTCGGCAAGGGCACTTACCGCACAACGGCATTACGAGGTGTATTCAGAGCGCTACGCGATGCAGGTCCGGATTACTGGGGTCGACGCGTCATTGAAAAACACGCCGGAAAGCCGGAGCTGAGCGAACTGGACTACCTGCTTTACGCACCTGACGACCGGGCGGGTGCCCTAGGGTTTGGTCTGAACCAGTCGCCGCCTGCCCCCGAAAGAAAATTCAACCAGACTCTGGCGCTCAAAAAACTCCAGGGCCTGGCCGATGCAATTATCGCGGACGAGGATGTGCCGCAAGAGGCGCAAGCCGATCAGGTCGAAGACTTGATGTTGATCGGCACATCAATGGGTGGGGCCCGGCCAAAGGCCGTGGTTGAGGACGACGAAGGACTATGGATCGCAAAATTCAATCGCCCGGATGATAACTGGAACCATGCGCGCGTCGAACACGCCATGCTGGTCCTTGCGCGCGCCTGCGGAATTCAAAGCGCCGAAAGCAAGATTACCACCGTTGGCGAGCGGGACGTCCTACTTGTTAAACGCTTTGATCGCGAAAAAACGAAAAAAGGTTACTGGCGCGCACGTATGATCAGCGGCTTGACACTGCTACGCACGGAAGATACGCACCAGCACCGGGAGCGCTGGTCCTATGTTCTGATGGCAGAAGAATTGCGACGGGTTTGCAGCGACCCGAAAGACGATGCGGTTGAACTGTTCCGCCGCATGTGTTTTAACGCGCTGATCTCGAATATCGATGATCATCCGCGCAACCATGCGATCATTGCCAAAGACAAGGACTGGAAATTGTCTCCGGCTTACGATCTGATACCGTCAATGCCAATCAGCACGGAGCGACGGGACCTCGCCATGCAATGCGGCGACATGGGCCGCTATGCCCATGCCGATAACCTGCTCTCGCAAAGCGCGCGTTTTTATCTCAAGGATGATGAGGTCACCGTCCTCATAGCGGACATGCAAAAGCGCATCGAAAGCAGCTGGTATGAAACAGCGAGACGCGAAGGTGTCTCGGAACAGGACTGTGAAACGATCAACGGTGCCTTCGTTTATCCGGGGTTTCGTCTGGCGCTTCGTGAACAGACGCAGTAAAAGCGTCATGACATGATGATCATCATCATCGTGATCACTGCCACGATGACCGATCGTCGGGACTGACTAATAACTGCTCTCACCGTGGCGGTGGTGATGAACGCGCGCATTAATCGGACACAAATTCGCTGACAGTGTGGGTGGTCCACAACGCGCGCTTCCTGTCCCTCGTGAATATTGGATCGGAAGAATTGCGACATGCAATTTTGCTGCCCAATTCATGCGGCTAACCCGAATATCGCACCAAGGCGGCGATAATCAGAGCTATGGACATGATTGATATAGCCAATTCAGTCAAATGCGAAAGTAACACTTTGTACCCGGGCAGTCGCCTATCGCGGCCCTGGCTCGATCTCGAACGCCTGCACTTGCGCTTCACTCAACCCATAGCCAGGGTACTGACAAGTTAACTTACGCACTTCCGCGAATCCTCGAAAAATCACTTTGCTATAGCGTCGCAGCACATTTCCAAGACGTAAAGGCGCGCTGTCTAAGCAATCGATAGTGCTTGGCTGAGATCAGGTTCCGACCCAGATTAAATAGGTTGTGCACCGCCGCATGAACGCTCAAGAAGCATTGCGCTTGCAGCGGCGATTTAAAGCGGCGCATACCTCGCGCTCTGACGCGTGTCGATTGATGCGACAGTTCGGCCCGGTTATTGGCATATTGCGATGTGGCGTGAATTGCGGCGGGGATCAGTTCTCGATGTGCAGCGCCATAGCTTCTCAACTTATCCGTCACAATCTTCCTCGGTTCACTACGATGATTTCTCAGCAACCGTTTGAAAAACCGTTTCGCAGTTGCGCCGTCCCTGCGCGGTTGTAGAAATACATCGATCACTTCTCCATCCTGATCGACCGCTCGCCATAAATACTGCTGCTTACGCTGGATCTTCATAAAAACTTCATCAATGAAAAATGTATCGCCAAAGCCTTGATGGCGACGCTTCAATCGCTTGGCGTACCGAGACCCGAACTTGTTGCACCACAAGCGGACAGCTTCGTAGCTTACAACGATGCCCCTTTCAGCTAGCAGGTCTTCGATATCTCGATGACTCAGATTGAATCTGTAATAAAGCCCGACGGCGTGTTGGATGACCTCGGACGGGAATCGACAACGTTTGTACAGATTATTGGGCGTATTCATTGCATTATTGTCGCCCAGCAGCAGTTAACTTGTCAGTACCGCCGCTTGGACAAACTTAACGCCGTTTCCAGAGCGTCCTCGATTACTTACCTTTTGTCGAATGTCATTCGCCGTGTTCGGACGGACGCTGGTGCGGCTGAACGCACGATTCCCGATGTCAACACTGTGAAATTGTTAACAAGTAATTCCGGCGATAATTCACAGCAATTGCGTAGGGAATCAAGCGATACTTCCTGTCACCGAAATCCCTTAGGACCCTCACCAAATCAACTATTGGAGATACGTTTCACTGGGTGGCTGAATTGTCCAAATCCTTGGCTGCCTCGCCGTGCGGTAGGCAACTCAAACCAAGGCGTGATCAACTCAAGACATCGCTTGAATGTCGCCTCAGGTAAACAACGTGAATTCGCACAGGAGCACAGAGACCATGGACCCGAAATCCCAAGTGACAAGTTTTACCCGCCGCGAGGTGCTGAAATTTGGGCTGCTCTCGGCAGCAGCTGTCTGTCTTGGGCCCGCCATCATGCGCAGAGCGCAAGCGGCCTGGGGCGATTTACCTACTGATATCTGGCCGCCTGGAGTCAGCGGCTACAAGGTGCTGGAATTACACTGTTTCGGCGGCATGGCGCCTTTTGAAAGCTTCTACTATCGCGATGTAGCGGGGTCGCGCACGCGCGGCTTCGACGCGGAAGTCGGCGCCCTGAATTGGAATCCCGCATGCGCCAATGCACCCAGCGGCCTCGAGACGCATGCATTTTCCACCGACTCCAACGGCAAGTCCGTGCACCTCGGACCTTTTGCCAAGCCGCTTTGGAACAACCAAAACATTCGACGGCGCATGCGCGTTGTGGTGCAACGCCACGATTTGCTGCCCCATGAGGCAGCGATACCCTACGTCGCCACCGGTTCCCGCCTGGGTCGACCGAATCAGGCGCCGCCGGGCACGGCGATTCAGCATCGGCGTGCGGAGCTGGATCTGGAAGCCGCCAATGGCCGTGTGCTGCCGCACTCCTATGCGCTGTTGCCGGAAACCAACAGCACCGGCGGCTCCCTGTTTACGCTGGTGCAGCAGATTCAAAGTCTGGTTGGCGCCCACCCGGGTTCGTCCAAACCTCTGGTACTCAAGATCGGCGAGACCTTCGGCGATTTTATAACGCAATTGAACCGCGACAACCTGGGCGCCTCGAAAGATGCAGCGAATGCGCTGATCGATCAGTTCCGTGCGTTGTATCGCGACAAGTTGCGCTGGCAGCCTGACAACTTAGTGACACGATCGACTGCGTTTTCCGACTACGATGCGGCGGCGGCCCGACTCATGAATGCCGATACGCTGGAAGGCCTGTTATCCAGTTCGCCGCAGACCATCAATCCTCAGGCATTTTGTGCGCGCGAAGGGGCGCTGCCTTTCGACACGGCCGACAATGGCACGCGAGCGGCGCTGGAGTTCGCGGCCTTCTTGCTGACACGACCGGCCGACGAGGCCGCAAGTTCTGTGTTCGTGCTGGATTCCGGTATTGCCCGCACCGGGCTCCCTTATGACGTGCACTTCAGTTTGAACGCGGCAGACACCGGCACCAATCTGTGGAACTTGCTGGATTCGCTGGCCGCGGTCATCCGCGATCCGAACAACCCGACAGCCGATGACGCCAACAAGATCGATCTGGACGACACGCTGGTCGTGATCAATGCCGATTTCGGTCGCACGCCTTTCAAAAGTTCCGCAAATGTGCCCAGCCCCGCGTCGAACGGCCGGGATCATTACCCCGAGTGTTACACCAAGGTGGTGATCGGGGGACCGATTCCGCTGGAGATCAGCGATGGTGTGGCGAATCGGGTGGTCGGCTCAATCACCGACGGATCGGATGAGACGGTCATGTCGGATGTGCCGTTCAGCGCCACCGATACCAAGGCGGCGATGCTGCTGGCGGCCGGCGTCGACCCATTTGCCGGTGAAAATTTTGCGTTGGGTTCGCTCACCCCGAGTCTGGTTGTCCCCAGCGCCGATCCTCATCACGCCACCATGGAAAATCTGCGCCAGGTCTTTTTTGGCGTTTCCTGAAGGGAGAGGTTCTGTCATGAAATTCTCAAATTCGATCAAGTTGTTTCCGACCCTTAGTGTTGCCGCAGTGACGGGCGCGCTGTTATTAGTGGCATGTTCAACGGCGCCGCCGTTGCCAGAACCCGGCGGCGACGACGCGGGTGACGCATCGTTCGCGCGGCAGGTGGTACCGATTCTGCTCGGGCGCAAAGTGCGCGGCTTTGAGGAGCTCACTGCGCTGACCGATGTCATCGCGGCGACCGATCGCGAGACGCTTATTCGCGCGCTCATGGAAGAAGACGAGTTCGCTTCCTACTGGTCCGAGGCCCTGGTCGACCACCTGCGGATTGCCAGGGAAGGCGGCAAGTCGCAAGCGGGCTGCTACGGTGCGCCGCTGCTGGCGGGTCCGGCCAGCGATGCCCTGGCCGATTTCGTGCTCGACAACGTGCCGTCTGCGGACTTCGGTCCCGCTTTCAATATGTCGGATCTCGTTGCATCGGCGATCAAAAAGGACAACCTGTTTCCAATATACAAGGCCCACGTGTTTCCGCTGGTCAATCGACCGGCTGCGTTTTTTGGGGATCTCGCCGAGCAGATGCGCCGTGCCGATCTGGCCACGAGCTTCGAACACATCTATCTGAATCGCCAGCAGCTATGTCTGCAGTGCCATAACTCCGAGACGTCGACCTCGGGCGAGGAATCCGGTTGGGATCGAACACACCCGGTGCCTGGGCATTTCGAGGCGGCGATCTACGGCTCGTCTTCGGGTACCTCACCGGAGCAGGCTTCGGCCATATTCCGCACCGACGTGCGATTCGGCAGCTTCAATCCCTGGGGCATACAAAACGGCTGCGGTACGTTCCAGACGTCCGTGGACAAAGATCCCGAAAACTTTTCCGCATGGTTTACGCGGCCGTTGGGGCGCCAGGTGTGGGTGCGTAATGTGTCGGAAATTCTGCAGTTCGGTTATGCCGATCTCGATGCCGACGGGCTGAGCCGGTCGCTGCCGCTTTCTGAGCAGGAACAATGCGAGTTTTGCGCCACCAGTTGCGACGGCGTCTCGGTGGGAGACGATGCACCTTTGAGCGCAGTGAACGCCGCGGCGGTCAAAACCATCCTGGTGGATAACTGCGCCACCGCCGGCTGCCACGATGTCGGCGGCGGCGGGGGCGACAGCTTCGATATTCCCACCGACGACACCTGGTACACCGACCTGCTAAACGTCGACGCCACGACGGCACTCGTGGGCGGCAACCAGATCCGCGTGGTGCCCGGTTCTGCCGCGGACAGCTACCTCATCAACAAACTCACCGGCGTCAGTATCGGCGGCTCACAGATGCCGCTTGGCGGTTCTCCGTTGTCCGCCGGCCAGATCAATACGATTGAAAACTGGATCAACGACATTCCATCCGGCGCTGCCTGCAACGTGTGCAGCACCCTGGACTGCAGTCCGCCATATCCGTTGCAGATACCCGGTCACGAAGCCGCAGCGTTTTTGGTGGCGCAGCGCATCGTCAACAACGTCTGGGAACAGGTCATGGGTTATCCATTGACCATAGCCAACTACTTCTCGCGTACCGACAGCCAGCTCGACATTCTGTGGCATTTGACGGAGTCGCAATTCATTCCCAGCAATTGGTCGCTGAAGGAACTGCTGGTCAGGATTCTGACGTCCGAATATTTCAATCGTAATGCGCCGCGATTCGGCACAGGTACAACACCCTACAATCTGCCGATGATCTACGATCCGTGGGTCGAGTCGGATCCCCGCGTGCCGCCCGTCAGCGATCCCGGTTACGATCCCAGTGCCAATCCTGAAGTGCACAACAATGCGATGTCCGACGGCATCCATCGTTATACGGCACACAATCTGTTGAATTCCATTCACAACGCGCTCGACTGGCCGCAGCCGGAGCGTTTCCCGCCAGCGGGCGCATATCCGGATCGGGACCTCGAACGCGCAATTGGCCAATACCTGAGCGACTCTTCGGCGGGAACTAAGACCACTGATTTTCAGGCGCTGTTGCACTGGGAGTCGGTCCATGGTGTGTGCGACAGATCGGGCGTGGTCGGCAGCGACTGGATCGACGATGTCATGACCGAGATTGCCGGCTTTGGTGGCGGCGGCGGACCGCTGACCCTCGAAGATCTGACCGTGCTGCTTAAAGACTGGTTGCTTTCAGACGGCACCATCGCCACGACGGTGCCCGATACGCTGACCGAAGACGAAGCGACGGTACTGGCCAACTATTTTGCGGTACCGCTCACCGCCGACGTGAGCTCGGTTGCCGACCTGGAAGACAAGCTGCGCGGTCTGTGTGGCCTGCTGGTGCAGACCCCGGATTTCTGGCTGGCCGGCATCGCCCCAACGGGAATCGGTCCGGAACCGCGCCTGCGCGTGTGCAACGGGCTACCCTGCACCTATCAGGAGATCTGCAGCGATCTGAAACCGGCCATCGACACCCTGATCAGCGGAACGCTCACCTGCAACAGCGACTCGGTCAGTGCCGCTTCCGGCCGCGTCACCACAGAGCTGATTTGCCCTGACGGTATCTGCGCATTTGTTCCGAGGGACACCCGAAAGGTGGAGATCTGCCTCGCGAACCCGGCCAAATGTCCCCGCACACCGCCGCTGTGCGATCCCCGCTGCACGACCCTTGGCTGCTGTGGCGGCACGCTGCCGGCGCCGGACAAACAGGGGTTGATGCTGAGTTGGGCTGACGGCGCCACCGTCGTGCGTGCCGAGGGTATCAAAGTATTGCGCCCCGGCGCACATCGGTTTACCGGGCTCACCAAAGGCGAGCGCGTCCGCGAGGGCGACCTGCTGGCGATCCCCCGAGAAGGTGCGCTGCAGCTGGATGCAGCCCTCGGCCGCTTGCAGACCGAACGCGGGAAGGTCGAAGACGATAAGCGTACGGCTTCACGGTTGATGCTGATCACAGGCGAACATTCCATTGCGCCGCGGCAGGCCTTGGTGGCAGAGAAAGCCGGGCGCATGGATGAAAAGGCCCTTGCGGCTCACTACGAAGAATTGTTTCGGAAACACCGCGAGGGGCCGTGGCGCTGGGGCGAAGCAGGCCGCCCGCTGACCAACGCGCAGCGCCGGGGATACGTAGGACCTGAAGAAGAAATGATCAGGAAGTACGTTGAAGAGCAACTCAAACGACAGGAGCAGGGCCGGAAGCAAAAGGGCCCTGAATAAGGAGTAAGGAGTCATGTCCAAACAGATAGCCATATTGCTCGATAATTCGGGCTCCATGTTCCACCCTGTAGGTGGCAATAACGACAATACAAAGATCTACGAGGCCGCGCGCGGTGGAGAGTTTTTCATCGAAAACCTGATCGATGAAGTGTCCGTCAATCCCGACAGTGATTTTGCAATATCAGTTCATCGATTTGCCTCGAACTACCAGTTGCTGCCGGGCGGCGCACAGATCGATTCGAGCCAGGCCGGTTTCACTACGGCCCTGACGAACATGCAAAATTCGGTCTCCATAATCGAAGACCAGTCGGCGAGCAGTGCCGCCGTCGGTGTCATGACCGATCTGTACGACGGCATTCGCCGCGTGTCCGATTATTTGGACAATCCGGCCAATCAACCGGGATTTGGTGCGCCGGATTCCAAAGTAATTTTTGTGTTTTCCGACGGCATTCAAACGATCAGCCACGGCGGCACGACGATGGCCGCCTACGAGGCTGACGAGGGTGTCGCGTTTTCGAATCTGCTGGACGCCCGGGGCATCAAGCTGGTGGCCTGGGGAACGGGATCGGATGCGCTCGGTGCCGTGCTTGCCGAACTCGTGGACCAGGCGGTCTCCGGCGGGCAGAACCCGATCAGTACGAGCAAGGTATTGTTCCCGATCGATGAGGCCGGGATTTTCGAGAATTGCACCGCAGAGATCGCCAGCAATGCGATTTACGTTGTGTCGAACAATGGCGTGCTGCCACTGGCGCCGGCCGGCGAAACACCGACGCGCCTGTTGTGGGAGCAGTTCAGCCTGCCTGTACGCGTGCCTTTTGTTCCGGGAGACTTCCCCGTCACAGCCACGGCGCTGCATTCACAACTGATTAATCACAAGGACTTTGAAGTGCTCGTTGACGGTTCGACCAAAGAGCTGATCCTGGTGCTGGTAGCGCACACACGTCGTGTGAGGCCCGACATTCAGGCGATTTCGCCGTCGGGCGATGTGTTCACCCCGGTCAGTGCCGGTGCGCGGGCCTTCAACGTGGAGAATGCCTGGGCGCTGAAGATCCCGAATCCAGAGGAAGGCACTTGGCAGGTGCGTGTGAACGGCGACCGCAAAGAACAGCCCCTGGTAATGGACTTGATGGCACGCGGCGTGCAGAAACGCTTCGGCTTCGAGGCCAAAGCCGATCCGCGCCGCATCGACACGCCGGGCAAAGTCACCGTGTACGCCATTCCGCGCTGGGACGGCGAACCGGCCGAAGGTGATTTCGAAGTAACCGCCCATGTCATGGGTGGCGGCGCCTTCACGCTTGCGGAACAGGATGATGGCAGCTTTGCAGGTGATGTCGAAATCCATCGGCCCGGGATAACGATCATTCCGGTCGATATAAGCGGCACCTTGCGTGCCACCGGAAAATCTATCGGACGTGTTGCCTACGCCATTGTACTGACGGGCCGCGCGCGCGACCCGCGTTTCAGCGTGACTCCGGATGCCTACGAGCAAGGCAAGAATTACGTGGTGAGTTTGGAGCTCAGCGACGCCATCTTCAAACGCTACTCGCAAGTGCGGTTTGGTGACGATATTCAGGTACTGAACTTCCAGATGCTCAACACCTCGACCGCGCGCGCACACATCCAAGTGCTGCCGCATGCAGTTCCCGGTAAGAGGGAAGTCGTGACCTACAACCCGCAGGCCGAAAGTGTTCGTCCAGTACGGGTGATCGAGTCCAAAGATGGGCCGAAAATTCGTGGCGAGATCTGTTGCCTGCGGTTCGACGCAGCCGGACGCTTGATCGGCATCGTGTTGTGCGATGGGCGGGAAGTGTGCGTGAAAGTCCATGATAAACGCATCCAGAAGCTGCTCGAGCAGGCACGTAAACGAAACCTGTCGGTGACGATTCGAGTCGACAGCGACGGTTGCTTGGTCGATATCGAGATTTGTCGCTAGTCATAGTGACGCATAGATAGACGGTACGAACGGCCGTGCCAGCAACGACGATCCAAGAGGTAATCGACCAAATGGACGCGTTGCTGGCGCGTTGGGAACCGCACGGCGACTATCGTGCGGTCTTTGTCCGCTCCTACCGCATCATTACCATCGAGATGCAGCGTGCCATCGGCGCCGACGAGTTCGAGGACTCGAATTGGATGGGGCGTCTGGACATCGTCTTTGCCCAGGAATATTTCGATGCCGTTGAGGCTTACGAATCGGGCGAAGGGCAGGTTCTCGAGTGCTGGAAGCTGGCATTCGATCTCGCTAGAGAAAGACGCGGCACGGTGTTGCAGGATCTGACGCTGGGGATGGTCGCCCACATCGTTCATGATCTGCCCATCGCACTTTTCAAGGTCGGGATTCCACCCGGTCATCGTCAGAGTCGGCGGCGCGATCACGAGGTGGCCAATGATATTCTCGGCCGCTCAATCGATGAAGTACAGACTGAAGTCAGTTCGCATTATTCGTTCGTGCTGGGCTTTTTGGACAGACTGACTGGTGACATAGACGAAATCCTGACCGATACAGGCATTCGCGCGGCGCGCGACCGCGCCTGGATGCGGGCCGTTGCGCTGGCGGATGCGCCGAATCAATCGGTACGCGACGATCTGTTGCACGAACTGGCGCAAAATGCGTTGGACGCCGCACGGTTACTCGCACCAAAGCCGCCGTCCCTGCTCGCTCGCCTCATACCGCCTTTTCGGCGCTGGGATCGAGCGCTTGCACATTGGGTTTAGTATGAAATCGCCGCTGTAACCGTCCCGCGGGTGTACGCACATTTTTTCTACCCGCGAAAGAACAACACGTAATAGGTGACCAATCCGCGCAGGGTGAATACTTCCACGGTGAAGAAATCCGTCCCCGCGAGAACGGCCATGCGGGCGCGAATGAATTGCTTCCACGTCGTGCTGTGCTTGCGCTCTGGCACTGGCGAAATTCCGTTACGTTGCAGTATGTTACCGACGGTCTGGTCTGATATCACGTAGCCCAGATTGGCCAGGGCGCCGACGATTCGATCGTAACCCCAGTCGATGTTGTCTTTCGCCATCCGCACCACCAAGTCTTCGATTTCACGATCAATGCGGGGTCGACCAGGATAGCAGCGTGCTTTGGAACCATCGAACTTCCGTGTAATGAGTTTTCGATACCAGCCCAGGATCGTATCCGGCTTGGCGCTGTTCGCCACGTCATTAAGCGCTTTGCGACCCAACCGGTGGCCAATGTCGGCGAGTGTCTTCTTTTCCGCGTCAGATAGTAACAACCGACCCTTGATCTGCGCTCGCAGGATCCGGTTCTCGGTCAGCAGGTATTCATTGCGCAGTAGAAGTTCCTGATCGACGGTCCCTGTGATGTAGGCCAGGATTCGAGTCCATTGCATCAATTTCCTCCCGTGTTAGCGCTACCGAATTGGGGTCGGAATTCTAAGCGCAATCGGGAGTCGGGCAAACATTGCGTAAAGCCTCGCGTCAAGCGAAAACCGAAGCACATCAACACGTTGGAGTTTTTTACCATAGGGGAAAGCTGATACCTGCCTCTGGCAAATGTGAAGAATGTGTGAGCATCTATAGGAATCTCGCTCACACCCAGTCGACAGGCTTGCCTCATAAACTACGGTATGACAGAACAAACTTATGCTCGTGCAAATAACCGGGCACGAGTGCCTGCGGCCAAGGGACAAGCGCTCCGAGCTTCGCCCCCAGCCGCAGAGTGATGGCCCTGCCGAGTGCGAACACGTCAGGAGGTTGACATGCAAATCACTTCAACGAGCGAAAGCAAACAAAATATACAATCGGCCGTGAAGGACGACGTCGACGAATTATCGTCTCTCAGAGGCGCCGAAGAAATTGTAGAACTCGACGATGACACATTTCCATGGATCGACGGCGAAGAACCGACGGCAAGCGATGACCTCTACGCCGCGGATTTTACTGACACATGGTTGGAACAGGCAACGTCGAAAGATCCCGCCTGGCGCCGTATAGAGCGCTATAACGAGCTGCGGCAATTACACCGTGAGCTCGATTACGTCGGATCAATCACGGAAAACCATTCGGACATGTGGCACTGAGGAGCAGTGGAAGTCCGCACACCAGGTCGGAACTCAGCGATGGGCCAAGCATGTCGGTAAAGACTTATCTAATCATCGGAGGCACGCACGGAATCGGTTTGGCAACTGCAAAGCGCATTGCTGACGTCGGCCACCGTGTCTGGGTGTGCGGGCGTTCGCAACCGGAAATTCACGGCAATACGTCGCTGCAATTTTTTGCGCTCGATGTGCGTTCGACCGGCTTGGATTTCGATGCGGCGCCGGACTTCTTGGACGGCATAGCGTATTGTCCGGGAAGCATCAACCTCAAGCCGTTTCGTAATCTCTCGGAGACAGATTTTCGGGGCGACTGGGAGTTGAACTTCCTGGACGCGGTTCGATGCATCAAAGCCCTCCTGCCGCGCTTGGAGAATGCAAAGCCAGCCAGTATCGTTCTGTTCAGCACCGTAGCGGCGCAGCAGGGCATGCCGTTTCACGCCTCAATATCGGCTGCGAAAGGCGCGGTCGAAGCCTTTACCCGAAGCCTCGCTGCCGAACTCGCGCCACATGTTCGCGTGAATTGTGTTGCCCCGTCGCTGACCGACACGCGTCTGGCGGAGCGTCTCCTCCCCAACGATAAGCGGCGCAAGGAGGCGTCGGGGCGACACCCCCTGGCGCGTTACGGGTTGCCGGAGGATATTGCGTCCGTCGTGGCTCTTTTGTTATCGGATTCCGCCAACTGGATGACGGGCCAAGTGGTTGGCGTCGACGGCGGTCTGTCCACGCTGAGGATCTGAGTTGAGTATATCGACGCAAGACGTGTATCAATACTGCATGGAAATCATTCGGCGTGATCTGCCGCTGGGAAATAGCCGTAGAATTTTGTAAGCGATAGGCACGTTTCGCCATGCCGCAGTGCTTCCTACATTGCCTACCGTACGACACGCCTTTATTACATAGCTGTAAGACATCGTTCACGTCATGGCGACGAGAAATTCAATCTAATCCAATATGAACGTTGATTAATGTCACTTGGAGACGCCTTTAAGCGCCCGGATATCATAGTGAAGAACCC
This sequence comes from uncultured Gammaproteobacteria bacterium, assembly GCA_945787105.1. Classification (GTDB taxonomy): domain Bacteria; phylum Pseudomonadota; class Gammaproteobacteria; order Arenicellales; family JAANXG01; genus CALZGZ01. The sequence continues at coordinate 13,892 of CALZGZ010000060.1, forward strand.
AACGCATAATTAGGCGGGTAACAAACGATGAAGAGAACTTGGCTACCAACACTACTATTTACACTATTCATGTTCGCTTTGCTGTCGGGAATCGGCAATCGAGTGACCACCGACGCGCCGGAGATACCGTACTCCGTCTTCCTGGACGAGGTGGAATTGGGGCAAGTGAGTGAGGTAGTGATTAGCGATTCCAGAGTGCAGGGCGTGCGAAACGATGGCAGCGCCTTTAGCTCGTACGCGCCCAACGACCCCGGCCTGGTCGCCGATCTTCTCAAGCACGGTGTCGTGATCAACGCCAGACCTCCGCAGCAGCCGAGTGCGGTGTCGCGTATTCTCGTGTCACTGCTCCCGATCGCGTTATTGATCGGCTTTTGGTTTTGGATGCTTCGGAGGCAGGGAATGGGCGGACCTGGCGGCATTGGTAGCTTCGGTAAATGCCGCGCTCGGCAAGCAAGTGCCGAGGAGGTGAACGTGACGCTCGCCGACGTGGCGGGCGTGGACGAGGCCAAGGAGGAGGTGGGCGAGCTGGTCAATTTTCTCCGCGATCCCGGGCGATTCACGCGCGTCGGCGGAAAAATCCCCCGCGGCGTATTGATGGTCGGCCCGCCGGGCACGGGTAAGACCCTGCTAGCGCGGGCGATCGCTGGGGAGGCCGGCGTACCGTTTTTTTCAATGTCCGGGTCGGATTTTGTGGAGATGTTCGTCGGCGTCGGCGCCTCGCGGGTGCGCGACCTGTTCGAGCAGGCGAAGAAGCACGCCCCCTGCATCATTTTTATCGACGAGATCGATGCGGTCGGGCGGCGCCGCGGCGCGGGTCTGGGCGGCGGGCACGACGAGCGCGAGCAGACTCTGAACGCAATGCTGGTGCAGATGGATGGTTTCGAAGGGAATGAGGGGATCATCGTGGTGGCGGCGACGAACCGCCCGGACGTGTTAGATCCGGCGCTGTTGCGACCTGGCAGGTTCGACCGCCAGGTAGTCGTTCCGTTGCCTGACGTGAATGGGCGCGAGGCGATACTCAAGGTCCACATGCGCCGCGTACCGATGGCGGAAGACGTGGAACCACACGTGATCGCGCGGGGTACACCCGGGTTTTCAGGGGCGGATCTGGCCAATCTCGTAAACGAGGCCGCGCTATTTGCGGCGCGAGCGGATCGCAAGCGGGTTACGATGGACGATTTTGAGCGCGCCAAAGACAAGATCATGATGGGGGCCGAGCGACGTTCCTTGGCGATGTCGGAAGAAGAAAAGCTGCTCACCGCCTACCACGAGGCCGGCCACACGATAGTCGGGCGGCTGGTGCCTGAGCACGATCCGGTGCATAAAGTGTCGATCATCCCTCGGGGTCGCGCCCTCGGGGTGACAATGTTCCTGCCCGAGCGGGATCGTGTAAGCGCCAGCAAGCGGAGGCTCGAAAGTGAGATCGCGACGCTTTTTGGGGGGCGGATTGCAGAAGCGCTCGTCTTCGGTGAAGACGCGGTGACCACGGGCGCGCAAAACGATATAGAACGCGCCACCCAGATTGCGCGGAACATGGTCACGAAATGGGGTCTGTCCGAGCAGTTGGGACCGCTCGCCTACGCCGAGGACGAAGGCGAGGTGTTTCTGGGCCAAGCGGTGACTAGCAGGAAGAACATATCCGATGAAACAGCTCGCTTGGTCGACACCGAGGTCCGGGCGCTGATCGACCGCAACTACGAGCGCGCTCAACGGCTGCTGCAGGACAACATCGAGATTCTGCATCGCATGGCAAAGGCGCTGGTGGATCGGGAGACCCTCGACAGCGAACAGATCACCGCGGTCATGGAGGGCAGGGATCTGAACGTGGATGATCCGCGTGACGGACCGCGCCCCAACAGCGGCGTTAAAGCTTCCGACGGCTCGTCCGGACGTAGTAACAGACCGAAAACCGTGACCGGTCCAATGCGGCCGCAGCACGCTGCTTAGCGACGCTTTTGGATTGCGGCACCAAAGAAGTGTGTCATGATTAACTGTGTCGTTGCTCTGGCAACCTAACAGGAAACAGCCGTTTCGGGCCCGCATCCTGGCGCTACTGGAACAGGGATGGTCGCAGAAGTTAGGCCCAGCATATGTGTGGTCTTCCGCCGCTGAACCTCGGTGCTCGTCAGGCCGCCGTGGTGGAGACCAGGGGGCCCGGCAATCGTGTTACGGACGCGGTCCATTGGGTTTTCGATCGCCCGTTGAAGCAGACGGCCATCTCAAGGCGCGTAGCGGGCTTCGATGGCGCAGTAAATATCTCGTACGTTCAAGGTTTCAAGCTCTTGGATACTGAACAACTTTAAGGCCCGGGATTGTCCCTTCAAGCGATGTCTTCCCAGGGAGATGAAACTCCATTGACGTTTTGCGCAGGACACGGTGTCGTGGTTCATAATGAGACGTACCTCGAGTTCCCGGGTATAGGATTCCAGTCGCGAAGCCAGGTTGACCGTGTTGCCGAGGATGGTGAAATCGCGTTTCAACGCAAAGCCGATATTGCCCTCGTACACGGAGCCGTGTGCCAGTCCGACGCCGCCAAAAAGATAATGCAGCGGACTCGTCGCAGAGGCCAGCTGGCGCCGTCGCTTTGTTTCCCGCAGTAAGTCAAGACCGGCGGCGATTGCGGCGTCGGATTGCTTCCGAGAAAAATAGGCGAGCACGCCGTCGCCGGTAATCTTGTTCACCTCGCCGCCGTGTTGACTAATCACCTGTGTACACATTTCAATGTGGGCATTGACTACGTCGATCAATGATCCTGGCGTCAGCCATTGGGAGAACAACGAGAAACCGATGATGTCGCTGAAGAAAACTGTCGCCTCTATTTGCCTCGGTAACAACGAGGTGGGATTCACACCCATTTCCAGCATGCGGAAAACACTCGGTTGGGTGTACTGCGCGAGCACATGGTGTGAATCGAGCAGCGCCGTCAACATTTGCCGAAAAGCGAACGGCAAAGTCTCACCCTGCGCGTTCAAGTCAAATATCCTCATATGCCAGTCTGAAAATAGTCGCTCCCTAATACCCACCTCCGATTTCAGGCACAGCACTTCCTCGTGGCGCGGATCATGTTTAATCGCCTCAAAAAACAGATGGTCCACCGCGTCATCAGGCCCTTCCAGAACCTGAAAGAAAGTATCACCCAGGCAGACCAGAAACCCGGTTATCTGCTGCTCAGGATTCTTCTTTCGGGATATGCGATCGATTGCCCCCAGTTCCTCGGGCCGAAGCCTCTTGGCAAATCGACTAACGTAATAAAGTCGCTTCATAGATTGTCTTCGCGTTGGGACCCGAGCGTTGCGTGTCACAGCATCCAAGCCGGCCGGACGCGACCATCAGTTCTTTACTCGCTGTGCTGATTTCGGTTTGTGCTTCTGAATTATCGCACCTAACGTGCGGAACTCCTCAGCCCGCCCTGTTCCACGCCGCCACACAAGCCCGATGTCACGGTATGCGTTCTTGTCTATCGCTTGCGTGCGTATTTGAGTATTCGCCAGCAAGGCCGAACCTTCGGCCATGGCGGGAAGATACGTTATACCCAGATCCGCATCGACCATCTGCACGAGCGTCAGCAGGCTGCTCGCGGCAAAGCGGTTCAGCTTGTCGGGTTGGCGCAACTTGCACGCGGCCAAGGCGTGGTCGCGTAAGCAGTGGTCGTCCTTGAGCAGCAAGATGCTATCGCGCTGCAGCCGGTTGAAACGATAATGCCTGGGATCGATTAGCCTCGTACCCTTGCGGTAGGCGAGACGAAACGGATCCCGAAGCAGGGGCAGGACCTCGACGTGGTGCATATCATAGGGTAGGGCCATCAGTATGAGATCGACATCGCCGTCGAGCAGAGCTTCGAGCAGTGCCGCCGTAACATCTTCGCGCAGATAGAGCCGCAGGCGGGAGTGACTATCGTGGAGCGCAGGCATGAAGCGCGGCAGCAAAAAGGGGGCGATAGTGGGAATCACACCGAGGGATAGACGTCCCTCCAGGGGTTCCCGCTCATGCCGCGCCATCTCAACGAGTGCCTGTGCATCGCGCAAAACCAGACGAGCCTGCGCGGCGATGTCACTGCCGACCGCGGTAATGGTGACCTGCTTGCGGGTGCGGTCGACGAGTTGGATGGCCAGCGACGATTCGAGTTCGCGGATGGCGACCGAAAACGCCGACTGCGAAACAAAGCACGCTTCGGCGGCACGGCCGAAGTGCCGGTGTTCCTCAAGAGCCGTGAAATAGCCTAACTGCCTGATGGTAGGAAGACGTTCCATTGATTTCTAGTGTCGATAAACGTTCTATAAATCATATCACTGTATCAGTTATAAAACATTTTACAGATGATGTAAAAACCGCGACACTCTATTTTACTATTCCTGATAGCGCGGACCAGTAAGTATGAAAAAGTCACTCAGCTTAGCGGTCGTACGTGTTACCGTGGCTTCCGGCGTAGGCCTTAAGACGAGTGGCAGTGTGATCGTGGGCGGCGCCATCGTCCCGGCAGCGTCGTTCGTCATCACCATTACCTATTACATACACGAGAGGGCGTCGGCGCGTATTCAGCGTTTTTGGAGTCCACACCATGGCGGGCCGGCGTTGGGCCACGCCACCTGAAGGACGCGATAGCTGGCTGCGAGTCGGACGAGCTTACCAATTCAACAACCATTTTCACACAACTATTCAAAGTTACAGGAGAAAATCATATGCGAACACAAAGAAGGGCAACGCGTACCAGAAGTGGTGTTTCGCACCCGTCGCGATCACGAGTGGGTAGAAGTGAGCACGGGTGACGAGTTTAAAGGCAAGACCGTTGTCGTTTTTGCGCTCCCGGGAGCGTTCACGCCGACGTGTTCCTCAACCCACGTGCCGCGGTATAACCAATTGGCGCCTGTTTTCAAAGCCCATGACATCGATGACATCGTATGTATTTCGGTGAACGATGCGTTTGTGATGAACGAGTGGCGGGCCGGCCAGAAGGCATGGAACCTTATTTTCCTCCCCGACGGTAATGGGGATTTCACTCGCGGGATGGGCATGCTGGTGCCGAAAACTGACTTGGGCTTCGGCGAGCGCTCGTGGCGTTATTCTATGCTGGTGCGCGACGGAATCATCGAAAAAATGTTCGTCGAACCCGAGCAGCCTGGCGATCCTTTTGAGGTCTCCGACGCTGATACCATGCTGGAATATGTGGCGCCCCACGTAGCCAAGCCACTCGACGTATCCGTATTCACGCGCAAGGGCTGTTCGTTTTGCGCCCGTGCCAAAGGCATGCTGCGCGATGCCGGTATTGAGTTCGAAGAGCTCATCCTAAATGAACACTACACAGAGCGTAGCCTGCGCGCGATCACCGGCGCCGTATCGGTTCCACAGATCTTCGTAAACGGAGAGCGCGTCGGGAATTCCGACGATCTTGCCGCGTGGCTGGAGCAGCGCGAGGCAGCCTAGGCACTGACGGTGTACGGTGCGGAACGGCGGGACCGATTCGCTTGGCCCGCACGACGAACATGTGGTCTGAGGGCCTTTCAGACCCCATTCTTTAATGCCCGCGCGCATACGAGAACCAGGACGGGAGCGACGAGACTAAACATCGCCGTCGGCCACGCAAACCAGCGCGTCTAATACTCGTCATTTAAGAACGGCGTCCACAGGCTTACAGCGCCGGTCAATACCAATGTCTGTTTTGCCTTTCTCAACGAGAGTAGCCTGCGAAGGGTTGCGTGAGTGGGAATAGCGCGGATACTTGCGATTGCAGAGGCGAGAATCTTTCCGTCACCACATGAGGTTCTATTCGCTAATGTGATCTGCTTTCGACAACTGGTCACAGAACAGTTTAACTACCTGTTCCGGACCATTGTCCTTAGAAACAACAGTATGTTTATGCTTCGTACTTCAAAGTCATGAGTGAGTTGCATCCGATCCTAGCGGGCACGCTTGCCAGCCTGGCCGCCAGTCTGGGTACCAGTGTAGGAGCAGGGCTCATCTATACCATCACGGAGTTGAAGCCCCGCACGGAAGACGCGTTGCTCTCAGGCGCCGCCG
>CALZGZ010000061.1 GCA_945787105.1 uncultured Gammaproteobacteria bacterium
AGGTAGGGAAAAATGTTACGTAAGCTATTGATAAACTTGGTGGCTATGGGTGGACTCGAACCACCGACACCGGCATTATGAGTGCCGTGCTCTAACCACCTGAGCTACATAGCCACGTTTGCGTAGACCCGCCAAACGGCGGGGGATTTTGCGTGCCGTACTCAACCTTGTCAACGGGATGAGGACGAGAAGTATAAAGTCGAACATCTAAAGCACAAACAAATCCTTTATCCGCTTTTGAGTTACACCATTGTCAAACATTGGATCTAAAGTACATCACATCGCCATCCTGAACAACGTAGTCCTTCCCTTCCACCCTTAGCTTACCCGCCTCTCTGGCGCCGTGTTCTCCGCGGTATCGGACGTAATCCTCGTAGGCGATGACTTCAGCACGGATAAAGCCGCGCTTGAAGTCGGTGTGAACCACTCCGGCGGCGTCCAACGCCGTCGTCTCCTCGCGTACCGTCCAAGCATGGACCTCGTTTGGATTTCCGGTGAAGAATGTCTGCAGCCCGAGCAACCGGTAACCGGCCCGGATCATGCGATGTAGTCCGGGCTCGTCCAGCCCGAGCTCATTGAGAAACTCGTTTTTATCCTCGTCGTTCAACTCCGCCAGCTCGGCTTCTATCTTCGCGCAGATCGGCACCACCGCAGCGGCTTCGGCGGCGGCAATGTCGCGTACCGCATCCACGTAAGAGTTATTTTGAAATCCCTCCTCGTCCACATTGGCGATATACAGGGTAGGTTTGACTGTCAACAAAAACAGCGGTTTGACCAACACCATTTCATTTTCGTTGAGCCGCATGCTGCGCAGCGATTGTCCGCCGTCGAGATGAAGATATATCCGGTTCAACAATTCGCGCAGTTTGATTTGTTCTTTGTCACCGGCCTTGGCGGCCTTGTCCGCCCGCGTCCGGGCACGATCAACGGTGTCGAGATCAGCCAGCATCAGCTCGGTATGGATGATTTCGATATCGCTGCGCGGATCAACCGCACCGGAGACGTGGGTCACATTGGCATCTTCGAAGCAGCGAACGATATGGGCAATGGCGTCGACGTCCCTGATATGGGCTAGAAACTTGTTACCCAACCCCTCACCCTTCGAAGCCCCGGCCACCAACCCGGCGATGTCCACGAACTCGATCGTGGTGGGGACCACTCGCTGTGGTTGCACGAACTCAGCAACCCGATCCAGGCGCAGATCTGGCACCGGTACGATCCCCACGTTGGGTTCTATGGTACAAAATGGATAGTTCTCCGCGTCGATAGCCGAGTTGGTCAAGGCGTTGAACAATGTCGATTTACCGACATTGGGAAGCCCGACAATTCCGCAACGAAATCCCATCCCGAGCTACCCGCCGTCACCTTGATCCTGCTCCCTGCTGTGTAGCGCATTCATTGCCAGTTGAATTTCCCCGCGCACGATGCGCGGCAACTCCCTGCGCGCTGCTTGAATGGCGTCGCGTATAGCGGCTCCTTCTTCCACGTTGGGCGGCGCCAAGACATAGTTCGTTACTTGGCTACTTGCGCCGGGATGACCGATTCCGATCCGTAACCGGACAAAGTCCGGAGACCCCAAGTGGTGGAAAATATCCCGCAATCCATTGTGCCCACCGTGCCCCCCGCCGACCTTGAGTCGCACCATTCCCGGCATCAGGTCCAGATCGTCGTGCGCGATCAGCATTTGCTGAACGGGTACCTTGAAGAACCGCACAACCTTAGCCACCGATGAGCCACTGCGATTCATGTAGGTCTGCGGCGCCAGGAGGCGGACGGGGTCACCATCAATGTTGCCGGTCCCGGTCCACGCCTCGAACCTGTCTTCATGCCGCAACTCGGCACCCACGTCACCGGTGATCGCCTCGATGAATGAATACCCAGCGTTATGCCGGGTACCGGCGTAACGGCTGCCAGGGTTGCCTAATCCAACGATGAGTAAGATGCGGTCAGCCACAATCCATGCGCATGTGAGGGCGTCGTCAACCAGACCCTACCACAAGTTCTAACGGCGCTCGGGAATGGGCAGTTATTCCTTGTCGCCGCCTTCTTCGGGTGCCGGTTGGCTCGGTGCCTCGCCTTCGACCGCCTCGGCCTCCGCCTCGGCCGCCTCGAGTTCTGCGGCTTCTTCGACTTCTTCAACAACCTTCGGCGCCACCACCGAAGCGATGGTCTGATCCTCGCCGCCATGGGCCAAAGCAAGGAGTTCCACCCCTTCCGGCAGTCGAATGTCGCTGAGCTTGACCGATTCGTAAAGATTGAGTTCCGAGACATCCACCTCCAGATATTCGGGTAGCTCGCTCGGTAAACACGAAATCTCCACCTCATTCACGAGATGAGAAATAATGCCGTCCTGGACCTTAACGCCGGGGGCAACGTCAGCGCCCATGAAGTGCAACGGGATTTTGATACGCAAGGTTTCGGTCTCGCTGACGCGCTGGAAATCGACATGCTGTACCTGTGGCTTGTATGGATGCATCTGAACATCACGCAGGATTGCCTGTTCATTGCCATTATCGGTTTTAACGGTGATGATTGCCGAGTAAAACGCCTCCACCTCGAGGTTACGCTGCACCTCCAGATGATCAAGCAGCAAATTCTGGTTATCTTTGCCGGCGCCATAGATTACCGCCGGCACTTTGCCGTCACGGCGGAATCTCCGGCTGAAACTTGTACCGGTCTGTCCGCGAGTCTTCGCGGTCAGTTCAAACTGTATGCTCATCTTTCGCTCTCCTACTCAAAGCATCTTATGCGTCATCATTCCAAAAACAGCGAACTCACTGAGTCGCCATCTGCAATTCGCCGTATCGCCTCGCCCAATAATTCGGAAATACTCAACTGCCGAATCTTCTTGCATTGTTGTGCCTGCTCATTCAGCGGAATGGTGTCGGTAACCACCACCTCATCCAGCCGCGAATTTTCAATACGCGCTACCGCATCACCGGATAATACTGCATGGGTACTGTAGGCCAATACCCGTCTTGCACCGGACTCTTTCAAAGCCGCGGCAGCTTCACACAGGGTGCTGGCCGTATCGACCATATCGTCCAGCAACACGCACACACGATCGTGCACCTCACCGATAATATGCATCACCTTGGCCTCGTTTGCCTTGGGCCGGCGTTTATCAATAATCGCCAGGTCCGCGCCGAGATGCTTGGCCATGGCCCGGGCCCGCACCACGCCGCCAACGTCCGGCGACACAACCAACAAATCATCAGGCTCGTGCCGCCACAGCTCGCCCCACAACACCGGGGAGGCGTATATGTTGTCCGCCGGTATGCTGAAAAATCCCTGTATCTGATCGGCATGCAGGTCCATGGTTAACACGCGGTCTGCGCCGGCCGCGCTTATCATGTTTGCAACCAATTTCGCGGTTATCGCCACCCGCGCGGTTCGTGGGCGGCGATCCTGTCGCGCATAACCGAAATACGGTATCACCGCGCTGACTCGTTGTGCGGACGCCCGGTTCATGGCGTCTATCATCACCAACAGCTCCATTAAGTTATCGTTGCTCGGCGCGCAGGTCGGCTGGATGATGAAAACATCCCGTTCGCGGATGTTTTCCATGATCTCGACCATCACTTCCCCGTCGCTAAAGCGGCCTACCTGGACCTTGCCCAGAGACACGCCGAGGTACCGGGCAACCTTTTGCGCCAAGCCGGGATTGGCGTTTCCTGTGAACACGGCTAGATTGTCGCTAGGCACTTGGCGTTCTCAATCATCAGCTTGTAACTGGCTGGGGTGGCAGGACTCGAACCTGCGAATGCCGGAATCAAAATCCGGTGCCTTACCACTTGGCTACACCCCAGTGGATGAAGGGGCGTTAATTCCGTTTACGCTTCCAATAGTGGGTGAAAATTGACGCCGCGCGCGATAAACCCGCGACACTCAGGTGGCCTTTTCGCCAGTATTCGACGACCGTGCTCCTCGCTGTCAACCGGAAGAAACACCGACGACCCGGTTCCCGTCATCCGCGCCGCACCATATTGACCAAGCCATCGAAGCGAGGAACCGATCTCTGGGTAGATCTCTCCAACCACCGACTCCAGGTCATTTCGACCCATCCCAGCGAGAAAGTCGCGTATTGTGATGGGGCGCGAATCAGGTGTCAATTTGTAGCCGGCGAATATCCGCGCCGTAGACACCGAGACCGGAGGCACGAGCACCAGGTACCACTGATTCGCCAGCATAAGCGGGGACAAACGCTCACCGACGCCTTCCGCCCAAGCCGTGCGTCCGCCGATGAATACCGGCACGTCCGCCCCCAATCGCAGACCCAGCTCCATCAATTCGGCGGTCGCTAGACCCAGGCGCCAAATACGGTTGAGTGCGATTAATGTGGTCGCGGCATCGGAACTGCCGCCACCCAAACCACCACCAATGGGGATGCGCTTGGTGACCCGAATGTGACTCCCCAAAGAGGCGCCTGTCACATTTTGCAGCAGGCGCGCAGCATGCACACAAAGATCATCGGTGGCTGGGATTTCATCATTACCCTGCCGGGTCACCTTACCGTCTTTGCGAGTCTCGAATGTCAACTCATCGCTATAATCCAAAAACTGGAACACGGTCTGTAACTCGTGGTAACCATCGTCACGACGGCCGAGCACATGAAGAAACAGATTGAGCTTGGCGGGCGCGGGCCAAGACCGGTGACGCACCGCGGCGGTTTCCTCATACATCGATAACCATCGCTATGATTCGTTGAGGATCCAATTTTTGATGACGAGGCGGACTTCCACTCGATCATTCTCATCGAGTTCATCTTGGGATGCGGCAATGTGCCCGTGTTGCGTAAGCGACTTTAAAAACATTTTGCGCGGCAACTCCATGCCTTCATAGTCACGGTATTCGATAAACCGTATTTCCCAACCCGCTTGACGAAGCTCAGACACGCGACCCCACTGATCAAGGGTATGTTCGAACTCATCATGTTGTGCAGGTAACCCCAGTACCCAATACTTCATGGCGCCAAACGGTACCCGCCACCCGGCTACTCGGTACAGAAGCTCTTCAGCATTCTCAGCGTAATAAGTTTTTTTCTTACTGTCCTTCATTTCCGCGCCAGTCGCGTTCTCGATGAGAACTGCCCTGCCCCCACCCAATGGCCCATACAGGTTGATGTTGTGGTCGTCCCCATCCCGTTTCCAGACAATCGTCGCCTGGCCGCCACGCTGATGTGTACGCACACCCAAACGGCCCTTGATTTCCCAGTGATTGAGTGCGCTGGTCTTTGCCAGCCGATTGCGCCATGCGATGTCCGGATCAACAGCCGGGGGACGTTGCGGAGTCACGGCACAACTGGCGAGTACCACCGCTGCCAATATCCACAGCAGCGGCCGGAAACGATGCCGATTCACTGTTTGAGTTTTTCGATGGTGGTGAGCAGGACATCATTGTCCGGCGATTTTTTCAGGGCGCGCTTCAATATCTTCTCAGCGCGTGTCTTGTCGCCGGTCACCCACAACACTTCCCCCAAGTGGGCGGCGATCTCCGCATCCTCGCGTTTTTCTAACGCCTTCTCCAAGTATTCGATTGCGAGCTGATGGTTGCCCAGGCGGTAATGCACCCACCCCATGCTGTCCATGATAAACGGGTCATCCGGCTTGAGTTTGAGCGCTTTGTCAATCAACTCGAGGGCCTCATGATAGCGCTGGGTTTGGTCCGCCAAGGTATATCCCAAAGCGTTCAACGCGTGGGCGTTTTTCGGGTCTTTTTCCAGTAACCGTCGCATGTCTTGCTCGTGCACCGCGATGAGTTCGAGCTGCGCAGCCACGAGCCCGCGCGCGTACAGCAACTCGGCATTGTCGGGAAACTGCGCCAAGCCTTCGTCCAACACGGTTTTCGCTTCATCCAACTTTTTTTCTACGCGAAACATCTGCTCTTTGCTCAGAAGGATGCGCACCTGCTCCTCGTCACTGCTAGGATGCAATCCATCAAGATGATCCAGCGCCGCACTTATTCCTTTTTGTTTTTCTATAACATTTCCCAATAGAACTTGCGCCTCGAAATGGAGAGTTTCGCTTTTTATCGCCCGATACCACATTGCGGCATTTTCGTATTGTTCCTGTTCGACCGATAACTGCCCCAGATAAAGCCGCGCCTGATCATTGCTAGGACGAAGTTTAATACTGCGTTTCAGATACTTTTCCGCGTCTTCAAATCGATCAAGCTGAACACTCAATAGTGCCGCCGCAAAAGTGGCGTCGGCGTTAGTGGGTTCGTACTCCACCAGGGTCTTGAAATTTTCCAGAGCCAGTTCTCGTTTACCCTCATCAATCAAGTAGCGGGCGTAATGGAGCCGCAGCTTGCTCGCAGCTGGATACCCTTTTAAGAACTTCTCACTGAATTGTCGCGCACCGTCGAGGTCTTTCTGAGATGCGTAGTGCGAAAACTTCGCAAGCGCTGCCTCTTGCCAACCCGGGCGTAGCGACAAAGCCGTGTCCAAGGATTGCAGCACCACTGCCGCGTTCTTGAGACGGTCGGCCAGATAGGCCTTGGCAAAATAGGCATCGGCGTCAGCCGGGTGCACCATCACCAAACGACCCATCAATTCCAAGATCCCGTCGATGTCATGATGCTGGGCCAAAAGATCCGCGATTCGCCGATACACGACCCCAACATTCGGATCACCGCGTTTAATCAATTCATTAAAACGCACTTCTGCTTCATCGAGGCGACCTTGAGCGGTCAGGACGACTGCGATCGTCTGTAACGGCTTGGTCGAACTTGGTTCTAACTCCGCCCACAGTTCCGCCGATTGACGCGCCTGATCGTAGTCTTTTGCCCGCAGCGCAATCAAACTCGCTCGTTCGGCAACCCGGTAGTCACCCGACGATGTCGCAGCGCTAGCCATAGCCCCTGCCGCTTTATCGAAATGGCCCCGCTGTAGAGCAATTTCTCCGAGCAGAATGTCATACATCAGGTCTCCGGTAAGTTTGACCTTTGGCGGTTCCACGGCTGCGGTTGTGGCGGGCGGGTGAACCTCCGCAGACGGTTCGCGGACAACGGATGGGCCGGTAGGTGCGCAACTCGTTATCAGCACGCTGGAAAGCACGACGGTCGCCAACCAAGTACGATAATCGGAGATTGTGTCGTGCGAGTAGGAACCGCCCACCTTCAGATTGCGTGAGACAGCGAACTTACCAAATCTGCTCATACTACTTTATGTTAGACCTTGCATTATTGAGAGGCC
>CALZGZ010000062.1 GCA_945787105.1 uncultured Gammaproteobacteria bacterium
AATAATTGTCACGGTGACGGGTACGTCGGCCGCCAGTCCCGGACCGTGGTCCGCACCTCAGAGGCTTGGCTGTGCGCGAGTGGTGTCCGTCTTTATAACCCCATGCTTGACCTTGATCAAGAGAACACCACCTGTGGCGATTACCAGACAAGCCCTGCATTGACTAACAACAATTCCAGTCTATTTTCATATAAAAGTGCCGCCGGTGTGGCGGCGCCCGGTGTGCGAATTGCTGCGGCGCTCCGGGTGGAATCTCGCGCAGCAATAACAAGAGGCAACCCAACATGCGACGATCGATATTCCTGGTGACCACAGCCGCGCTTGGTTTTTCCTTTGCGGGTGCGGCCTACAGCGTGAGTGAGGGATACGCGGGCGCGGAGGCCTGTAAGGGATGTCACTTAGAGATCTACGAGCAGCAAATGAAGTCCGGGCATCCGTACAAGATCCAACGGGTGCGGGGTGCGCCGCCGAGCTACCCGGCAGGCACCTCCCCAGGGGTTCCCAAACCGCCAGCGGACAAGACCTGGGATGATGTCACGTACGTGATCGGCGGATACGGCTGGAAGGCGCGTTTCATGGACAAGGAAGGGTACATCCTCACCGGCAAAGAGAATCGCCAGTTCAACCTGGCGAACACATTTCTGGCCACCGAACCGAACTGGACCGGTTACAGCGCCAAGCACGCGCCGCGCAAGCCCTACACCTGCGGCACGTGTCACACTACCGGTTGGGTAAAGACCGGCGAGGCGGGTCCGCACCAGGACAACCTGCCCGGGATTCACGGCACCTGGTCGGAGCCGGGTGTGCGCTGTGAGGCCTGCCACGGTCCCGCCGCCGAGCACGCGAAGAACCCCATGAGTGGCAAACCACCCACCAAGGAAAACTGCGGGGACTGCCACCGCCGCGGCGAGGTGACCCAGATCGATGCCAAGGGCGGGCTCGTGAGGCACCATGAGCAGTACGAGGATTTACTCGCCTCGCCACATAAGATGTTCGGTTGCACAACTTGCCACAACCCGCACAAGGGGACCCGGTACCAATTGGGCGGCTACAAGGGCGAGGATGCGACCTGTAAGATGTGTCACACCAACATCGAAGTCAAAGTGGCAGCCAAGGCGAAGTTCCAATGCAAGGACTGTCACATGCCTTACGCCGGCAAATCAGCGATGGCCATTAAGATCCAAACCGCCGACGGTGTTGTACCGCAAGGCGATATCAAGTCGCACATCTTCCGGATCATGGCCGATCCCGCCTGGAACATGTTTACCGACGACGGCAAGTTCGTGCGTGTTGACAGCGACGGTAAAGCTTATTTGAGCGTCGAGCGCGCCTGTCTGACCTGCCACTCATCACAAACCAAGGCGTGGGCGGCGGCCAGTGCCGTCAAAATCCACGGCACGCCGTAGCTCGTACGAGAGCAGTATTCGTCAATAAGAACCCAAAACAGGGGTCAGAGTCGTTGACTCTGACCCCATCTTTGTTTCGACCTGCGAGCTCCGCCGCTCCCCGCACTCCTGATTTTGTCCATGTAACTGGTCTTCATCGCGGTTTCGAAGACGTCGTTGGAAGGGTAATCGAAGCCAAACACTGGCTGCCACAAGCGTGGATTCTCCATGCAAAGATAAAAGAACACCTGTGTGTGCCAGGGTTCGAGGCTCTGATAAGCAAAACGAAACAGCTCGAGCTTTATTGCTTCCGGATAAGAAAGCTTGCCGTTTGCCGCGACCAGCGGTAGCTGTAGTACCTTGGTCTTGACTCGGCGCGAGCGGATGGTGCGGATCACGGACTTGGTAAACGTTAATGTACCGAGTGAAATCAAGGCCACCTCGGAGGGATCGAATTGTTCCAATAAATTGCCGAAGATCCGCGCGTAATCGGTGCGCCAGGCGTCATAGTGAACAAGCGGATGAAAATGAAAGCCAACCAGGATGCCCCGGTTTGCCAACTTGCGCGCGGCGACCAGGCGGTCTTTCAAGGATGCAGTTTGGTGTTCTTCATGGGTAATGATTGTCGGCGTATTCAGCGACCAAGTGCACAAGATATTGGCCGGTATCTCGTTGTTGAGCAAATAAGAGATGTTTTTTGACTTGGTCTTTAATTCCAGGATGACGTTGGGGTGCTCGCGCGCAAAACCCACTAGGGCTTGCAGCACGCCATGCTTGTTTCCCCACAGTAGTGAATCCGACGACTGACCGGTGCCAATGTGATAGATCCGGTTCGGATCGAGTTCCAACGCTTGCAGCTTTGCCGCAAAATTCGGATCAAAGTTGATTGTGTCACCACGGTAGAAAGACTGAACACTACAATAGCTGCAGCCGAAGCCACAATTCTCGACTGAATCCATCGTCATCAGGTTGCAGCACCGCGTACGGGTCGAGGCAACCGGGCAATAGCCCAGACCCAGACTCCGTTTGTGACGAACACCGAGCGCGGATTTGGCGGGTGTCGGTTTAGTATGTGGTCCAAATCGTTGGTAATTGGGGGCCGTATTCTTGAGCGCATGCCAGATCTTACGCAGCTCGTACAGGACGCGTTGTCGCCCGGACTTGCCGTTCACGGCATCGTGGATTTCGCGGGGCCATGCGTCGCAGATCGACATCTCATGCCACGCTTGAAAATCCATCGCCATCTCCACAATCTGTCGCAATTCCTGTTGCGTGAAACGGTAATGTAGCGACTGATCACGGATAAAGGTTCGTTCGTACTTCGGCAACATGCCAAACAGCGTGTGCGCGGCGTGGCGGGCGAATCTTGAATGATCATATGTTAGCGCTCCCATGAGGCCGGACTATAGCGCGTTTCTGCACGTAATGGATGTGGCTGCTTCCCAAGCGTTATGTGGGCATGACCACGGGCTGGGGCGACAGATCAAGGCATTATTGTTGCGAATTCCCGGAGAATGGGGTCCCTGTGCGGGAAGGGAAAGTTGCGGTCGAATAAGTGGTTAAACGGGCACTGAACTATTGAGTGGAAGCTGTTCGCCGGTGGTTTCCGCGCTCAGGGCATCGAGGTTTGGAATGGTCACGGTTCGGCCACTGAACATCGCAATGCCAGCTTGTCCTAATTCCTTGATCGCACGAGCTATGGATTCCGGGCGCGCCGCGAGCAAAGCAGCGATATCCCGGCGTAGCATCGGTAATTTAAGTACACATGTACCATTGTCAGGACATATTTCATTTGTGTTCATCAACAGCAACAGATTAATCAGCCGGGTGCGAACCGGTATATGCTGACCACGGAGCAGCAATGCGTCCCGCGGACCGCGGTCGCGAGCGAGTGTACGGAAGAAGCGGCGGGCGAAACCCGGAAATTCATCGACCAGCTGTAGCACGATCTTCTTCGGGTAGTAGCACACATCACATGCGGTCAGGGCCTGAGCGGTCGCCGCATGAGCGTCGTCCCCGAACATGCTGCGATAGCCCATCATCTCGCCCGGTCCAACAACCCGGAACGCGGTTTTATGGTTAAAGGCATCCGCATGCCACAGGAGAGTATGTCCACTTCGAAGGCAAAACAGGCCCGTGGCGTCGGCACCTTGCGAAAATATCTTTTCGTCTCTGGCGATTGCACGGACGACCATTGCGTTGTCTAAACGCATCACATCGGCCGCCGGCATATCGCTACAACGGATATGCTCGCGCAACTTGCATCCGATACCGGCGCATTTACGATGTGGGACCATCTACCTACGTATCTGCCGTGCGTGACGTGCTGCCGACAATCGACGCTCGATGCGAGTTTGATCCATGTTTACACCCCCATTTTAATAATAGACCATATTTATGAAAGATAATTCCTTGGAGTAGTGCTGGGAAGATTTTGTTGTCACACTCACACGGGTCGCCGGCATTGATTGCATACCGAGCCCCGGAAGAAATCCGAGCTGTTGTGGGTCGAGCCGAGTATAGCGGGGCATCGCTCACAGGTTAATCTGTTTTCCCTCGACTACGCTCAGGACAGGCGGGTTAAGTACTTCAGGATGCCATCCGGTGTGATGCCATTGTACAGAATGCTTGCATATAAAGGACGTGTTCGCGGCAATAGCCCTAGCGTTAGGGGGTTTCCCCTGGACAGGGCCAAGTGGTTCACAGCACACAACGTCATCCTGAGTGAGACAGCAATGGTGGAAAATATAACCGTTGACAAGCGATACTCCAAGGGATGTGCGGGCGGCCCGTCCGCTAGTAGAGTCCTTACGTCACTTACTGCGCCGGGACATGTTTAATGTGAGATTCGAATCAATGAAGGATCGTGGGGTATCTGAATGAGAATCAGCATGTTGCGAGTGACCTCATTGGTTTGCGGCGGTCTTCGTTGCATACTGCGCAATATGGCAGCGGCGATCGGAGTTTGAGATCTGGGACAGGCGGACCTGGGTTATTTGAGACTGGGAAACACGAGCCGCGAGCTGCAGGTGGGAGGAACAGACACGAGCACGCCGATTGGCGCTCGAGTATCGTCAATGGGCACCGTGCGATTTAGCGATCAATAGGGAACAATGCAAAGGTTTATCAAAATCGGTGTCAGTCTAGGCCTGATTGCTTTTCTGGTGTTTCGCATAGAATGGGCTGGCGTTGCCACCAACCTCGGACAGGTCAGCGCGTGGGTGATTGCTGCGGCAATTGGGCTACAGATCACCGCGTATATCATCGGTACCTGGCGATGGTCGGTGTTGCTAGCGTTACATCAACTGGGACATCGCATCAACGCCTTGCTTCCGATCTTCTTTATCGGTGCCTTGTTCAACAATTTACTACCCAGCGTCACCGGCGGAGATCTCCTACGTGCCTACTATATATTTAGGCAAAAGCACGGCATTGCGGTCGCTGTCTCTCCGATCATAACCGAACGCGTGATCGGTTTAGTTACGCTGATTGGACTGGCTACACTGGCGATACGATACGTAGAACTCGAAAATCCGTTGACCGTAATGCTAAGGACATTGTTGCCGCTGCTGTTTTTAGGTTGTGTCATAGCGTTGATTCTGATCGGACACAGCA
This sequence comes from uncultured Gammaproteobacteria bacterium, assembly GCA_945787105.1. Lineage (GTDB taxonomy): Bacteria > Pseudomonadota > Gammaproteobacteria > Arenicellales > JAANXG01 > CALZGZ01. Next base: position 5,001 of record CALZGZ010000062.1, read on the forward strand.
AGGTGTACTGGCCAGTGCATCGTTTCTTCGAGCGTTGGCAACACATAAAGGCCGTCGAAGCGCTACTGCGTATTGCCGAAGCCAGTCATCGATATATCAACCGACCGCAAGTGATGATGCAGCTCGTTGGCTTGAGCGTCTTGGGTCAAATCGTCGAGATTTCGCTGTTCTGGATGTTAGGCAGCGGCATTGGCGCGGACCTCGATTTTTGGAACTACATGGTCATCATACCGTTGATCTTTGTAGTCGCTTCGTTGCCGATTACTATCGGTGGACACGGCGTGCGCGAAACAGCGGCGATCGCTTTTTTTGGGCTATATGGTATGGCGGAGGATCAGGCTGCAACCATTATGGTGGTGTTCTTGGCGGTGTTGTTGATTACCAGTTTGCCGGGCCTATATTTCTTCCTGAGCATGAAAGGCCACAAGGATTTTCTGAAACAGGCAAGTCATACTAAAGGCCTGCCGCACTAACTGCGCCAGATACGGAACGATCAGAAATGTAGCCGGAACTTCACCCGATTGCCCGAGAACTTGAGCGATACCGAGTCGTGGTCCCATTGTAGGCCGTCGGGATAGTCCTCCGAGATCGCCGGCGTAGAGGTGTGAATTGTGTTGTTGGCGCAAGCTCCCAAACGCAGGCAAGCGGATCTGGATACCGCCGCGTCGGTCGCCGCAATGACGGTTGCGCCTGGCCCGGTAATTAGTGCCTCAGCATAGGCCACGGAAGCCGGGTCAACCTTCGTGCTCAGCAGAAAAATCAACGCGATCGCAATGTAAAGAACGGTTCGCCGCACCCCTTCAACCTCCCGCTACTGACTTCGCACCCATTCGATATTAACCCTGCGAAATGCAATTTCCCTGTCCATTTCTCGAGAGTTTCGCCATTATTTTTACATAATTTAGGCGGTCTCTTCAGCGTCGAGCGGGCGTCATAGGGGGTATTGCAAGAACTGCCCCGTCGGTTGGCTTGGTCCCGCTGGGGCGGGTGGAAATAACCGCAGTTCTGCTGCATCATGCTGTGATGGCTCGAGCGGGAGGAGATTACCATGGGGTGTTGCCAGTACTTCGCACCCACTGAGGGGGGTGCCGACGCGTTTACGGTAGACATGCCGCGGGTGACTTTCGGCCGCGGCACACTAAGCGAGGTCGGTGAGCGCGCCTTGGGTTGGGGGATTCGCCGCGCCGCGCTGTTGACCGACCCGTACCTGGCCGACTCCGAGCACTTCGCACGAGCGCGATCCTCGCTCGAGGCGGCGGGCATCGATGCCGCGGTCTTTTCCGAGGTGCATATCGAGCCGACCGATGAGTCCGTGCTCGCCGCCGCCGAGTTCCTGATCGACGGCCGTTTCGACGGGGTGATCTCAGTAGGCGGTGGCTCGGTCATGGACACCGCGAAGGGCGCATTGGTCTATGCGCAATACCCAGCGAGTTTCGAGACCTACTTTGGGCCACCGGCCGGCGCCGGTAAACCCGTGCCCGGGTCGTTGCTGCCACATATTGCGTGTCCCACGACGTCAGGAACCGGGTCGGAGGTAACCGGATTATCAGTGATTCGGTTTGCAGCCCTTAGTGTCAAGTTTGTGCTTGCCAGCCGTCACTTGTTGCCCGATGAGGCCATCATTGACCCCGCGTGTGTCGACACACTGCCCCCGACGGTGGTCGCATCCACTGGATTTGATTTGTTGAGTCACGCCATCGAGTGTTACACCGCCCGCGCGTACACACGCTGGGCAAAGGTACCACAAGCCAATGCCCGCCCCATGATCCAGGGCGCGAATCCTTGGAGTGATCTGCATGCCGCTGAAGCGCTGCGAATTGTGGGTAATTACTTAGAACGCGGTGTGGCGGATGCCACGGACCACGAAGCGCGCGATTGCCTGAGCTGGGCGGCCACTTTGGCGGGTATGGCGTTTGGCAACAGTGGGACGCACCTGCCACACGCATTGTCTTACGCGGTCTCGCAAATGTCGCGTGATTTCAGGCCTCAAGACTATCCCGGCAGTGGACCGTTTGTCCCGCATGGGTTGAGCGTTATCGTTAATTCGCCATCGGTGTTTCGTTACACCGCGCAAGCGGCGCCCGAACGGCATCTTGAAGCAGCGCGATATCTCGGCGAGGATATTCGTGATGCGGCGCCCGAGGACGCCGGAGAGCTCGTTGCATCAAAGATCGTCTCGTTGATGCGTGCCACCGGTGTGCCGAATGGGCTAAGCGGTGTGGGACTCACCAAGGACGATGCCGCCGCGATGGCCGACTCGGCGATACGCCAGCGCCGCGCGATCGGTAACGCCCCGCGAGAAGCGGGCCTTGATGAGATTCGCGGTATATTCGAGCAAGCAGTGTCTTATTGGTAGTCGTCGCGCGCGGACTAAAACATGTGCACGATAGTTGGGGTCAGAGTCGCGGTTTCTATCTCATTTCCCCTATCACACGCCTGTACTTATCGAGTAGCCAAGCTGGACGGATATGACGATTTTGTCACGGCCGGCGAAAATACGCGTAGAAGTAAACTGATATTGGTTCGCTAAGTCTTTGAAAGGATTGTATTAGAAATGGTGGAGCGGAGGAGGCTCGAACTCCCGACCTTCGCATTGCGAAC